>NZ_QFWH01000003.1 GCF_003149375.1 Vampirovibrio chlorellavorus
TGGCTGGGCAAATTCAGAAAGCTTGAAATCCGCTACGACTATCGCTGGCAGAATTGGGAGGCCTTCTGGCAATTGGGCTGCGCCATGCTCTGCCTTCAGAAAGTTACCGTATGAGTTCTACCTAACCCTGGATGTTCGTCATTATAGAGGGGATATTCACGCGCCGTCTATAACTACCTTTATTATTAATATTTAAGGGGAAATTAACTTGGGTCCTTGCTTTTCCCGGTTTTTTCATTCCTTCTGTCGAGGTTTTTTTGTTATTTTCTAGCCAACTGGAGAGGCCCGGTTGGGCAATGGTTTGGCCTTGTGTTTGTCAGCTTGCCTAGCCAGAAATGATTACGGCGTAATGCTTTTTATTCTCCGATTCGGTTAATGGGGTGAATTACAGATGGGTTTGGGGTAAGGGGAACCCTGAAAATTATTTTTATTGCTGAGTTTTGGACGATTGCTCTAATTGGTAACATCGTTTAATATTTTTACAGGGAAACGATGGAAAAGTGAGCTATACAGAGTGAGCTATAGGGAGACCCCTACATGTATCCAAAACTGCTGCCTTTGCTGAAAAGGTTCATCTTTGTGCGTCAGGGCGCCTTTAATCGCTACTATGAGGGAAAGCTGGTATCCGTGGACGCTGACGCCCTGCAAATCCAGTCCTACAGGAAGGATGGAAGCCCGGAAGAACTATGGACCATTGCCCTGGATACCATTACCGAATTTTCGGTCGGCGGAAGGCATCTGGCCGAGCTGGCCTTGAAGGTTTCTTTTATATCCTCGGATGAGATGACCATGAATTACGATGGGGAAGTGTTGATGCTGGAGGGGAGCGCGACCGATACCGTGGTGCAACCGGCTGCCGATGAGGTGTCCGAATAGGCGCTTCCAACTGAACTTGCGGCTGCCGTGCTTACAGGCGTTTACAATTGTGTATTCTGAAATTTAAGAAGGGCTTCGGCCCTTTTTAAATGCCAAAAACGGAAAGTCCCGCACATCAGACCCAACTTTTGTCCGGGTCGATTTTCTGCTAGAGTTGACGGACTATGATTAAACAAAAACTTCTCAATCACCTGTCTTCAGCGCTTCAACAAGCGGCTCCCCAACTCAACGGCCTGATGGTGGATGACGCCATGACCGCCGCCTTTCGCCTGGAGCGCCCCCGCAATCCCGAGCATGGCGATTACGCCGTCAACGTTTCCTTTTTGGCCCGTCATACCAAAATGGCCCCCCCTAAAATTGCCGAAGTGCTGCAAGGGGTACTGTCCGATGAACGGATGACGGTGACCGTGGTGGGTGGGTACCTCAACTTTCAACTCTCCACGGCGTTTTTGGCCGAAGCGCTGGTGGGAATTATTCATTCTCCTGCCCCCGGACGGAATCAGGAGCTGGCGGGCGAACGGGTCTTGCTGGAATACGTTTCCGCCAACCCCACCGGGCCTTTACATATTGGGCATGGCCGCTGGGCCGCGTTGGGCGATGCCATCATTCGCCTGATGCGCCACTGTGGCGCCGAGGTGACCGCCGAATTTTACATCAACGACGCCGGGGTGCAGATGGGCAATATCACCACCTCGGTGTACTGGCGCTGCGTGGAACTTCTGAAGGCCGAAGGGCTGCTTTCGGTGCCGGTTGAACTACCCGAAACCCTGCCCTATCCCGGCGAGTACGTGCTGGACGTGGCCCGGGCTTATCTGGCTGATTCTCAGCGTCAAGGGCAATTGCTCAGCGCCATTAGCGCTTCTCCCGGTGAGCCTGAGGCCGAAGCCCGGCAAGGCATTCAGGATTTTTCCCGTGAGTTTTTACTGAGCGATCAGCGGGCCCTGCTGGATCGCATGCGTGTGCCTTTTGAAAGCTGGATTTCCGAAAAGGCGTACCTGTACGATCGGGGCGTCATCCCGGAAACGCTGACTGCTTTAACTGCCAAGGGCTTTACCTACGAGGCCGAAGATGCCCTGTGGTTCAAGTCCACCGAGTTTGGCGACGAGAAAGATCGGGTGCTGCGCAAGTCCGATGGCAGCTTCACCTACTTAATGCCCGATATCGCCTATCACCACGATAAGTTCAGCCGTCAGGACGCCCGGGGGCAAGTCCGCTACAACCGGATTATGAACATCTGGGGGGCCGATCACCATGGTTACATTCCCCGCATGCGAGGGGCCATTCAGGCATTGGGCCACTCTCCAGAGCAGTTTGAAGTGCTGCTGGGTCAGTTGGTCAACCTGATTGTGGATGGTGAGCGTACCCGCATGGGCAAGCGCCGCAAGATGCTGACCCTGCAGGACGTGGTGGACGAAGTGGGCGTGGATGCCACCCGCTTCTGGATGGTGTCCAAGTCCGCCGATACCTCGCTGGATTTTGATGTGGATCTGGCCGCTTCCGCCACCAGTGAAAACCCGGTGTTTTATGTGCAATACGCCCACGCCCGGTGTTGCAGTATTTTGCGTAATGCCGTGGAAGCTCCGGTTAATGTCGATTCCGGCGCAGTGGCCCAGCCCTTTGTCACGGAAAAAGATTTGCGGGCTTTTGAGCATGCCTTGAACGTACAGACGCTGGCCCCCTTGTTTGACAGTCTGCCTGACCCCAAGGAACAGCAGGTGTTAAAGACCTTGTTGCTGTTGTTGGACGGGTTTGAGGACGTGGTTCGGGATGCCGCCCGATTCCGTTCCCCGCATTTTGTGACCCAGTACGCTCAGGATGTCTCGGCTCAGTTCCACTCCTTTTACGGGGTCTGCCGGATTCTCACCCCGGAGCCCTCTCTGACGCAGGCCCGCCTGATGCTGATTCGGGCCATTCAGAAGACGCTGGCCCAGGCCCTGGACTTGCTGGGTGTGTCCGCCCCGGAGCGCATGTAGAAGTTCTTCGGCTGTGAAACGTTCGCGGCGGATTGCCAAACGCTGATTTTGAGCGGCTTTGGCCTGCTTTGTAAAAAAAACTTCATAAACTGGCATCAATCGTACTTCACTCGCTTTTCTCTCTCAGAACAAGTATGAACTGGGCCGTGCTGGCTGGCAGTTCAAGTGGGTACCAATCGAAACGCTTGTGCGTTTGCGATGCGACAAACAGTTGAAGAGATGAGAAAAGCATTGAAAGCCATATCCCGGCTGGTATTTGGAGTTGCATTGCCGATTGCTGGCAGTGGATTTCCTGTACCCGTGGCCCGGCCACAACCCCGACGACGTCCAGTGTTTGAGGACTGCTCGGTGAATCGGCCTGGGTTCGATTTTGGGGCAAGTTTCGGGATCAGCCGGTGGCTTTGGGATGAGACGGGATTATTGGGTGTGAGATTGGGAGTGAAGAGAGGGGATAAGGACACATTTCGTGAAGGGGGAAAAGAAAGTGCCTGGCAACAGGTACTGTGTCATACCGAGTAAGTGCCGCCTTGCTCTTTAGCCGGAGTGAGAGAGCCTTACAACCAACCACCGGGAGAGCCATATCTCCCGGTTTTATTTTTTTGCGGAGTCTAAAAAAGCGACCCGGTTTTCCATAAAGGATCACCGGGCCGGGTGTTCAAGGTTGTACTGGTTTACGGCAATGCGATGCGTGAAATGACATTGGCCGGGTCCTGCTCGGAGACAAACACGGCGTTGTTCACGGTGTCCATAAACAGGTTGTAGGGCTTGTTCAATCCGCCAATGAGGACGCTGGTCTTGCCGTTGGCGTTAATACGGGCCACGTTGTTCAGCAGGTAGTTGGCCACGTACAATTCATTGGTTTTGGGGTTGTAGGTCAGGCCGATGGGGCCTTTAATGCCTTCGCCGGAGCTGAACACGGTCTTTTCGCCGCTGGCCCCCACCCGGTAGATGATGTTTTTGGAGTAGTTGGCCACGTACATAAAGCCGCCCGGGCCGATGGTAATCCCGGTGGGGCCTTCATACCCCTTGGAAAACACCTTGACCGTGGCTTTGGCCGCTGCCGCTGGTTTGGTAGCGCTGGGCGGGGCGGCGGCTGGCTTGTTCACGGTCGGTGTGGTCGTGGTGGGCTTATTGGCCGTGGCCGGAGCGCTGGCAGGCTTAGTGGCCGTGGCTGGCGCGTTTTGCGGCTTCAACTCCGGGCGCAGTTCATTCAGTTTGACCCGGGCCTGGGTGTACTTGGCATCGCTGGCCGGAATTTGAGAGAGGATGTTGATGGCCTCTTCATTGCGATTCAGCCTTTCCAGACACAGGGCCAGGTTGTATTTGGCGTTGCCATCCGCCGGGGCCAGGTTCACGGATTTCTGGAACATGTCGGCGGCATCGGGGAAGCGCTTGAGCTGGTAATAGATGGAGCCCATGTTGTAGTAGGCATCGCCATAGGCCGGATCGATCTGGGTGGCCCGGGTAAATTTGCCCAGGGCGTCATTCACCCGGCCCTGATTGTAGGCTTCAATGCCCTGATTGTAATTCTGGATGGCCTCCAGATTGTTGGAGGTCTGAGCCATTCCGGCAGGGGGGAGCCACAGGCTGCCCGCCATGAGGCTACTGAGCAGGGCTAACCGTAAATGACGGGAATGAAACCGATTGCGCATGGATTTACTACCTCTTACTTTAAAACCGTTTAATGCTGGCTTGGGGCCAATAAGCCGCCTGACTGACTGGTTGCCAGCTTGTCTCTTCGTTGAACCTGAACACTGTTTTCATTAAAAATGTGATTCTTTGCCGATTCAAAAAGTTCTCTCTATCCCTCTTGTTTGTGGCCTGGTGTGGCTGTGGTGATTTCTGGGCGGGCCATTCTTGCTGCTCGCTTGCTAGCAAGCTCGACCCAACTTGGCGTGGGCCTGACTCAGGGTGTAATCAAGCCAGGCGTCTGTTAACGGATGACGTAATAATCGCACACTGGTTCAGTTCTTGAAAAGGGGCCGTCTACAAAACCGATGGCGCTCCCAGCCTCTGGGGGGATTGGAAGGGTCTGTACTATAATACGAAGGAGCTTGTTCCGGCTGGAACCCACTATCTGACAAGCCCACAAGAATCCGGCAGAGAAGATCCCGGTTGCGGCTGAACCCGTTTTGAGAGAGGCCACGCCTTTGTTATCCCTGGAAGAAGTGCAGTTAAAACTGAAGGACTTGCGGCAGGCGGTGTCCATCGAGAAGGATCACCGTTACATTGACGTGCAGGGACGTAAAAAAACGTTTTCCCGCTTTGTGTTCGACACCCTGAAAGAAATGCCCCCGCTGACGCTGGACGATGGCAGTGGCGCGGACAACCCGGTGGATACCCTGCGCCGCAAGTTCGAGAATTACCCCTTCATGGATTTGGGGGGGCGCATGCGCACGCTGGAGAGCATGGAGCAGTTTTTAATCGCCCTGTCCCGGCAAGGCGCGGCCCAGCGCAAGGCTCCTAAACTGTCCACGGAGCCCCCCAAGGCCGGTGGAAAATCCATCCACGAACTGGAGGTGAAGTACCTGAAAGGGGTGGGCCCCAAGTTGGCCCAATTGCTGGGGCTGGTGGGCATTCAGACCGTGGAGAATCTCCTCTACTACTTCCCCCGGCGTTATCTGGATTACAACAACCGGGTCAAAATTCTGGATCTCAATCAGGGCGATGAGGTTACCGTGATTGGAAGCATCCGCTCGGTGAACGCCTACAAAACCAAGAACGGGCTGGCCATTCTCAGCCTGGTGATTACCGATGATACCGGCATGATGGCCGCCAACTGGTTTCTGGGCAAGCTCAGTCAGGCCTCGCTGGAAGCGCAGAAGGACCGCTACCCCAAGGGGGCCGATGTCATGCTCTCTGGCAAGGTGAAGTGGGATACCTATAAAAAAATCCCGGCCATGGATCGCCCCCAACTGGAGATTTTGAGCTATCAGGACGCCACCGGCGTTCAAGAGAACGACTCCTTGCATGCGGGCCGATTGGTGCCCATTTATGCCCTGACCGAAGGGCTGAACCTGCGCTTTTTGCGTAAGGCCATCCATCAGGCCTTGCAGGATTACCTGGACAGCATCATCGATCCTGTGCCTCAGTCGGTACTGCAGCAGTACGGCCTGATGCCCTTAAAACAGGCCCTGCGGCAGATTCACTTCCCGGAAACCCGGGAGCTGGCCACCGCCGCCCGGGAGCGTCTGGTGTTTGACGAGCTGTTTTACGTGCAGTTGCGCTTGTCCCTGATTCGTCAGCAGTACAAGCGAACCGTGAAGGGGCTGAATCTGGTCTATCATCCCGATGGCTATGCCGAGCAGCTCAAGCAGGCCTTGCCTTTTGCCTTGACCGGGGCTCAGCAGCGGGTGTTAAATGAGATCTCGCAAGATATCGCTTCCGATGAGCCCATGTACCGCATGTTGCAAGGGGACGTGGGTAGCGGGAAAACCGTGGTAGCCATTCTGACCCTGTTAGCCGCCGTGGAAAACGGGTATCAGGGGGCCTTGATGGCTCCCACCGAAATTCTGGCCGAGCAGCATTACCGCAAATGCGTGGAGTGGCTGACCCCGCTGGGCTTGCGGGCGGGCCTGTTCGTGGGGAAATCCGGGGCACGGGAGCGCCGGGAATTGCGCCAAGCCTTGCTGAACGGACAAATTCACGTGGCCGTGGGCACCCATGCACTGATTCAGGACGATGTAGAGTTTGCCAAGCTGGGCATCGTGGTGGTGGATGAGCAGCATCGTTTCGGGGTGCGTCAGCGGACTTTGCTCAAAAGCAAGGGGCAACACCCGGAGATGCTGACCATGACCGCTACCCCCATTCCTCGCTCTCTGGCTATGACCTTGCACGGCGATTTGGACGTGTCCATTCTGGATGAATTGCCCCCGGGGCGGACTCCCATTAAAACCACGCTGCTCACGCATTCTCAATTAGGGCAGGGCTACCAGCTCATTCGGCAGGAAATTTTGAAGGGGCGGCAAGCCTACATTGTGTTTCCCCTGATTGAGGAGTCGGAGACTTTGTCGGCCAAGGCGGCCACCTCCGAGGCGGAGCGCTTGCAGCAGGAGGTGTTTCAGGATTTACGCATTGGCCTGCTGCACGGTAAAATGCGCCCCGATGAGAAAGACGCCGTGATGAGTCGCTTTGCGGCGGGTGATTTGCACATTCTGGTCAGTACCACGGTGGTGGAAGTGGGCGTGGATGTGCCCAACGCCACGGTCATGATCATTGAGAACGCCGATCGCTTTGGCCTGTCCCAGTTGCACCAGTTGCGGGGCCGGGTGGGACGTTCCAGCCATCAATCCTACTGTGTGCTGGTGTCCGATAACAAAACGGAAACCACCTTGACCCGCCTGAGCATTTTGACCGAAAGCGAGGATGGCTTTTATATCTCTGAGCGGGATTTGGAGCTGCGGGGGCCGGGTGAGTTTTTGGGTACCCGCCAGAGCGGTTTGCCGGATTTTGTGCTGGCCGATTTGATTGAGGACAAGGACACCCTGGAAAAGGCTCGAAAGGCGGCCTTTGCCATTGCCGCCGATGGGGAGTATCTCAACCAGCATCCCCAGTTGCGGGATATGGTTTATCAAAAAACGGATGACACCTTTAGCACCCTGGGTTCGGGTTAGCGATACTGATTTGCCGGTTTCAGCGTGCGGAAGAGCTTGTCCGCAAGATTTTTTGCCGGGCATCTTCTTTGTGTCTGCGTTGCTAAGGCCTTGGCGTTACACCGGACTAAAAACTTCCCGGATACTCTCCAAGTCTTGTCATTCCCGGATCGGTGTGTGGTTTTGCGTGATTGGGTAGAGCAAGCCGGTTAACTACAGCAATTTGCCAAAGTCATAGCGTTGCGTCAGGGGCTGCCAGTCTGAGATGGTTCGTGCTAATATTCCCCCGTCAGGATTTCCCCAACCCACCGAATATGGACAAAATGCGAAAACCCGGACTGGAAACATTATGCGCTTAATTTTTTCCGCCCGGGATGCCGCTGCCGCCCTGTATGTGGCGCCACTGGCGGAACTGGCCGCACACGATCCCCGGAACAAGGTCATGGTCTTGGCCCAGGCTCCAGCCTTTGGCATTTTATCCCAGGCAGGTATTAATCCTGTTTTTATCGAGGCCCCTGCGGTCAATCATCCTGATGATCCGGCGGCAGCGGTGTTGCTGAAAGAGGCGGCCCACTGGGTCAGTGATCATCAGCCTGATGCAGTGATTGCCGGGCTTTCCTCGCCGGGACAGGGGGGCATTGATGAAGCCCTGTTGAAGGTGGCCGCTTGTCCCACGTTTTTGCTTCAGGATTTTTGGGGCGAATGGAATCCCTTTTTTAATGCTGTTCCCTCGGTATTTTTGGTGCTGGATGCCGCCGCCCGTGAATTAAACCGGCAGCGTCACGGCGCTGATAGCTTTATCATGGGCTCGCCGCGGCATGCCTGCTATAGCAGGTTGGATATTCCGGCCATTCGGCGAACCAGTCGAGCAAAACTGAACGTGGAGACAACCCAGGTGATTGGCTGGTTTGGGCAGTCCTTGCATCATGTTCCTGGTTATACGGCGGTGATTGAGCATTGGGTGGCTGCCGTTGAAAGCCTTGGTGAAAAGCCCACTGTTATTTACAAGCCGCACCCGCGCGAGAGTGAGGCGCAACGGCAGCAAACACTGGCTTTACTGACGGCGAACGAGGCGGTTCCGGTTCGCTTTCTGGAAAACTGGCCGGTTGAGGAGGCCTTGATTGCTTGCGATTGCGTGTGCAGCATTATGTCCAATTGTCTTTATGATGCGGCCTACCTGAACTTTTATTCGCAAATGCCCCTTTCAAGCCCCGTGTCGGTGCTGACCTCCCAAGCGCTGCTGGATACCCTGAGCCCTCAAATCGCTTTTGAGGCCTTGCCCTATACCCGCTTAAATCTGGCGGATACGATTTTACCCACCGATTCACTGGCAGAAAAACTGGCTCTTGCTTTGAGTTCAGCAGGGCTTGAAAAGGCCTGGCTGAATGCCGGACAGCATTTGGTTTCGCCCACCGCCGCCGCTGCCGAAACGTTGATATTTATCCAGAATTTTACAGAACAAAACGTCAGGCGAAAACAGTCAGTTTGTTTGATGGAGCAGAATTGACCACCTCTGTTTTCGTTGTTTTACCGAATCCGTCTCCTCAATAAACACTGTCCTGGATGGACAACCGCAAAACCGCTTCAGTATAATTTTTCTTTTTGGGAATGATACGCATGATCAGTGCTGACTACAAACGAACCAGCGTCTACAGTGGGACTGAAAAAACAGAGCCAAAGTTTATGTTTGTATGGCTCTGTGATCAGCTGGAAGCCTTGGGTGTGCTTCCTACACGCCTGCTGGATGTGGGGTGTGCCTCTGGGGATTTTCTTCAGTACGCCCAGCAACGGTATCCGGCGGCCCACTGTGAAGGCCTTGAGTATGACGTGGAACTGGTGCAATTGGCTCGGCAACGGACGGCGAATCTGGCTGTCCATCAGGGGGACGCCAACCACATGACCAGTGTGCCGGATAACACCTTTGACGCAGTATTTTTAACCGGGGTACACAGCATTTTTGATGATTTTCGCCCTTCATTCAGTGAGTGTGTGCGGGTGGCCAAAAGTGGCGGGGTGGTGCTAATAACGGGCTTGTTTAATGACTACCCGCTGGATGCCCGGATTCAATGGCGCTATGCTGAACACTTTGAAGCCCCCTGGCATCCCGGCTATAATTTATTTTCCAAGCAAAGCGTGGGCGCATTTTTGCAAGGAGTGCAAGGCGTCAAACACTTTTCATTTGAAAAATTTGCGCTGCCTTTCGATTTGCCGCCCCAGACGGATCCGGTGCGTTCCTGGACGGAGCCGGGAGCGGATGGCCAACGGACGCTACGAAACGGAATTATGCCCCTGCCACTGGAACTGTTGATGATTCAGGTAGCGAAGAAAGAGGATGCGCACGGTGAGTAACAAGCCTGCCAGTCTGATTGGCAAAAAGCGTATTGGTCAGGGGGAAGCGCCTCTTTTTCTGCCGGATATCGATGTTTATTTCAAGCACGACATTCAGGGTGCCTACCGGTTGGTGAACGCGCTGATTAGCGCCGGCATTACAACCCTCAAGGGGGCGTTGTTGCACAACCCGGATATGTGCTTGCCCGAAGGCGAAGTTGGTTATTTTGTCCCCGGTACGGGCATGCGTCGGGAGCGTTACAGGGATGTGATTGAGCGCCATGTGGTGCCTTTGGATACCTTGCGCAGAATTTACAGTGACGCCAGAGATCAGGGGCTGGAACTGGTTTTAAGCGTTTACGATGAAGAGGGCTTGCAACTGGCCCTGGAATTGGAAGCAGTGGCCCTGAAAATTCCCAGCAGCAATATCGTGCATGCTCCCCTGATTCGTAGTGTGGCCGCCACGGGGCGGGTACTCATGCTGGATACGGGGCGATCAACCATGGATGAAATTGATCGGGCGGTGGAATGGGCCAAAGCCAGCGGGGCGCAGACCCTGATCGTGCAACATAGCCCACCGGGGCCGCCAGCGCCGCCCACTGATTTTAACCTGAATATGATGATTGATATGGGCCGAAAATATCAGTGCCACGACAGTTTGTCCGATCATTTCCGGGGCATTGAGATGCTGTTGGCTGCCACCGCCTTGGGGGTGGATGTGCTTGAGAAAGGGGTGTGTCTGGATGAGTCCAAACCCGATATTGATATCGCCCACGCCTTGCCCATTTCCCAAATCGGGGAAACGCTGGAAAAAATAGCGCTGATTGACCAAGCGATGGGCAGTACCACCCGAACCTTGCCCGTGGACAGGCCTGTTCCACCGGATAGAATGTGTCTGGTGGCCAAAAGTGATCTGGAGCCCGGGGCCAGAATTTCTCCCGAGACCATCCGGTTTGCGTTTCCCCAGCAGGGAATTCCGGTGGAGCGTTGGGATGACTTTGTGGGGAAACCCTTGGCCCACGCCGTGAAAGCGGGAGCGCCCATTACAGAGCAGGATGTCTAGTTCCGCTTTTGTGCCCCCGGCCCATGGCAATTTGCTGCCGGGGCACATGCGTTTTGTGCAGGATGTTACCCCCTTGTGGCGTGACTTGATGCCGGAGTTGAGGATTGAGCAGGTCCATCGGGCGGAACGAAATGAGCAAAGCGGGTTGTGTGGTTACTATCAAATTCAAACCAGTGGCGGAGAGCGGCTCTTTGCCAAGATCAAACCACCCCGGCGAGCCACACGGGAAGGACGGGCCGCTGAGATTTCAACCTGGCTCTCTCAGCAGGGAGCATCCACCTTGCCTTTGCGGTATCCGCCCCAACAAGGACCCGCAGGAGAGTGGATTTTTTTGTACCCATGGCTGGAGAGTCGGTTTTTTGATGAAAGCCCAACGCAGGTTCAAAATCTGGGACGTGCTTTGGCCCTGCTGCACAACCAGTTGGCTGCTTTCCCCTTGGAAGAGAAGGACTGGACGCTCCTTGTTGATAGTTGGAAAGCACAGTTGAAGTCGGTGCCTTCGGCGACATTTGCTTTGGAGTACCAAGCCAGCCTGAGTGTTGTGGAACCCCTTTTCCGTGGCCGGGGTACGTGTTTGGCCCATAATGATCTGCACCGGGCCAATGTGTTGTTTGGCATCCAAAATGACCTGCCCACTTTTTTGGATTTTGAAGATATGGTGGGGGTTCGCTCCTCCGTCCTGGTGGATGTGGCGGCGGTGATCGAGCGGTTCTGCTTTTGGCCCGAAGTTGATGTGCCCAAGGCCCGTTTATTTTTGACCCACTATTTGGCTTGCATAGAAAATTCTGTGGTATTCAACCCCGTCGAGCTGGTGCAAGTCGGTTTGTGTCGTTGTTTTCATTCCTTGGCCATTTTGCATGCGGTGGCTGAGCCTGAGAATCCGGGGTGGTGTTTGGAGGTGGCCAAGTTTGAAAATCTGATTCAATGCTGGAAGCGCTGGGAAGGGGCTTTGGGTAGGGCGTTGGCGACTGTTGAAAAGAGGTAATTATCTTCTTTGAAAGGGGGCCCGCCCCCTTTACATCCCCCGCTGGGGGTGCCTGCACCCCCAGACCCCGCAGAATTTCTGTGAAAAATTTTTGCATGGTTTAAAAAAAGAATGTTTTCTTATTTGTTTCGATTTCGAATGGGGCAGGCCCCATTCGGAGACCGCACCTTTAGTCTGTTACAGCTTACAGTTACGAATTTACACAGTTACGAGCTACTTGCAGTTTCTCTCTGGAGGGGGCTGGGGGCGCAGGCGACCCCAGCGGGGGATGTAAAGGGGACGGAGTCCCCTTAGGGAAAGGGGAGCTTGAGAAAAAGAGATAGTAAAGAAAGCATCTTTCACAAAAAAACACCTCTGCAAGACAATCTCCAGCAGGGGATGTAAAGGGGACGGCGTCCCCTTTGGAGAGAAAAAAGTGTTTAGGAAGAATGTTTGTCAAAAAGAAAGCCACTATTTTTTAAAAAGTCACTATCCAAACCGTCAAAAAAGGAAACCAAAACCCTTTGGGGCAAGTTTACACTAAATGGTTTTTGTCAAATAAACACCAAGAAATAATTAAGTTTTGTAAACTAGCGCATCTCAACACCCTGACCGAGCTTTCGGTGAGACTCTTTAGTTTGTTTTTATTTTTATTTCTCTAAATGAGGAAACTCAGATAGAATAATTTCATCGATTGGAAACACACTTCTCCAAACGGATTCAGTGAAAGATTTAGCAGAGGGATGGGACCCGCGCCATGATGGACGCTATGAATCAGCTTAAGCTGCCGAAATATCAGGCATTGAAAAATCAAACGCTGGCGAAATCTGCCGCCCAGCCAGCGTCCACCCCCATCGCCTTTGGGCAGAAAACACAGCCCATCCACCGGCAAAACGGCCACCAGGGCGATGTGTTCATCAAATCCACACCTGCGGTCAGTAACGCCAGCAAACCCGCCTCCCTGCCGCCCAGACAAGGAAATCCGGTGGTTGGCGCCTTGCAAACCTTTGTCAAGCAGGCAGTCACGGGAAATAATCCCTGGCTGAACGCCCTGCAGAAGTTGAGTCCCTTGATGGAAGCCATTCCTTCGGCGAGCAAAATGCCCAACCCGCAAGCGTTGGGGCCCGCCAATTCTCCGGTGAATACCCGGAACAAAGCAACCTTGTTCGCTGGTGCCGCCTTGACGGGTGCCGGTCTGGGCGCACTCAGCGGACTGGTTCTGGGGCCTGCCGCCCTGGCCGCCAACCCGGCCCTGCTGAACAAAGCGGTGGCCCTGTTGCCGACCCAGCTGCCCTGAGCCATGCTCTGAAATTTCTCTCTCCTTCAATGTAACGTGACTGATAACTAACTGCGACTGATAAGGTGATAATTGCCTGCCCTAACCCGGAAGCCTCTGGTTTCTGGGTTTTACCCTGTCTAGGGCGTTTATTTAGCCGAAAAACCACCCAAATGAGCATTTGAGCGGTTCTTGGCGCTAAATTGACTGAAACTCAGGCGCTAGACGGACAGTAGTTGGGCGCTGATGGGCTGCTGGGACACGGGATCCACCTGCAGTTGCCGCAGTTTGGCAGGACCGCTAACAAAGCCCGACAACTGGAAGTGCTGGCTGCCGTGCATGATCAATTGGCTCAACTCGTGGGTTTTGGCCTGAATTTGCACGGATTCCCGGTTCTTTCCGTACAAGGTGACCGGGATAAATCCGGCGGCTCTGAGCTGACGGGGATTCAGAGTATTGTCTCGCTCGGTCACCTTCAAATCGCTTTGCTTTGCCTGATTCTGCTTGGCCATGGTCGCTCTCCCTCTCTTTAAATACTTGTTTAATTGCGAATACTTGTTTAATTGCGGTCCATGGGCCATGACAAACCCGATGGTCTTTTCACCATAGGGGATGACACTATGGAGGGTCAAGTAACAATAGAGCCGTGGTAGAGGCGATGCTCACCTGAAGCGTCCAAAATGAAGCGGGCACAAGCAGAGTGGGGTGGACGCCACACGTTACGGACTCTCAACATTTGCGCCTGGCCCGTGTTCCGGCCACAATCAGTGGTACCGTCTATTTTTTCGCAGAGCGTTTTTTATTTATGTCTCATTCAGAAACCATTTATATCCTGTGCGCCCCGGAAACCTTCCGACAAGCCAACCTTCAGGGCCAGTTCACCACCGACAGTCTGGCCACGGAGGGCTTTATTCACGCCTCCCCGGGCCATCAGCTGAACCGGGTGGCCAACGCCTACTTCCCCGAACAGTCGGAATTACTGCTGCTGAGCGTGGCCGTGGAGGCCCTACAGGCGGAGCTGCGCTGGGAGCCCTCCACACACGGGGAGCTTTACCCGCACCTGTACGGGCCACTCAATCTGGAGGCCATCGTCCAGACGGATTTATTTAGACGGCAAGCCCACGGCGGGTTTGAGATAAGGATTCCCTGACTATACCTGTTTTGGGGCAAACAAACCGGCCGAAAACGGACTTCGATATCAGGGCGAAGGTCGGCCTCAGGGTGCAGGTCGGAAGGGGCCTTCCAGCAAGGCTTCCTCGTACGGGGCGCTCAGGCGGGCCCCGTCAAACAGCACCACGCCGCCCAGTCCAGCCTGCCTGACCGTGTCGATCTCTTCTACCAGACTGAGGGGGCCCGTGCGGTTGTACAGGGAGAAAATGCCCACGTATACCGGGATTTTTCCTTGCACCTGCTCCCTGAGTTGATCGCACTGCAAGCGCATGCGGCCCAAATCGGTAGAGAGCCCAATGGGGGTGAGGGCCTGAATGTCCCCCTCCTTGGCCCAACGGGGATAATCCTGTAATTTTAGGGCATAGGTGGGATCATGGCTGGGAAACACCACGGCCGATACCAGTAAATTGGGCTTCAGGGCACGAGCCTGTTGGGAAATGCTTTTCACAAAGCTGGAAACCTGCTCCTTGCGCCAGCTGACCCACCGGTTCCACAGGGGGTTGCTCGGTGTTAAGCCAATGGGGTCCGCCGATGACAGGGCGGGATTCACCGTGCTTTTGGGAACGGGCTTGCCCGCCTGTTTCAGGGCGTCCACCCGCTGAGCCTCGCTGGCGGTGCGCTCGGCCTCAATCATGGCCTGAAAACGCTGGCGGGCCACTGTCGTATATCCCCAGGTGGTGCCCAGATAGTTGGGCTTATTGACCGCCGCGCTGGCCGGGTAGCGGATGTAATCCAGATTCAGCCCGTCGGCGTCATATTCGCTGACCATCTCCATCAGCAGCTTGTTCAAAAACTGGCGTACGTCCGGGTTGGCCGGGTCCAGAAAGTAGTGTCCGGGCTCGATATTGGAAATAACCGGCGTGGGCGTCTGCCAGTGGGGGCGCTGGATGTTGCGCCACTCCGGGTAGCGGCTCAGGATGGGGCCGAACTGCTCGCTGTTTTCCTTTTGGTTCCCTGCGAAAAAGACCTGGGCCCACACATGCACCTTCAGCCCCTGTTGGTGGGCTTCCTCAATCCATAACTTCAGCGGATCACCTCCCCGGTAGCGAGGGTGCTGCTCGGCCAGCCCGTAAGCGGCCATGACCTTGCTGGGGTAAATGGTTTTGCCCTGATAATAAGTTTCCACAAACACCTGCTGGATGTTGGCCCGCTTCAGGGCGGCCACGGCCTGCCGGATTTGCTGGGGATCGTTTCCCTCCGGGCGAATCCAGGTGCCCCGGAAAGCGTTGGGCTCGGCGGGAATGGTGTTGTAATAGGCCAGGTTGGCCGCATGCACGCAGCGCTGGGCCGTATCGGCCATGGCTTCCGAAACGGGGCTGCTTTGCAGGGCCAGCAGTTCCGCCCGGCAGCGTTGGGCCTCGGTCAGATGCTCCGGGTAATCGGCGGAGGCTCCCGGTTTGGCCGTGGCCGCTTTTAAAGCGGCGTCCACTTCGTTTAAATAGGTGGCCGGGGTGAATTGCAGGGTGAGTTTTCCAGTCTCAATACTCCAGCCAGCCAGAGAGCCCACCTTGCCAAAGCGGGTCAACCATTGGGCCGCCGAACCGTGCCCGCTGATCACAAAGCCGTTGGCCGGAATGGCACTATTCCCGGCGTTGAGCCGAACAATGACCCCATTTTCCACCACCGCTTCCCATCCGGCCTGATTGGTGCCAGTTTGGGCCCCGAAGGCCGGGGTGTAAATCATCAGCTGATTTTCGCCCCGAAAGCCGGGAATATCTTTGTTCGTAGGCTGCTTGAGGGGGTCGGGATCGACGGCGGTATAGGGAAAACGGTATGTATACTGTGTTTTGGGGCGGGCCGGGTTGAGAAAACTGGGCGCTTCCGACTGGGCCATGGCCTGACTGGAGACGCCCTGCATCAGGAGGGGGAGCCCAGTGAGGTTGAACAGGCTGATCAGGAACAGGGTCAGGGCCAAAGGGCCTGTCCGGCGGGTGATGATGGGCATGGGCAAAGCGTTTTCCTGAACCTCTCTATCGGTAACCGTATCTAGCGACAGACTTCTATTGTAACCAAAGGATTCCAATCCGCCAAAGCGTGGAATAATAACAATAGAAGTGTTTAAGCAAGTCCAGCCTTTTAAACCCTGCCTGTTAAACAAGGAGTGAGTTCGGTCGTGTCTCCCAGTGCCTTTTCCCATGATCCTGCGGGCCTCTTTGTGCCGGAGTTTCAGTCTTTTTTGGCACAGGCGCTGCCTCAATGCCGGTACAGCAAGGATCTGGAGAGCCTGCTATCCCCGGACAGCGATTTTTCCATAAGCTGGAACGATCAGGAAGTGCGTCTGGAGAATTACTACCAGCCCCCCCACCCCGAACGGCCCTACACCGGCGTGTGCTACGAGTTGACCTATCAGTTGGGCACTGCCTTGCAACGGCAGTTTGGGCAAACCTATCTGTTGATGGCCGCCGATGGCCACTGTGAGCCCTTTTATCAGGCGGATACGACCAATCACACCTTTATTCTGGCCACCCCATGGGGATACCTGAACGCAGTGATTCAGCATTTTCAGGCGGGAAACACTTCCATTCCCCCCACGGCCTGCCTGATCGATCCCTCCTTCCAGCGGTGGGGCCTGCCCGAAGGCGCTTTGGCCAGTCCGGCTCTGGCCAGTTACCAGATTAAGACCGTGTACGACTTTGAAGCCATCAGCCCACAGGGAGATCGCTGTGAGATACTGCCGTTCCAGTGCTTTGAGGATGGCTTGGTGTCCACCCATACTCTACCCCTGGGCTTGCTGTCTTTTGTGGCCCCCGACTTAATGCCGTTTGCGGGAAAGGACGCCCTGGATCCCTTGGTTGTGTTTGGCTTTCAATGGCCCCCCGAACAGGCGGATCGGCCCGTGGTGTTTTTGGGGAGTCGGGACCCTGCCGAGCTTTACCCGGTGATTCGGCGGGATTGGGAAGCACGCTTGGAGCCTTCCCATCCGTTGCGCCGGTTTTTGCAACGGCTCAGACAGGATTTGGGCGCTTGATTTCCTAGTCAATTGGCTCAGGGCTATGCTGGATGACCACTGCGAATGGGGTGGGCCCTATGGCTCAGGGGTTCGGTAAAAATTGAGCCCGTCAGGCAATGGAATGACCATAGCCCAGGGTTTATACTACTCCCTGTGAATGGCCACCAACGTGGACTTCACAGCCCCTCTTCGGATCAATCCGGGAGGGGCACTCATTTGGGGGCTTTTTTGAGCGTGGGTTTACGCCGGATGGTGGGCGCTCCACTGGCTGGCTGGTATAGTCTTGAGTTGCAGGGCGTGCAAGTGCCGCTCCCGGGCCTCCTGAAGCACGGCATGCACCAGGCGGTGCTGATCCATGATGCCCAGGCCCTCAAATTGGGGGGATACCACCACCATGTTCAGGTGGGTGGCTTCCACACCGGGGGTGGCCCCTGCGTGACCGGCGTGTTTCCAGCTCTCGTCCTCAATCGCCACGTGGATGGCCTCTAATTCACGAATCAGCTTGGCTTTTAAGTCATCAATGACGGACATGGGCGGTTTCTCCTTGATATTGGGCAAATGGTTCGGGATAATTTTTTTTGAGTGCTTTGAGGGCAATGCGTGAGCGGCTGATGGTCTGCTTAATAGCACTACAACAGGCTCTGGGCGTCAATGTCCAGAATAAAGTTCAGGTCTTCCGGCAGGCGATTTTCCGTGGCCCGACGGTAAAACTCGGTAATCAACCGATGCCCGGCCGCTCCAGCGAAGTTTTTAATCAGTAAGTGCAGCCGGAATTTGTTCTGGATGCGGGGCAGAACGCACGGGGCCGGGCCCATCAGGGTCATGTGCTTGCCCAGTTCACCATCGGCGGCCTGAATTTGCTCCCGCAGGTGCAGGGTGGCCGCCTGAATGAACTGCTGGGCCTTTTTTTCGTTCTCGCAACTGACGATAAAGCGAAAAATCTGGGAGTAGGGCGGAAAGCCGCACAGCTCCCGCTGCACAATCTCTTCCGTGTAAAAGTTGGGGTAATCCTGATTTTTGGCGTGGGTCAGTACCATATGCTGGGTTTGCACCGACTGAATGATCACCCGGCCCGGCTTCTGGCCCCGCCCGGCCCGGCCCGCTACCTGAGTCAGCAACTGAAAGCCCCGCTCGGCGGATTTGTAATCCGGCAGGCAAAAGGCGGAATCGGCGCTGACCACGCCCACCAGCGTCACGTTGGCCACGTCCAGCCCCTTGGCCACAATCTGGGTGCCAATCAAAATGTCGGCTTCTCCGGCGGCAAAGGTCTCAAAAATTTCTACATAAGCGTTCTTGCGCTGCAACACATCGCTGTCCAGCCGCAGCACCCGGGCCTCCGGGAATTTTTGGATGACTTCATCCTCGATGCGCTGGGTGCCCACTCCGCTGTGGCTGAGTTCCATACTGGCGCACACCGGACAATAGGCGGGCCGTTCGCTTTCATAGCCGCAGTAGTGGCAGCACACCTGATTGCGGGTACGATGAAAGGTCACCGCCACATCGCAATTGGGGCACTGAAAGACGTGATCGCAGACGGTGCATTGAATGGTGGTGTAAAAGCCCCGCCGGTTCAGCAGGATAATGGACTGCTCGCCCGCTTCCAGATTGACTTTTAACTCCTCAATAAGCGATCGGGACAACTGCCCCTGATGGCCCTGCCCCCGCTCCTGCTTCATGTCCACCACCCGCACCTCGGCCAACTGGCTGTTGCCAAAGCGTTCCGGCAAATGCAGAATACGCCCGTCTCGCTGGGCTTGATAAAAGGTGCTGATCTCCGGGGTGGCGCTGCCCAGAACCACTTTGGCCCCGGTGCGGCGGGCCAGTTCCAGGGCCAGGGTTTTGGCGTTGTAGCGGGGGGCCGGGGAATCCTGCTTGAAGCTGCCCTCATGCTCCTCGTCGATCAGAATCAGTTCCAGATCCTTGATGGGCGCCCAAATGGCCGAGCGGGCCCCAATCAGGATCTTGAGTTCCCCGGTGCGCAACTTGTGCCAGGTATCGGCCTTTTCCCCATCGGAGAGGTTACTGTGCCACAGGGCAATGTTTTCCGAGCCAAAGTGGTTGATAAAGCGCCGGGCAATCTGGGAGGTCAGGGCGATTTCCGGCACCATCATTAGCACGGCCTTGCCCCGTTCCAGGGCGTGGCGGGTCATGCTCATATACACTTCTGTTTTGCCGGAGCCGGTAATGCCATACAGCAGGTAGGGCTGCTCACTGTCCCCGTTGACCACCGTATCCATGGCCTGCTGCTGATACCGTGACAGGGTAAAGTGGGTGCGGGCGGCCAGCTTTTGAAACAGGGCCAATGGGTCCCGATGCTCAGCCACCTCGGTGATGGTAATCACCCCAGCCGCCTCCAGCTTTTTGACCGTGGGCGGGGTGGTGCCCAGCACGTCTAGCAGTTCCTTCAGGGGCAAGCCTTCCGGGCGATCCTTAAGTTGGGTCACAATCTCCTGCTGACGGGTGGACAGGGCGGCGTTTTCCAGCTTGTCGGCATTCAGCGTCACCCGCTTGACGGTTTTAGCCCGGGTCTTGGCGCTGAGTTCGGTTTCCACCACCACGATGTCCAGCTTGCGCAGGCGGGCCAGCAGCTGATTCATGGCTTTCACGGGCATGCGCAAGTGCCCGGCCAGGTACTTGGGCGAGTAACCCTTGGCGTTCTTGCCGCCGCACAGTTCTTCGTAAGTGGCGGCGTTCTTGTAGAGAAAATCAATGAGCTGCAACGCCTTGCGGGCCACCTCGTTGGGAATGCGGGCTATCATCAGGGGTTCTTTAAAATTGGGCCCCTGATACACCAGCTTTTTGGGGCGCTGTACCAGATTGGCGGGCAGGGCGCAGGCCAGCACCTGCGGTAGCGGGGTGGCGTAGTAATCGGCCACCCACTGGATAAAGTCATAGTACTCAGCGTCGAAGAGGGGTGTCTCATCCAGAATGTCGGAGAGTTCCTTGAGCTTGTAGTGCCCCGTGTAATCGGCGCTTAGGCCCACGATAAAGCCGGTCAAATCCTGCTGAGCCCCGAAGGAGACCAACACCGGCTGACCCACCCTGGCCACCTCCCGGAATTCCTCGGGCACCTGATAGGTGAACACCTGACTTTGCAAGCCCTTGGCGGTCATGTTAACCAACACTTCGGCGTAGCGAGGCAAAGTCTCCGGGGGGGCGTCCGGGGTTTCTGGTTGTAAAATGGTTTCCCAAAGCGGCAGATTCATGATTTTATTATGCGCAAGCCCCGCCCCGTTTGTCACTCTTCTGATAGCGCCACGTAACGGGCTTCTTCTTCCGCAGTGCTGCCTCAGGGATTCCATACGGTTGCCGTTGCCAAAGTTCCCTGGAACAGGCCGGTTCCGCCATCCGCTGCTTTTTTGATGTAAGAACTGACTTGCAAATTGGATTAAAATGACTTATTTTTTTAAACCAGTTTATATTGCCATGACTGTAAAAGTTTCAAACTTTTCAAAGATTTCAGATTTCAGTACACCAGTGGGTATCTTTGGGGGAGGCGTTCAGGCCGAGATCGGCACTGAGCTTGCAAGGACAGTCAGCAAGGACATCCGACTGATCAGGAAAGTCAGAGGGAGTGAATGGTTGTAATGACGAGAATTTCAGACGGTTTTGCCCGTGGCGCTGTGGGGAACCCGTTTGGCCCGGGGACAAAGTCCACATCGCCGGCAGGGCTTTTGGGCAACGGACAACCCGCAAAAGGCGCTGTTCCCGCCGGGCCTCAGCCCTTGAAGGATCAGTTTGAATGGAGTCGCTTTGAACGGGATCGGGTTGAATTTCGGGGGCTCCGCTTTGGCATGCAGTCTGCCAAGCGCATGACCCGGGTGCTATCGACCATTCAGGAAGTAGACTCAGATGAGGAGAGGGGCAGAGAGCAGGAAAATTCTGTTGTCTCGGATAGTTCCGCGCAAGCATTGGCCCGGCAGGTGGATGCCGTGCATTCACCGGAGGCTTTTCGGGCCTGGCAGATCATCGCGGATAATTCCAATGCCTTGCACGAAGCCCTCAAGCGGGCCGGGCCGGGCAAACCCGACCGTCATCTGTTCAATTTTCTCAGCGCCAGTATGCTGAAGGCGGGCGCCAGCCCGGCCCGGCAGGACGAATCCGGCCTGTCCCCCATCGCTCAGGCCGCCAACACCGGCAATCTGGTTGGGCTGGAACTCCTGGAACGGCAGGGCGCTACCCTGAATGAAACCGAGGCCCGCCAGGCGCTGTTTGAAGCCGCCCGACAGGGACATTCCGGGATGTTGCGGCAATTGCTCTCCAGAATTCCCACTGGGCTGATCCCCCGGGATCCGGTGACCTTGCGCACGCCCTTGCACGCGGCGGCGGAGGCTTGCCAAAACCGGGCCATCGATATTTTGACCCGTCGACCCGACCTGCACATTGGGGCCTGGGATCGGCAGATGCGTCAAGCCCTGGGTTTGGCCGTGGAGTACGGGAACGCGGACACCGTAAAACTGCTCTTGCGACACCCGGAGTCCAATGTGGGGGCTCAAAACTGGCTGGGAGAAGGGTTGTTACACGTGGCTGCCCGCTGTGGAAACGCGGACACGGCGCTTGCCTTGCTCCAACATTCCCTGCTTTCGGTGAACCATCCTAATATACTGGGCATCACCCCGTTGATGATGGCCGCCCTTAAAGGACATCAATCCTTCGTGGACGCGCTGGTTCAGCTGCCCGACCTGGATTTGAACAGTCAGGACATTACGGGCTGCACGGCTCTCTCTCTGGCCTTGGAAAATAACCGGCAAGGCGTGGTGGATACCTTGTTGCGTCACCCCTCCACCGATGTGAATCTGGCCAATTACGCCAAAGAGACGCCCCTGTACCGACTCATCCGGCGCTCTTCGGATGAAAGTCTGATTCAGCGCTTGCTGGCACACCCGGCTGTTGATGTGAATCGGTCGGACTATACGCAGGCGACGCCCCTGATGCAGGCCGTAAGCCGGAACAAGGCATCAATTGCCCGCCTGCTGCTGGCGCATCCTCGTATCAACGTCAACCAGCGGGATGAGGACGGGGACACGGCCCTGCATTATGCCACCTTCATTGGGGCGCTGGACGCCTTGAAAGTCTTGCTGGCGGCACCGGATCTGGAGGTCAATGCCGAGAATTTGCATCAGCAAACGCCCCTGATTCTGGCGGCCAAAAAGAAAAATCTTCCCGTTCTACAGGCTTTGCTGGAACACCCGGCGATTGCTGTCAACCGATACGATTTGGGTGGGGATACCGCCTTGCACGAGGCGGTGGGAGTGGACAACCCGGCTGCGGTGAAGCGGTTGTTGAGCCATCCGGATATTGATGTAAACGTTCGCAATGTGATGGGCGCTACACCATTGTCGCTGGCCACCCTGGTGGGTTCTCGGGAAATGGTGCAAGCCCTGTTGGGCCATCCCCGCATCCAGCCTAACATTGCCGATATGTGGGGGCAAACCCCTCTGTTTTACGCCACGGAAACCGGGAATCAGGCGATTGCTCAGGCCATTCGCAGCCATCTGGGCAAGCGGCGTCTAGATTGAGCGATACCGCTTCCAGAGGGCGTAGACCGGCCAACCCAGAGCGGTCAGGGCCAAGCCTGCCAGGCTGGTGAAAAACTTGGTGTGCCACAAATCGGTCTGGAAACGACTCCGGTAATCCGGGGTGAAAAAATCACCAAATAGCAGGAAAAACGCCATAAACGAGGCACCGGCGATATAAGCCACCGGTAAGGCGAAATCCCGCTTGCGGGTCATCCTCACCTCGTCTGGCAACCGACGGGCCAGACGCAGCAGGCCCAGCATTGTCACGATGTAGAAAATCAGGGCGGAGAAAACAATATAATCCAGCAACTGGCCGTAGGTGCCCGATAAGGCCAGGCCGGAGGCCCAGGCAAACTGCACCCACAGGCAAAAGTTGGGAGAATGGGTTTTGGGATGCACCTGCCCGAATTGCGCAAACAGCAAGCCGTCTTTGGCCATGGCGTAAAACACCCGGGCCCCGGCCAGCAGCATGCCATTCAGGCAGCCAAAGGTGGAAATCAGGATGATCACGGCCATCAGCAGGACGCCCGCGCCCGGAAACACCACGTTCATGGCTGCGGTGGCCACCCGATCCTCGGAGGCGCTCTGGATTAGGGAGAGGGGCAGCAGGTTGAGATACGCCAGATTGGCCAGCAGGTAGAGGACAACCACGGTTACCGTACCCAAAATCAGGGCTTTGGGCAGGGTCTTGGAGGGTTCTTTGACCTCGCCGCCAATGAAGGTGACGTAATTCCAGGCATCGGCGGAAAAGAGCGCTCCCACCGAGGCAAAGGCAAACAGGGTCAGCCAGTGGCCCTGCGTCGATTGGGCGGCGGGCAGGGTTAGCGACCAGTCGACCTGGGTCAGGTTTTTACCGAAGGCCAGCCCCACAGCAATCAGCAGGATGAGGGCCAACACTTTCAGGCTGGTGAACACGTTTTGCAGGATGGCGCCGTTGCGAATGCCCGTGCTGTTGAAGGCGGTCAGTAAAAACAGCACCAGCACGGCCAGCAGGCTTTGGGCGCTAAAGGGCAGGCCGGGCAATACGGGCACGGAGGACACCGCGGGAATCAGCACCCCCAGAAACTTGGTGAAGGCCACGGCCACGGCGGCCAAAAAGCCGGTTTGAATGACCGTCAGCAACACCCAGCCGTATAAAAAGGCGGGTAATTCACCCCAGGCTTCTTTCAGAAAGACGTATTGCCCACCGGCTTTTGGCATATAGGCGGCCAGCTTCCCGTAAGAGGCCGCCCCCAGAAGGGTCAGGATACCAGCGAACAGCCAAACGGCCATCAGCCAACCGCCGGTGCCCAGCGTTCGGGCGATATCGGCGGAGACAATGAAAATACCGGAGCCCACCATGGAACCTGCCACGATACAGGCTGCCGAGAACCAGCCCAGGGTTGGAATCAGTGTCGATGACTGCCGCTCCGGGGTTTCCTGGCTCACCGATCAGGATTCCTGCCCGGTGCGCTTGGCCTGTGCGAGTTCCTGCTGGGCCAATTTCCGCTGATCCTGGCGGATGTGTTTGACGTGCTTCCAGATGTACAGGACGCCCAGCACCACCAGCAGGCCGATGATGGCGTAATCGAACTTGTGCCAGATGGCCCGGAAGGCCTCCAGGTTCTCCCCGAAGTAGACGCCCACGTAAACCAGACCGTAGCACCAGATCAGGGAGCCGATAAAGGTATAGAGGACAAACGGGTAAAAGTGGGCCTG
Organism: Vampirovibrio chlorellavorus; assembly: GCF_003149375.1. Classification (NCBI taxonomy): domain Bacteria; kingdom Bacillati; phylum Candidatus Melainabacteria; class Vampirovibriophyceae; order Vampirovibrionales; family Vampirovibrionaceae; genus Vampirovibrio; species Vampirovibrio chlorellavorus. The sequence goes on from NZ_QFWH01000003.1 coordinate 24,410, forward strand.
CAAAATCCCGGCGGGGAGGGAGATAAAGGTGCGCACCACCGGCAGCATCCGGCAGATGAAAAAGGCCAGATCCCCGTATTTGTCCACCCAACGCTCCGCTTCATCCAGATCATGTTCGCTGAGCAGCAGCCACTTGCCGTATTTCAGCAAGAAGGAGCGTCCCCCGAACAGGCCAATAAAGTAGGAGGGAATGGAACCAATGACACAGCCCACCGCGCCAGCAAGAGCCGCCAGGTGAAAGTTCAGCTTACCCTGCTGCACCAGAAACCCGGCGTAGGGCATGATGAATTCGCTGGGCAGGGGCACGTTGGCCGATTCGATGGCCATCAGCAAGGCCACGCCCACATAGCCCAGGGAGGCGATGACGTTGTGAATGAAAGCCATTACCAGCTCGATCAGGGTATGAAAAAACTCCATGTGCCACTCCTCATTGAATCTTCTGGTGTGCTATCGCCCAAAGGTCTGCAGCCAGTTGATTCCGATCATTAGGGCCCCGGAAAACAGGAACGTCAGGGGAATCGTAAGAATCCAGGCCCATAAAATATTACCGACGATGCCCCATTTTACCGCAGAAAGTCGTTTGGTGGCACCCACGCCCATAATGGATGAGGTGATGACATGGGTGGTGCTGAGTGGGACTCCAAAGTGGCTGGCGGCCAGAATGATGCTGGAAGCGGTGGTTTCGGCGGCAAACCCGTGGATGGGTTGCAGCTTCAGCATTTTGTTGCCAAGGGTGTGGATGATCTTCCAGCCGCCGCTGAGGGTGCCCAGAGCAATCATGCTGGCGCAGGACACGATGACCCACAGGGGCACATGAAAATCCGAGCCTGACTCAAAAAACCAGTCGGGGAAATGCACGCCGGGCATTTTACTATACGTTAGCAGGGCCAGAGCGATGATGCCCATGGACTTCTGAGCATCGTTGTTGCCGTGAGAGAGGGCCATAAACATGGCCGAAACCACCTGCAACTTGCCAAAGGTCCAGTTAATGCGGTGCAGGTGGACCCGAAAGACCAGCCAGGTCAGCCCAGCCATAATCAGTAAGCCCAGAACAAAGCCCGCCAGCGGGGAGGTGAACATGGGCAGAACGATTTTTTGCAGCACGGTTTCCCAGGAAATGTGTTCATACCCGTGACGGCTGCCGAAAAAGGTGGCTCCCAGCAAGGAGCCAATCAGGGCGTGAGAAGAACTGCTGGGCAAGCCCCACCACCAGGTCAGCAGATTCCATGTAATGCCGCCGATGAGGGCGCACAGCACAATGGGCATGGTGATGGATGGGGCGTCCACAATGCCTTTGCCGATGGTTGCCGCCACTTCCGTACTCATCAGGGCGCCTGCAAAGTTAAAGATGGCTCCAAACATCACGGCCACCCGAGGGGTCATGACCTTGGTGGCTACCAGCGTAGCGATGGCGTTGGCCGCGTCGTGAAAGCCGTTGATATAGTCGAAAATCAGGGCCAGCCCAATAATGGCCACCAGCATCAGCAGTTCGGGTCCGAAATCCATCGCTTACAAGAACTCCTTGCCCGTTCTAGGTGTGCTTCAGAATGATTTGCATGGCCACGTTGGCCGCGTCCCGGTACTGATCGGTGACGTCTTCCAGCATTTCGTAAATATCCTTGCGCAAAATCAGCTCGCGGACGTCTTCAATATCGTGAAAGGAGCTGGCAATCAGTTGACCCAGAACCACATCGCCCTGATCTTCCAGTTCATGCAGAATGGCAGCCTTGGCGTTGACCGTGCGGGAGTTCAGTTTGCCGGACAGTTCCCGGATCAGGGCGGACATGGCCTCGGCCTGCCGGTCAATCAGCTCCACAAACTTGTTGAAGTCCCCGTTGTAGGGGTACATGTGGTGGGTGTTCAGGCGGTCGGTGATTTTGGTGACCAGCTTGGGAATGTTGTACAGGGCCACGGCGAATTCCTGAAGATCTTCCCGATCGAAGGGCGTGATCAGGGTGCGGCAGATTTCCTGGGTGAGGGTTTCCTGTATCTTCTTGGCTTCCCGCTTGTGCCGGTAAATTTCTTCGGCGGCTTCCTTGACGATGGCCTCATCATCACGGTGTTCCACCAGCTTTTTCAACAATCTGGAACAACGGTTGGAGGCCATTTCCAGATCCTGAAGCATTTTAAGAAATTTATCTTCCCGGGGAAGCAGATTAAACATTGAAAATCGCGCTCTTGATCATCGGGGGGACACAGTTTAGAGAAATTTTACGGGGAGCAATTTTACTCAGGGAATTTTTCACTGGGACATGGGGAAGTGTGCGTGTTGCCGCATTTTATGATCAAATCCCTGCCGGAAAGCAAGCCAAAATTCCGAAAGCCTTTCAAAAACCAGTTTCTCAAGATTTGTACTCGGGCTCCACGGATTCCAGTTGGCGTTCCTGTTGGGGCATGAGCTGCTTCAGGATCATGTGGCCCAGGTAAAGCAGGGGGGTAATGCCCACGGCGATGATGAACTTCCAGGTGTAATTGCCCATGGCCAGCCGCAGCATGTCATTCAGCGACATCTGGCCCCAAAAGGCGATGGTGGTCACAATCAGCGAGTCAAACATCTGGGAAATGACCGTGGAGCCGGTGGCCCGCAGCCAGATGAAGCGGTGCTTGGTAATGGCCCGAATGGTGTGAAACACCTGAATGTCCAGCATTTGTCCAATGAGATAAGCGAGCAGTGAGGCCACAAACATGCCCGTGTACTGCTTGTAAATGGTTAAATACACCGGCTTGGGAATGAAGGTACCGGCATCCACCGGCAGCCAGCTGCCCACCGTCAGGTAAGCGTAGGCCAGCAGGCACATGCCAAAGCCCACCCAGGTCACAAAGCGGGCTCCCTGCTTGCCGTAGAACTCGTTCAGCAAATCGGTGAGGATGAAGGTGACCGGAAAGGGAATAATCCCGGCGGAGAGCAGCACCGGGTCCTTTAAAAACGGCAGGCGGAAGGAAAACAACATGGCCCCCACCTCATCGGCGATAAAGAGCGAAATGACAAAAATGGCGGTCAGCCACACAAATATTTTTTGCGAACGGTCGAAACGATTCCAGGTGGTCACGGTAAATCCTTTGGGGCTGTTGCACTATCCGGATGTGCGCTATCCGGGAGAAAAAATAGGATCAGGGCAGCAGGTCAGACTTGATTATCTCACAAGCCAGACAGTAAGCTATCAGGGAAAGCGTTGAGCGCAAGGATTTTTTGATGGTGTGTCGCATTGCCCTCACCGGGGGGATCGCCAGTGGCAAGTCCCTGGCCGGGGAGTATCTGAAAAGCCAGGGGATTCCGGTGATTGACGCCGATGATGTGGTGCATGCCCTGCTGCGAGAGGATGCGGAACTGAATGCCCGTATTCGGGAAGCCTTTGGCCCGGCGGTTTTTGACGAGAGCGGCGCGGTGAATCGTCCGGCTCTGGGGGGGCAGGTCTTTCAGCACCCGGAGCGGCGCAAGCTGCTGGAAAGCTGGATTCATCCCAAAACCCGACAAAGGATTGAAGCGTTCTTTGCGGAGAACGCGGATCGACCCGCTGCGGTGGCCATTATCCCCCTGCTGTTTGAATCCGGTCTGGCCGAGCGCTACGATCAGGTGTGGCTGCTGGATACCGAGCCTGCCGTGCAACTGGCCCGCCTGATTCAGAAGCGAAGGATGAGCGAAGCGGACGCCCTGGCCCGCATTCGCAGTCAGCTTGGCCGGGAGGAGAAGCAGGCTTTGACCCGGCAACACCCGGGCGGGGTGATTTTACCCAATACCGGCTCACCGGAGGCCCTGCAGGAGGGGTTGGCCCACTTGCTATCGGCACTGGCTTCCCCCTGAAACCGGTGGAACGGATGTGGCATTCTGGCTCCCTTTGGGCCGGGTGGGTAGGCAATTGTCGCCAATCAGTTGTTTTTATTTTAATGAAATCACCTTCGGGGTGAGCGATTTGTCTGAAGTGTTTGTAAAGCGCAAGTGAATTCTGGTTCAGTATCGGCCTCTTTCCATCCAAAGAGCTTGCCGGACCGTGTTTGAACGTACAATTTGTCGGATTTGGATCGGGTAGGTCCCTGGCTTGCCTGAAGGAGAGTTTGCCCCATGAGTTTTAAGCCGCCTGGAAAAACACAGGGTCCCCATTGGGTGTGGACTTGCCATGGGCGTTCTATCCGTCGTCGCCTGCCTGCACTGCATTGGCGACGCCTGACCCGGGCGCTGGCCGAACTGTTTGGGTTTGGGCCGCCGGAATTGTCGCTGGCCGTATTGAGGGGAAGGGACGCTTCCCCGCTGGTTTTAAGAGAGGAGAGAGCCGTGAGGGGTGCGATTCAATCGGCTTGTGGCCTGTTGCGTCGCTTTATGTGAGGAAAAAAGGCCTGTGGCCTTTGTGTTGCACGACTGGATGCAAGCGAGGATTCATTCCTCGCTTTTATTTTGCCGGTGGCGCTGGCCTCAGGCCGCTAGGGCATATTCCTATTCCATACCCCCGGCTTGAGAGCGCTTGAAGGGGCGCACGTTGGACGCGGAATCTTCCGCCTCCTTTTCCGCTTGCGGGCTTAGAGGCTGGGCGGGCTGTGTTCGGATAACCGGCTTCCAGGGCCCTTGCTCCAGCCACCGGATCAGTTCCTCCTGAGGGATGGGCTTACAGACATAAAAGCCCTGGGCCAAATCACAGCCCCAATCGTTCAGGCGCTGCAGGGTCAGCTCGTCTTCCACGCCTTCCGCCACCACCGATAGCCCCAGGCTCTTGCTCAGGATGATGGTGGTTTTGACGATGGCCGCGTCATCGGGGCTGCGGTTCATTTCCCGAATAAAGGAGAGATCGATTTTCAGGGTGTTGATGGGCAGTTTTTTCAGGTACGAAATGGAGGAGTTCCCGGTGCCAAAGTCGTCAATGGAAATCTGGACGCCCAGGTTTTTCAGTTTCTCGGTGACCCGGGCGGCGTTTTTCACGTTGTCAATAATCACGTCTTCCGTGATTTCCAACTCCAGACAGTGCGGCGGAAAATTGTGCCGCAACAAAATTTCGGCCACCGTCTCCGGAAAGTCCATATCGCCCAGGTTTTGCTCCGTAATGTTCACGGATAGCAGGATGTCCACGCCCTGATGGTAAAGCTGGCTGATTTGCTGAATCGACTTTTCCAGCATCATCAGGGTCAGCCCGCCAATCAGGTTGTTCTTCTTGGCGATGGGGATAAATTCCGCCGGAGAGATCATGCCTCGCTCCGGGTGACTCCAGCGGGCCAGCGCCTCCAGCCCCTTGACCTGATGGGTGTTACAATCCACCTTGGGCTGGTAGTAGGCTTCCAGATCCTGATTTTTAATGGCCTCCCGCAGGTCGTTTTGCAATTGCATATGTTTGCGGTTGTACTCATCCATGTCCGCGTCGTAAAAGGTAAAGCAATCCCGGCGCTCCTTGGCCCGGTACAGGGCAATGTCCACGTGCCGCATCAGCGTTTCCAGATCCTCGCCGTCGTCCGGGTACAGCACAATGCCCATGCTAATGCCCGCCTTGATGGCCATGCCATCCAGCAGAATGGGTTCATCCAGCGTTTTTTGAATGCGCTGGGCCAGCTGATTGACGAACCCGTCATGATCCAGCGAATCCAGGATGATGGCGAACTCATCCCCGCCCAGTCGGGCCACAAAGTCGGTGCTGCGTAAAATGTTTTTCAGCCGGAAAGCCACCTGTTTCAGCAAATTGTCCCCGGCCTGATGGCCCAGCGTGTCATTTACCTGCTGAAAGCGATCCAGATCGCCGAGCATCAGGGCAAACTTTTTGCCATTGTCTTTGCTGGCCCTGATTTTCTCTTGAACCGTTTCCTCCAGCAGGGCACGGTTGTGCAGCCCGGTCAGGGGATCAAACATGGCCATCTTGCGCATTTCTCGTTGCATGCGCAACCACTGTTCCTTGTTCAGCGCATAGACCAGCATGGCGCAAAAGAAGAGCAACCAGCCCAGGGCGTGGAAATCAATGAGCCCGGCCAGATGAGATTGGGAAAACTGCTGGGCCAATGGCCCCATCCAGCCGGAAAAAAATGGCCCAGCCGAAGATTCGCCCAGGGGAGGCGCGGCTTGTGTCTGGTTTAGCCACGGGCTCGCCAGCGGCATGACCCCTGCCAGTGGGCCATGGCTTTGCCAAACCAGCTTGGAAAAAGCAGTGGGGAAACCCATCTCCGTGCTACCTGTAGAAATGCATTACATTGTGCTTCGGCTGAACGTCCGGGATCTTTAATTTTTATGAATATTTCTTAATTAAAACAGATATGGGCCAAAGATGCCGGATTGAAATCAGGTTGGGGCCTTCTGCGGAAGTTTACATTTTGTATTACTCGGACAGGCTGTCATCAAAATGTCACAGGACTTCCCTAGGATGACCACAGAATCCAGGACATCAGCGTTTAGGAAAGCCTGTCGCCACAATGGCCATCAACCCTGTTACAACCAGTATTGCCCGGGAAGTATTCCACACCGCTTTGGCTGGCGTGGCTACCAAGGGGGTGGGCAGCGGTTACCGGGTTTGGGATGATCGCAACGCCCCATGGCGTGTGAAAAAGAACACCATCCAGCGGGAAGCCGCCACCCTGGGCATGGTTTCCGCTTTTACGGCCGCTCTGGACTGGCTGGGCCATCAGTTCAACCTGAAGCACATTCCTTTTCAGGGACTGAAAAACTTGCTGCAAAAGGCCGCCGGTCATCAAGTCCTGCTCAAGGCCGTTCCCATTACCCTGGGCATTTTCGCCGCTGAGGCCATTAGCCGGAAAGTGGCCCCCCGCAACCTCTGGAAGCCCGGTGGCGCGCTGGATGAAAGCGTGATTGAAGGGGATGAGGATCACGACGAGGAGGACGGTGACAAAGCGGCCATTCGGGACAAAGCGTCTGAAAAAAAAATGAGTGGCGGCCATCACTCAATCAAGCAGCAGCCGTTGACGTTCGCCCAGTCGGGCCCCGATACGCACAGCCGCCCTTCCCCTTTGGGTACCCCGGTTTTCCCGCCGCTTGTCCCCCAATTAATGCCGCAATTTACGCCTCAGGCCTTGACCAGCCCATCGGCGTACAATCCGTTTCTGCTCCCGGCGCTGGGTCCCGTTTTTACGGCCACCCTGGCCTAAGCGCTCCGGTTTCGGTTATCATGCAGCTGGCTCGGGGCCTGCCCCAACCGCAGTTTTAGTCCCTGTCACAGTCACACTTGCCAAACGGATCCCACCGCCATGACATCCCGCATTCTGGTTGTAGATGATGAAAAAGACCTGGTGAATCTGGTTCGTTACAACCTGGAAAAAAATGGCCTGCAAGTGGAATCGGCTTACAACGGTTCTTCTGTGTTGCCCTTGGTGGAAAGTTTCCAGCCCAACCTGATTATTCTGGATTTAATGCTGCCCGATCGCTCCGGGTACGACATTTGCCGTGATCTGAAAGGCAATGCGGAAACCCGCCATATTCCCATCATCATGCTTACGGCCCGCTCGTCCGAGTACAACCGGGTGACCGGTTTTGAGTGCGGAGTGGAGGATTATGTGATCAAGCCCTTTAGCCCCAAGGAGCTGGTGCTGCGGGTCAAGGCCATGCTGGCCCGGACTTCCGGGTTTCGTCCCGCCGAGGTGGAAGGCAAGCGCATTGTGTTGGGTCGTCTTAAAATTTTCCCGGAGGAGTTTCGGGTGCTGGTCAACGATCAGGACGTGCCGCTGACCCATACGGAGTTCAAGATTTTAATGGCCCTGGCCAGCCAGCCCAACCGGGTCAAGACCCGGGAGCAGATGCTGGAAACCGTTTGGCAGGAAGAGGCTGAGTCCGTCATGGATCGCACCGTGGATGCCCAGGTCAAGCGCCTGCGGGCCAAGCTGGGCCCGGCTCGCGACATGGTGGAGACGGTCCGGGGGCTGGGGTATCGCATCACCTTGCAGTCGCCAGCCAGCGAAGCGGCTCCGGCCAGCCAGCAGGCCCCGGAAGGCGTCCAGCCTGAAGCCGTCTCGGCCCCTGTCACCAGCTCCAGCTAAGCGTCCGTTCCTGAAAAAGGCCCCTATGACCAGCCATCCAGCGCCCTCCTCCAAAAGTTTCAGCCAGCTCAAGCACTTATTCCGGGAGCAGCATATTTTGATGATGTTACTGAAGGAGTTTCGGGATGGCATCCTGATCTGCGACCGACATGGGCAAATTTTGCAGGTAAATCGCTCCCTAAGGCAGTTTTTGCAGCTGAAGGACGAGGTGGTGGGTCTGCAAGTGGAGGCGGTCATCCAGAATCCGGTGTTTTTAAACGCCATGCACACGGTGCTTGCCACCGCCAATACCTGCGTGGAGGAGATCACTCTGGAGCAGGGCTACCCGCAGCCTTTGTTTTTTGAGGCCCATATTGTGCCCATTAACATTCCGGGGTTTCTGGGTTCCGGCGAGCCGCAGGTGCGGCCCATCTTGCCTTTGGAAGCGCCCAGTCCGCAACCCGTAGATGGCTGTGTGATCATCTGTCACGACATTACCGACATTCGCCAGACCGAACGCATGCGCCGGGACTTTGTGGCGAATGTATCTCACGAGCTGCGCACTCCGCTCAGCGCCATTGAGGGCTATTCCGAAACCTTGCTGGACGGGGCGGTGGACGATCCGGCGGTGTGCCTGGACTTTATCAAGGTCATTCATCGGCATTCCCTTCGCCTGACCCAATTGGTGGAAGACCTGCTGGATTTGTCCAAGCTGGAATCCCCCGATTACAAGCCGGAGTTTCTGCCCACCTCCATTGAGGGGCTGATTCAGCAGGTACTGACGCTGGTTCAGGATAAGGCCGATGAAAAGAAGATACAGATCTCGGTGGAAATCAGCCCGTGTTTGCCCAGGGCCCTGGCTGACCTGAGCAGTTTACAGCAGGTGCTGACCAATTTGCTGGATAACGCCATTAAGTACACCCCCACCGAAGGGCAGGTGATGATTAAGGCCCGCCTGAACGAGCGGGGTAAAATTCAGGTGGATGTTATTGATAACGGCATGGGCATTGATCCCAAGTATCACTCCCGCATATTCGAGCGGTTTTACCGGGTGGATAAAGCCCGCTCCCGGGAGATGGGCGGTACCGGGCTGGGTTTGTCCATCGTCAAGCACATTGTGCAGTTGCATAACGGGGAAATCTGGGTGGAAAGCAATGACAGCAAGGGTTCTACCTTCAGCTTTACCCTGGACCCGGCCATTCCCACATGCTTACCCGTGGCTTGAAGCGGCCCCTGTTGAGTCTGGCTTGGGCTTTTCCTCGGAGCGGGGGGCATGGATTTTCTGCCAAATACTGTCTAGAAAACCGGGTTTAGCCTCTGAGCCGGGTGCCAGGGTAATATTTGATTTTTTAATGTAATTTTCCAGCAATTCCGTAATGTCTGGGTCGAAGGACTCTCTGGCGAACTCCAGGGCGGATTCCAGCGCGTTTTTGTTGGAACGACCGCAGCGAGTGGTGACATCAAGGTCTGGATGAGCCAAAAGGGCTTGCACCACTTCGGGGTTTCCACTCAGAACCGCCGAGGCAAGGATGTTGTCTCCATTGGGCTCGTCGACTCTGGCGTTTACGTTCACATCCGGCATTTTGAGCAAGGCCTTCACAATGGGCAGATATCCATATTCCACGGCTACATGAAGGGGCGTATACCCATTAATGGTCACGGTCTGGGTCAGGTTCCGGTATCTTTGGGCTTGCAGGGATCGGTTTCTGTCCAGGCCGGGTGTTGTTTCAATCAAATTGGCCAGCGCTTGCTGTTCATCGGCGCTCAAGCGATCATAGCCCTCTGGCTTCGGCGGAATTTGTTCCGCTTGCTCCCCGGCCATTATGGCCAGGAGGTTTTGGCCTGCCAGGTGATCAAAGGCGGTCAGTTCGGGGCTTTTACAGGGCAATATCCGGGTAAATTGATCCAGTCGGTTCTGGGCGCGTTCACGGGCTTGCGCATCCGGAACGGTGATCTGGAACGCTTTGCCCAACTTTGCGGCCAACTGTTTCTGATTCGGACTGCCAGCGCACAGGGAATCCAGCAGCGGAAAACTCTCAGAGAGAGAGAGCTTGGCCTGACTGGTTTTCAGCAGGTTGTGAAAGGTATTGAGCAGCGCCTGTTTGTGCTGTGGGGACTGACTACTTTCCGGTTGGTCATTGCCCTGCGGCTGGGTAATGGCCTCCAACAAGCCTTGCAGGAATGGGGCACCCCCACCGGAACACAGAAAAAATGGCTGGCTCAGGACTTGATCCATCCAGGGCAATACCGTGCCCTTTTGGCTTTCTTTCCCGGTTTCGGCCTCTTTCCCGGTTTGGACGCCTTTCCCGGTGTCGGGCTCCTTGCCCGTTTTTGTGTCTTGTCTGGCAAAACGGGGAGAGCTTTCCGGCGGGGTGGCCGTTTGCCTGGACTGGCGCAAGTTGTAAACGGAAGTCGGTATTTGCATGCGTGAACCCTCGGAAATTTGATTGGCGTCTCGGAAGGGAAGCGGTTTTCTATTTTAAAAATAGAGGCGCGTGGCGGTTTGTGATGAACGGTGTGTTTCTGAGATGTGGGATTGCTGGATGGTCCAGTGCTGTATTAAAGCACCACAAGATAGAGTTGTGCCATGCCAGATCTGCTCATGCCAGATCTGCGCGGCGTCGGAATGAGGGCTTGTGCCCGGCTGGGCTTCGCCAATCGGCAAGGGAAAGGCGTGCCAACAAAAAGACCCGCCTGATAAAAACCGGGCGAGTCGGGGATTGCTATATGTTAGGGGGTATCTTCATCCTGAATCGCAATTGCTTGCGTTTCACTGTCTATGGGTGCCATTATGCGCCAGTTTTAAGACAACTTGATGACAGTTTGGTGACGGTTTTGTAAAGATTGAACCGGCCAAACCCATGCTGGCCTGCCCTAAAGCGGCTTTTTCTCGGTGTTTGTGGTACTGTCATGAGGCGATAAAACCACCCATAAAAAAACCAAAAATAAATTTATCGCCATTCATCACAACTAAGCCCTTCTGTAAAAATCAAGACTGGACTTCTACCATGCGTATTCAATCCTTCGGTAGCCATTACCCAGTTCAGCAAGCCAGCCGCTTGCCAGCGCAACAGCCCGCTCAGGCCACCCAGACGTCTCCGGCTTTTGGGGCCAAAACCATTTCTTTCGGTCAAACAGCCCCTGTCCAGGCGTCGAATAAACCCAGTCCACCCCTCAATCCAAACCTGGGCCGCAAGCTGGATTTTTACGCCTAGCTCAAGACCAGTTAGAAAAGGGCGGCAGAGCGCTGGTTGAAACGGCGCTCATAAAACCGGTCCCCGGCAAGCTGGTCCCCGATACGCTGGCCCATGGCGTTGTGGACAAGCGCACGTGCGGCAGGGGATTGGCGCAGTGCCGGGCAAAGGAAAAGGCCTGGGCAATGCTTTCTGTGTGCGACAAGTCGGTTTGGGTGCGGGCATGTTGGCCTTCCCGCTGGGCGGTGGGGTCGCTTTCCAGGGCGTAGCTGGTGTACATGGACACTTCTTTCAGGTTGAGATCCGGGCGGCCCATAAATTCCACCAGATACTTGGTGTACAGGCCTTCATTGCCCTTCTGGATGGCGGGCATTTTGGGCCGGGAGGCGTATTCAATCCAGGTGTTGGCCAGACCGGGGCCGGGTTCCGTTTCCCATTGTTTGAGGGCCGTTTTGCCGGAGCGAAACAGGGGGCCGTTCATCAGGGGGGTGCGGCAGGCATCCAGAAAAATCATGTTGAAGTAGCTATTGGCGTGTTTCAGTTCTTTTAGCAGGTAATCCACGGAGACGGCGCTTTGCTCGAAATTAGGAGGGAGAGAACCGGTAAACTCGGTGGGAATGAGGTAGTTGTTGCCATTGATCGACCCGCCGTGCCCGGAATAATAAACCATGGACACGGCCCCCGGGTTCTCTCGCAGCTTGTTGGTGAATTGGCGCACCTGCGATTTCATGGCCGGACCGCTTTGGTTGTAGCAGGTCATCACGTAAAAGCCCTGACGCCGGAGTACACTGGCCACCCGCTCGGCATCCCGGATGGGGCCGCCCTGCAAATCATTGTCGAAACCCACGTAGTCATCGTTGCCCATCACCAGGGCCACTCGGGGCGGGCAAGCCGGTAAACCCAGCGAGGTGGGGGCCTTCATCTTTTGCAACTGGATGACCCGGCCTTTGTCCTGCAGGGCCAGGTGGTGCAGCCCCAGATCCGAGTAGAGTTCGGCCCGGTTTTCGTAGGCGGCGCTGTTCATGGGGTTGAGGCGGACGGCTTGTCCGTAGTCGTTCAGTGCCAGTTGGTAGTCCCGCTGGGCGGTTTCCGGTTGTCCCACTTTCTGGGCGAAATCTCCCAGATAGACCCACAGGTTACCCCGGTTTAGGTAGGCGTTATAAAACTGGGGATTAATGGCAATGGCCATGCTGTAGTCGGCAATGGCCCCCACGTAATCTTTTTTGGCGGCCTTGGCCACGCCTCGCTTGTTCAGGACCTGCACATCGCTGGGCTTCAGGGCCAGATACTGATCGTAAGCCTGAATGGCGTGCCCGAAGCGGCTGGCTTTATAGTAGGCTTCTCCCAAGTCGTAGTAATGAAAGGCCAAACCCTCTGGGGTGAGCGCCTGCCGCCAGGGGGTGAACTGATCGCCCGGAATGGGTGGGCCAAACAGGGGGGCGGAAAACGCCTTGCCCGAGACCGCCTGATGCGCACCGGTGGGCGCAATCAGTTGGGACCCATTGGGTCTGGGCCATGGGGGCACAGGGCGCCCCGGGGCTACAGTGGCAGAAGGAGGAGAACTCAGAGAGAACCGGGCCTTTCAGAAGGAAAACGATTCGGATTTGAAACTGTACGAGAAAAAACGAAATCTGAGTTTATTTTGCCTAAAACCGGGGCCGCTGTTAAGTTCATTTTTAGGCGAGGCTGTCTGGCCTATTTTTAACGGAATGATCCCCTACCGTGCTATTTGTCATTCCCGCGGAGGCGGGAATCCAGATTAATGCGCTTGCATCAGTGGGGAAATGCCTTTCTGGCAGTTTTTTCCTGGATTCCCGCCTCCGCGGGAATGACAGGGTGGTGCGGGAATGACAGACCATAGCGTGGAAAACAAAGCAAAAGAAGTGTATCTAGCCTGAACGTTCTGTCCTAAACAGTCTGCCTTGAGAAGATTTCGATTTTTAATGCGTGCGTAGGGGGCCCTGCAGGAGCGGCCGGTGGGAGGCCTTGGCGATTCCCCGTAACATGCCGTTGAACACCAGGTTGTGCAAAGGGGCCACGGCATACCAGTACAGCAGGCCGCCCAGCCCACGGGGGGCGAACCAGGCGGTCTGGGCCAATTCCAGTTGGCCGTTTTCTAGCGGGGTGATTAAAAACTCCAGTACGGCCAGCCCCGGTACTTTCATTTCCGCCAGCAGGCGCAGCCGTTTGGGCTCATCCACATTCAGCACCCGCCAGAAGTCCAGGGCATCCCCCGGATAGACTCGTTCCGGATCCCGACGTCCCCGGTAGCTGCCCACCCCGCCGAAGAGTTTATCCAGCAATCCCCGGATGCTCCAAAGCCAGTTGCCGTAATACCAGCCGTTTTCCCCGCCAATGCGCACAATGGCGTGCCATAAATCGTCAATGCAGCCTTCCACCCGAATGACCCGCCGGTCCTTGAACAACGTGCCGCCCGACCAGTCCGGATCCCCGGGGTAGCGGGTTTCCACCGGCGGTAGATAGCCAGCGTCCGTCCAGTGGCTTTCCACGCTTTGGCGCACAATATTGTCCAGGGCCAGATGAATGGCTTCTCGCACACTGAGCAGGTCTTGGGGGATGATCTCCCGAATGCGGCTTTCTCCGCACACCACCGGGTTGCGCAGGCCTTCCGCCAGGGGACGGGCAATGCTGGCCGAGACCGGGGTGACCAGATGAATCCAGTAGGAGCTAAGGGTGGGGGTAAAAAAGGGAATGGGAATGATCCAGCGATGCCCCAGTCGGGCCTCTTCCGAATAAATTTCCATGAGCTGCCGGTAGGTTAGAATATCTTCCCCGCCGATGTCATAGGTTTGTCCGGTGGTCTCCGGGTGCTGCAAGCAGCCCAGCAGGTAATTGAGGACATTGCGGATGGCGATGGGCTGACAGGGGGTGGACAACCACTTGGGGGTAATCATGACTGGCAGGCGATCCACCAGATAGCGCAAAATCTCGAAGGAGGCGCTGCCGGAGCCGATGATCATGGCCGCTCGCAAGACGGTGACGGGTATCGGGCCTTCGCTGAGAATATGGGCCACTTCCGTGCGGGATTTGAGGTGCTTGCTGAGGTCCCCGTCATCGTGCCCCAGCCCGCTGAGGTAAATAATGCGGCTGAGTCCCCCGTCCCGGGCGGCTTGAACCATGTTGGCCGCAGCCTGCCGATCGGCTTCTGAAAAGTCCTGATTGGATGGGTCCATGGAATGCACCAGATAATAGGCCACCGTGCAGCCTTGCACCGCCCCGGTCAGGGAGGCCAAATCGGTGACATCCACGGCCGCCAGTTCCACCAGTGGATGATGCCCCCAACTGCGGCTTTCCAGTTTTCGGATGGAGCGACTGGCCGCCCGCACCCGGTAGCCAGCCTCCAGCAAACGGGGCACCAGACGGCCCCCCACATAGCCGGTGGCTCCCAGGACCAGAATGGTTTGCTCGTTCGGTTGCATGGCCTTCCCCCTTGCCGGGAACGGGTGAGATACGGGTTGCCGTTCCGGACTATTCTATTTTACTGGATGATCGTAACCAATGTTTGCCCGGCGTGGGGATTAGGAGATGGGGCAGTTGCTCTGGGCGCTTTGGGTAATGACAGACAAGAAGGCCGCAATGACGGTGTCATGCTCGCCCACCGGGGGCAGGATGTCCACTTCCAGACCGTCAAAGGCCATCATGACCTGTTCAGCCAGCATGGGCAGATCTTTGCTGACGTGGCCGCCTGCGGACATAAACAGGGGCAGTACCTTGATCTGGCGAACCCCTTGCTGGTAGGCCGGTTCGGCAATATCCAGCAGGGAAGGGGCGCACATTTCCATGTAGGCCAAATCCACCGCCGATTCCCCCAGTTGCTGGCGGGCCTTGTTTAACAAGTCCACAAAAGGCGCTTGCCAACGGGGATCTCGGCTGCCATGGGCCAGTAATACTAAACGGGTGGCGGCGGTATGGGTGGAAGTCATGGGCATGCTCCTTGTGGGTTCTTGATTCAGGGGGTGGAAACGGTGGTTTTAAGCGAGGCCAATATGGCCTGGGCGGCTCGGCGGCCGGTGGCCATGGCCCCGTTAATGGACGGGGTGTCCAGATAATCGCCGCAGTGAAAGATCCCCTCAGTCAAGCGGGCCGGGGCCTGGCTCAGGGAGCTTTCCGGTAGGGTCAGCCGGGGCAGGGCCTTGCGGATGGTGTAGGCTTTCAGGAAGCGCCAGTCCTTGACCGCCTCTCCGAACCAGCCATGCAGTTCCTGTCTCACGGCGGCTGCCAGCGCCTCGTCGCTCAACTCCGAACGCAATACCGACACGGAGATGAGGTGCTGCCCGGCCGGGGCGTAAGCGGGCGATACCAGACTGGGCACGCACAGGTTATTCACCAGAGTGCCGGGTTGGGCGTTCAGGGCCAGAATGGGCAAGTCCAGCGGAGCGGTGGGGGCGGCGAAATACAGGCAATGCACCCGGTTAAAGGCTTGTTGGGGCAGGGTGGGATATAGCTCGGCGGCGTCAGCGGCATCGGTGGCTATTAAAATGGCCTTGGCGCTCAGCGTTTCCCCGGAGGCCAGGGTCACTTGTCCGCCTTGCTGACCTGCTGACTGAACCGGTTCAATGCGGGCGACTTTGTTGTTCAGGCGCACAACGCCGGGTGGCAAACCGTCGGCCAACTGCTGGGGGATGGCCTGCATGCCGTGGGCGGGCAGCACCACATCGCCCAGAGCGAACATGCGAAACACAAACTCAAAAAAGCGGCTGGAGGTGGCCAGTTCGGACTCCAGGAAAATACCGCCCAGAAAAGGCCGGAAAAAGCGCTCAATCATGCCCTCGGAAAAGCCGAAGTTTTGTAAATAGGCCAGCGTGGTGGTTTCCGGCGACTGAAAGCAGGCGGTGTCTGAGCCGGAGAGAACCTGTTGCCGCAATTTGGCCACTTTTAACTTGTCCATCAGCGTGCCGATGGAATTGCCCACGCTTTGCACGGCGTCCCAGGGGTGCCGCCAGGGGTCGGCTACTTTCTCAAAACCTTGCCCCGTCCAGATTAGGGAACCATTGTAGAAGGGCTTGAGTTGCAGCCGGTCATAATCCAGTAAGGCCTGACATTCCGGGTAAGCGGACAGCAGCACCTGAAAGCCCCGATCCAGCAGAAACCCTTCAAATTCATCGGTTTTGACCCGCCCGCCCACGGAGTCCGTGGCTTCCAAAACCTGACAGGATAAGCCCTGCTGGGTCAGCAAGCGGGCGGCGGTTAATCCGGCCAAACCGGCACCAACAATGAGCGCGTCAATCCGGGGGTGAGACATGCCTGAAACCTTTCTGGGACTTTACTGGTCAAGACTTCACGAGTTCAAAACTTCACTGAAAAAGAAAAGACCACACAAGACTGTGTGATCAAAGAGTTCTCGTCGTATTATCCAGGATTTTATATAAAGAGTCAGTTGGAAAGTTGTGAAACAACGGAAGCACCAAATGTAGAGCGATTTAACTTCGTTAAAGTCGTATACCGAAAGGTATACTAGAATGATAGATCCAATCTGAAGAATGTCAACCCTGCTCCCTCATTTATAGGAGGGGTCCGATTCCGAAGGCTGAAATCGGGACTACCGTGTGGTATACTTCAAAGCAAATCCACCGCCCGGGAGCATAGCCTTTCCAAGCCCGCTGGGCCCTAAGTTCGGGCCTCCAATCATTCATCCGGATTAACCGGTAAACACCGGTTTTACCAAAATCTGACAGCAATCTATTAACAAAAAATTAACAATCAATCGCAAGCGAGTATCAGCCCATGACGCCGCAACAATCCAGGCCCTCTGTGGCCAACGCATCCGGTAAAAGCAAGCCGACCGATGCCCGTGCCGAAATTTTACAGCACGCCAAGCTATTATTCCGCCAAAAGGGCTTCAGTGCCGTTTCCATGAACGATCTGGTCAGTTCGGTGGGGCTTACCAAGCCCACCATTTACTACCACTTTACGGACAAGGAAACCCTGTTCACGGAAGTGGTGGTGGAAATGATGCGCCATGGCAACGAGATGCTGGTGGCCGGGATGAAGCGCTGCAAGGATTTTCGGGAGAAGTTGTACCGACTGTCGGAAGGCTATTTCCGTTTTTCACCCACTTCGCTCAGCACCATGGTCCGCGATGCCAGCGAGCATCTGGATGAGGCCCACATGAAGCGGGTGATGGAGGCGCATCGGTTTTACCTAATCAACCCCATTATTGGCATTTTTGAAGAGGCCCGACAGGCTGGAGAAATTGCCCGGTCCGAGAATCCCGACACGCTGGCCTTGTACTTTATCAGCTGGATTGATGCCATGACCACCCTGAGAACGGCCCATGAAGGCCGGGACTTTGACCCCCGGGAGTGTGCCAGCAAGATGGTGGATATTTTTGTGGAGGGCATTCGGCTGCGCCCGGATAGCTTGACTGAGAGCCACCCGCAGGCGGGTGACAGCCAATGAGCCCCAAGGCCAGCTTGCTCTGGTTGCGGCAGGATCTTCGTTTGGCCGATAACCCGGCCCTGACGGCGGCCTTGAAAACCGGTCTGCCGGTTGTGCCGGTCTATGTGTGGGATGTGCCGGGCGAAGGGGCTTGGCCGCTGGGGGCCGCCGATCGGGTATGGCTGCATGGCTCCCTAACAGCACTGTCCGGCGATTTACAAGCCCTGCAATCCCGGCTGGTTTTGCGCCGGGGAGACAGCCTGACTCAACTGCTCCAATTGGCCCAGCAGACCGGGGCCACACAAATTCACTGTAACGCCCGCTACGAGCCGGAGGCCCTGCGCCAGCAAGACGCCTTGCAGACGGCCTTGGCTGCCCAGGGCATTGAACTGGTCATTCACAAGGGGGCCACCCTGATTTGGGAGCCGGATTCTCTGCAAACCGGCAGCGGCAATCCTTATCAGGTATACACGCCCTTTTTCAAGCGCTGTCTGGAAAAATTACCCGCCATCCACCCCTTGCCAGCGCCCACCCATCTCAACGCTCCTGCCCAGTGGCCGGACAGCCTGACGGTGGATGATCTGGCCCTGCTGCCTAACATCCCGTGGGACAAAGAAATGCGGGCCTTCTGGCAGCCCGGAGAGCGCCCCGCTCAAGCGCTCTTGCAAGCGTTTATCGCCGAGAAGCAGGACGGCTACGGCACCCAGCGGGACATTCCCGCCGTGGATGGTACCTCCCGGCTGTCGGCTTATCTCAAGCACGGGGAAATTTCTCCCCGGCAAATCTGGCAGGCCGTGGCCGATACCGAGCGGGCCAGCGGCAAGCACTTCCTGCGGGAAATCGCCTGGCGAGAATTTGCCTATCACGTGCTGTTTCACTTTCCGCACACCCCCGAAAAACCCCTCAAGCCCAAGTTCAACGAACTGCCCTGGACGCTGGATGAATCGTTGTTTTCGGCCTGGTGCAAGGGAGAAACGGGCTATCCCATCGTGGATGCCGGGATGCGTCAACTGTGGCGACTGGGCTGGATGCACAACCGGGTGCGCATGATTGTGGGTTCTTTCCTGACCAAAGACCTGATGATCTCCTGGTATGACGGGGCCCGCTGGTTTTGGGACACCCTGGTGGACGCCGATTTGGCCCAGAACAGCCTGAACTGGCAGTGGGTGGGTGGCTGCGGTGCCGATGCCCAGCCGTTCTTCCGCATTTTTAACCCCATCACCCAAAGTCAGAAGTTTGACCCCGATGGCACCTACATTCGCCGTTGGGTGCCGGAGCTGGCCAAGCTGCCCGCCAAATACATTCACGCCCCCTGGGATGCCCCGCCGCTGACCCTGCTGGATGCGGGCGTTCAGTTGGGCAAAACCTATCCGCATCCCATTGTGGACCATGCCGAAGCCCGCAACAAGGCCTTGGCCCTGTACAAAGGCATGGGTCAGCCCGTCAGCTAAAGCAGTTGGCGTTCTTGTTTTTTGCAGTCCTCTTCCCTGTTCTGGGCGCAGGCAAAGATAGCGCCACAACCTGCTTGTAAAACTGCGTGCCGCCCAAACAATCCCAGAAGAGATGCTTCTGGAAAAATTCCGAGCAGTCCTTTTTAACTCGCAGCCCTCAAACAGTTACAAACAGGTTGTGGCCCTATCCTTGCCTAAATTAGCGGCGGCTGAAAGCAGGTTTTAAATAGCCTCTTGCTCCCACTGCCAGGCCTCTTCAGCCTCGTCCAGGGCGGCGGCCAGTTCTAGCTGCTCCTGCGTTTCCGGGCTGACCGCCAGCAGTAACTGATGGAAGACCGTCTGCAGGGGTAGGGGGGCGGTAGGCTGACCCAGTGGGATCACCGCGTCCACCGCATCGGCGCGATGCCGCAACCACTGATCAATCAGGCGGGCTTCCTCATACAGTCGTTTGGGCAGTGCCTTGGGGATGACATGGCCATCAGGGCCGCTAGGCGCCAGGTGGCTCAGGGTGGATAGAATGCCCCCAATCCAGCGTTGCAGGGCCTCCCAGTCCAGATGGTTGGCATCCAGCGTTTGCCAGTCATGGGGCTGCCCCTGCAGTACGCTCAACACCCGGAATTGGCCGGGCCGTCCACCGGGTAACACCAGCAGGCAGTGGCGCTGTTCCACGGCCTCAATCAGGCGTTCGCTGGCCTTGCTTAACAGGGTCAACTGCTCCAGTTGCGCTTGCACCAGAGCGGCCTTCTCAAAACGCAGGGCCTCGGTGTAGGCGTCTCGTTTGGCGATTAACCCCTCCACGGCGTGGCAAGGCTTCTGTCGCAAGAAGCGCAGGAAATCCGCCACCCGGGCCTGATAGTCGGTCTCGCTGATTTTTTCGGCGCAAGGGCCACTACACAGGCCCAGTTGGTACTGCATGCAGGGCGCTTGCCGATGGGCCTGAAAGGTCTGATCGTTGCAGTCTCGCAAGCCAAAGATACGGTTGAGGCTAATCACCCGCTCCTTGAGGGCGCTGATGGCGTGGAAGGGGCCCACATAAGCCATGGCCGGATCCAGGGCGTCTTCCACGATGCGCAGGCGGGGAAAAGCCTCCTGCACGGTGATGGCCAGAAACACCATGCGCTGGTAGTTTTTGACCTTTTGGTTGAAAAAGGGCTGATGCGCTTTAATCAGCTGCGATTCCAGCAACAGGGCCTCTAGTTCTGAACCCACCACGGTGACCTCAATATCAGTCATTTGTCGCATCATCACGGCGATTTTGGGGGACAGCCGGGATTGCTTCTGGAAGTAGCTCTTCAGCCGTTTTTTCAGGTTTTTGGCCTTGCCGATGTACAGAATTTCGCCGGTGCGATTTTTCATAAAATACACACCGGGCCGGGAGGGATAGTCTTTTAACTGCTGGCGATCAAAAGCCAGATCGTCCCGGGTTCGGCGCACCCGTTGAGGCAATGGGGTGCAGCGGCTCAGCAGCTGATCAAAGTGCAGCACGCCTTGCTGGTTCAGCAGGGAGAGCAGTCGGGCAAAGACCTTGGCCCCAATAATGGCGGCGTTGCCGGTGCGTTCCAGTCCGTTGGTGTCCAGGTTGAAGTGGGTGGCCAGTCGCTTGAGCTGGTAGGACGGCAAACCCGGCAAGGTCTTTTGGGCCACCTGCCGCAGGGAAAACTGGCGGTCTCGTGGCTGGGTCAGCCTGAAGTGACGATAGGCCTTATTGGCCTTGAAACTGGCTTTGGTGCCCGGATTGGCCCAGATGATCACATCCCGACTTACAAAGTGGGCGATGGCCTGCAGGGTGTCTGAGGTCCAGGCGTTGTCTGGCACGCTGAGGTGCAGGGTTTCGCTGATTTCCCCGTTGCGCAGCTGCACGCAGCTAATCTCGGTGAGAACAGTCGAAGGCGCTTCGCCCGACTTCTGATTCGTACCGTGGGTGCGGGCTTTTGGAGCCGTCACGGTTTTCACGTCAATGGTTTTTACGTCTATCAGCGTAAAGCGAACATCAAGCAATAAAGGGCTGGCTGCCATGACTCTCTCTGCTTTCGGGCTGGCTTTTGGGCGGGTTTGCCGGGCTAAAATCGGCACCGTGTGTCAGGCGGGTTGGGCATCTGTTCGCCAGTGAGCGAACTGTTGAACGGGGTATGGAAGGGTACGGAGGGGGCTGACACAGCGTGGTTTTATTTTAGCATTGCGGGGCACACCGTTGGTGGCCAACTTTTGGGAAACTACCCGGCGAAGCAGGCGGAGAGTCGCTTGCCAATCCCTTGTCCAAGCAGTTGAAAGCCCAGCTTGACCCAGCGCAAGACCAAGCGGCTGCCCGATTTTTTGACTTGAGCGGCGGTGCGGGCTTGCCCCAACGATTGCACGGACTGAACCACGCCTTGGGCCGCCCGCTCCACGCCGGGGCTGATGGCCTTGGGACGGGAACCAAACCGCAAATTGACATTCATAAGAGAGGCCTGCCTTTTTTATCTGAATGACCTGGGCATAGAAAAAACAAAAGCATCATTTTTGTGCCCGCCACCACCGGCTTCGAGTCTGGGGCAATCGGGTCCCAACTGGAGTACAATAAGGCATCCGCATACGCCGGGTTGAAAATATTCTGAGTCTAAAAAATTCTGACTCTGAAAAATTTTGAGTCTAAAACCCTTTAGCCTTTAGGAGGACGCTGCTTATGTCAGAATTGGCTACCTTTGCCGCCGGTTGTTTCTGGGGCGTGGAAGACGCCTTTATGCAACAGCCCGGGGTGCTGTCCACCACGGTGGGATATACCGGCGGCCACACCCAAAATCCCACGTATAAAGAAGTCTGCACGGACACCACGGGCCATGCCGAAGCGGTGCTGGTGGCATTTGATCCGACCAAAATTACTTACGAGACTTTACTCGATCTGTTCTGGCGTTTGCACGATCCCACCACCCTGAACCGGCAAGGCCCGGACATTGGCAGTCAGTATCGCTCGGCCATTTACTACCACAGCCCCCAGCAACAGGCGGCAGCCCGGGCCGCAAAAGAAGCGCTGGAACAAAGCGGGCGGTTCCCCCGGCCGGTGGTCACCGAAATTACAGCGGCCAGCCAGTTTTATCCTGCTGAGGAGTACCATCAGAAGTACAACCAGAAACACGGGCGGCATTGCCACCTGTCGCTTTAGCCCCGCTTCTGCTCTGTCAGTGACAGCGCAAAACCCCTGATCTCCAATGCCGTCAACGGAGATCAGGGGTTTTGTTTGATGCGTTCAGGGGGCCTAAGCGGATTGCTGCTTGCTCAGGACTCCGGAAATCCATCCCTTGGCCTTGCCAATCCAGCTTTCGGAATGAGTGAGAATGGTGTTGCCATAACCGGTCACTTTTTGGGCAATACCGGTACCGGCCAGCTGGTTGAAAGGATTTTTGATGAAGCCGGGAATGACGGCGCCCACTTTGCTGGCCATTGCGGGAAAGTAGCGGTTGAGGGCCAATCCGCCTAAAATCAGTCCACCCAGCTTGAGGGAGGCATTGAAGGCACGCTTGATGAATCCCGGCTTCTTTTGGGAAGACCTGTCATAGCGATCCTGTCTGTTGCCACTGTGCAGGCTGCCAGAGCGGCCCTGCTGCCGCCCTGCGCTCGTGGACGAATAAACAGAAGGGCTACCGTAAATGGGTGTAGTATACATGCGGATTTACCTCAAGTGTCTCGATTGCCTGTGAACTGAAGTTATCTGCATAAAAACAATTTTACGATTTCTTGTGCTGGGAGATTCTGCCTATCTTTTGAAAATACGGTCTATACCACTTCAGCCAAGCGGAAAAATGCAGTTCCTCTGGGCGTAATCCTAAGCGCCCTCAGTCAAGGTTTCCAGGGCGTCATGAAATACTTCATCAGTCGGTGGGGTGGCTTTCTTTGAGCCACGGCCAAACCAACTCAAAGGGTTTGTCACCGCATTGGCTCTTGCTGAAAGATCCCGAACGTGATTTGCCGCTTCTACTATTGCTGGCAGGGCTTCTTGAGCAGATGCTGTTAATTGTTGCACATCATTGATAGCGCCTTCACCTTTTTTCATGACGGCTTGCGCTTGCGTGGCGGTTTGCCCGATGTGGTCTGTGGCATCGGCGATGGCTTTGTCAGCATTTTGCATAACGACTTGGGCTTGCGTGGCGGTCTGTCCGATGTGTTCGGTGGCATCGGCGATGGCTTTGTCGGCTTTTTGCATAACGGCTTGCGCTTGCGTGGCGGTCTGTCCGATGTGGTCTGTGGCATCGGCGATGGCTTGGTCGGCATTTTGCATGACGACTTGCGCTTGCTGAGCAGCCTTGTCCATCTGTCCAGTGGCTTTTTTCATGACGACTTGCGCTTGCTTGGCGGTCTGTCCGATGTGTCCTGTGGCGTCTGCAATGGCTTTGTCAGCATTTTTGATGACGACTTGGGCGTCACTGGTTACAGCGATGGCCGCTTGGGATGCCGTTTGCATATTGGAAACCGTTTCTTGGATTTGAGGTTTCAAGCCAGTCAGCAAGGAATCCAATGTTGCAGAAGCGTTCGCCGTGTTTGAGAAAGTGCTATTGAATTGCTCTATACCAGGCTGGACGCTAGTTAGTATACTTTGAGTTTGTTGAACGGCATCTTTTAAATCAGGGGTAATGGTTTTCAAGTCATTTGCAACCTGTATAAATCCATTACTGGCTTCAGTGATATTATTCATTGCGGAAGTGACTTGTTCTTGTAGCGCTGCTACTTGTGGAAATTTGGATAATAAACTGGTTTCCACAGTCTCCTCAGCCGTAGAGGCTACTTGTTGGACTACGGGTTCTTGCTTATTCAAAAAGGCGTTCCATAAACGTCCGATGTAACCAGCGGGTTTATCCACTTTTTGAGGCCGCTTTTTATAGGCTGCCATAAATGCCTCAAACCCCTTGATTCCTTTACTGATTGGGTTTTTAGAGTTGGTTTTATTCCAGGCGCTGATGCCTGAATTAAAACACTTCACCACTTCTTCATCGAGTAATTTAAAGGCCTTGAATTTTTGAGGGTAAGCGATTCGCAGGCCTAAAAAGCCCAAAGCGACGGTTGCCACCATCCCGGTCATCACCGCGCCGGTGGTCAGCAGAAACTTTTTGATATTTTTCTTTTTACTGGCCGGTTCTTTACCGGTGTTTACGGTGTAGTAATGGTTTTGAATCTGGGGCTTTTGCAAGGCGGGGGCCCCGCTGGTAGAAAAAGCGGGCGGCGGGGCGGCGCTTGGGAAGGTCGGGCCTGACAGTTGGCTGGGAGTGGGTAAACCGGGCAGTGGCGCTAAAAAACCATTACCCGGAGCCGTAGGATTGAAGCGGGGGGCTGCCAGGCCATTCAAGGCAGCGGGTGTCGCGGGCCGACCGTATAACGGCAAGGCAGGGCTGGCGGGACGACCATAGGAAGCCATCCCGGGAGCGCCCATGGCCACGGGCCGCTGATAAGGAGCGTTTGGGTTGAAATTGTAGGAATAACCCATGACCCGGAATGCCTCGCTGGTTGGCCTGCATCAAGGTGACTTCAAAGGGGGGATTCGGTGAGGTTGCCTATATAAACGAGGAACATCGTTTTTTGTGCTATCACCGTGATAGGGAAATTTCCCTATTTAAAAATCAAGCCCTTCCGGTTTAAGTTAGGCATGAACACATTGTTTTCTTTCATGAATTGGCAAACCTTGCGCAAAGGCGGCTTTGGCATGAGCGCCCCCTCCGTCCCCTTACCGGAAAAACACGTGATGCTGCCGGTGCTGCTGTTTTTTATGTTCGGTGGATTACTGGCCTACACGGACAGCCAATTGGGCCTGAATACCCTGCTGCTGGAAGGCGTTCACGCGGGGGTAGTGACCACCATTTTTATCTTCTGCCTGTACTACGGCAAAAAGTATCCGCACATCCGCCATTTTGGCTGGAACAGCATTTTGTGGGGCATGGGCCTGCTCATGTTCGGCACCTGGATGGATATTCTGGATGATCCGCCGCAGGTGTGCGCCCTGGGGCAGGTCAGCTTTCCCTTTGGCCCCAGTTGGCAGCGGGCCTTTATCAAAAAAACCATTGGCTACACCACGGGCATTGGCCTGTTTGCCTACGGCTTTTTTCAGTGGATTCCCTGGATGGTCAAAACGCGGGGCAATATTCAATCGCTCAACCAAAGGCTCAGCGCCACCAACCAAAAGCTCAATCAGGCCCTCATGAGTTTGGATGAGCATGTGGAATCGGAGCGGGTCAATATTTCTCGGGAGCTACACGATGATGTGGCCCAGCAACTGAGCTTCCTGAATATTCAGGTGCAACTGTGTCGTAAGGCCTTGCAGGCCGGTCAGCCGGAGAGCCTGCAACAGGCCCAGTCCCAACTCACCGAGATGGGCGGCAGCGTTTCGGATGCCCTGAAAAGCGTGCGGCAAATCAGTGGGAATCTCCGCCCGGAGTCGCTATTTTCTTTGGGACTCATTCCGGCGCTGGAACAGTTTATGGAAAAACTGCAGACTCAGGCCCCCCACACCCGGCTGATCTTCCAGTTTGCGCCCTTGCCCGGTTATCAAAACGCCACCCGGTTGGAAAAGTTGTTGAACGACCAGCAACTGTTGCACCTGCTGCGGGTCATTCAGGAAGGCACCCGGAACGCCCTGAAACACGCCCGGGCCAGTGAAATTCAGGTGACTGTCAGCGAGGAAGTCATGTCGGATATTCACGGCGTGCGCTTGCGCATTGCCATTCAAGACAACGGGCAAGGCCTGCCCTGGCCGCACATTCCTACCGATGAGCAATTGATTCAGGAAGGACATTTGGGGATTGTGGGCCTGAAGGAGCGGGTGAAAGCTCTGGGCGGAACCTTCAGCCTCAGTAACAAAACCGGCCAGCCCGGGGCCATTTTGGAGATTCAGATTCAATCATGAGTACACTGTGTATGAACCAGCCCATGCCCCCCCGACGTGTCGAGCCTACCCCCATTCACGTTTTACTGGTGGATGACCATCCCATTTTGCGGCAAGGCATGCGCCAGTTGCTGGAACTGCACGGGGGCCTGCAAGTCTGTGGGGAGGCCGGAGACGGGGAGGCCGCCGTGGTACAGGCGCTGGCTCACAAGCCCGATATTATTTTAATGGATATTAACTTGCCCAAGCTCAGTGGCTACGAATCCAGCCGGGCCATTTTAACCGCCTGGCCGCAAGCCAAAATCATCATCCTCAGCAATCAGGACGATCCGCATGTTATGAAGAAGTGCCTGGATCTGCCGGTGAAGGGCTTTCTGCTCAAGGACATCCAGATTGAGGATCTGGTGGAGGCCCTGCGCAAGGTGCAAGCCGGAGAACCTCTGGCCCTGCCCGTGGAACTGGCTGGCAAACTGCAAAAGCATCAGGCCAGTGCCGCCGGGCAATCGTTGGACAGTCTGACCGAACGGGAGCGGGAAGTGTTGCGGGCCTTGAGCAAGGGCTACACCAATCAAAAACTGGCGGAATTGTTGGTAGTCAGCCCCAAGACCGTGCAGAATCACCTCTACAGCATTTACCAGAAAATCGGGGTCAACAACCGGGCGGAAGCCATTGTGTGGGCCCTGGAGGCCAATCTATAGGCAGTAGTATTCTTGGCAAAAGAAAAACCGACGCCTTCATTCACAGGTCGTCGGTCGCTCAATTTCCCCTCTCGTTTCAAATGGATGGTGTTGCACTTCCTTAATTTTGAGTGGATCTGCAATGTTAATTTTTGAACCGGGATCCGGCATCGGTATGAGCATCAACATCGGGCGGCGGGCAACCTGCTCTGGGTCATTGCGCAGCCTCGATACGACACCCGGCGCCTTCACCCCATGGAGAGCGCCTGGCGCTTGCCTCGTCCTCAAACCGTTTACTCTGTAAAACCACTTGAATTGCGTTTACTATACAACGCTGAATGTGAAAAACAGATGACAGCGTGTGCTTTTTAGTGCAATAAATTGATCTGTCATTCCCACGAAAGTGGGAATCCAGAGCAGGATTGCCTTGTAGGCGCTTTAGAGTGATTGTGATTTTTGCAAACTGGATTCCCACTTTCGTGGGAATGACAAAGGGGGCCGGGAATAACAAAGAGGGACGGAAATGGAAAAGAGAGGGGGAACAAAAAACGCCGAACCCCTGATGGATTCGGCGTTTCTTTCCAAGAATGCTCTGTCAGTTTTTCGGCACGAAATGACTACAGAACGATTCTTTATAATGATTTTTATAACGTTTTCACCAGCAAATCGCTCATCAGTTTGCTGAACTTGGCGGGCTCTGGCAGGGGGCTGCCTTCGGCCAACAGGGCTTGTCCATACAGCAAGTAGCTGTAATCGGCCAAGGCGGCATCCTGCGGGTTTTGGGCAAACAAGGCTTGCAATTTCTGGTTGAAGGGATGGTTGGGGTTGATCTCCAGAATGCGCTTGTTTTCCGGCACCGGCTGATTCATGGACTTCAGCAGTTGTTCCATCTGTGGGGATAAATCGGATGCGTTGCCCACCAGACAGGACGGTGAATTGGTCAAGCGGCTGGACAAGCGCACTTCCTTCACGTACTCACCCAACTGGGATTTCATAGCCCCCAGCAAATCGCCGAAGGTTTTGCCTTTCTCTTCCAGCGCTTGTTCGGCCTGCTTTTTCTCTTCCTCGGTGCCCAGTTCCACGGTGCCTTTACCCACGGATTGCAGATCAAACTCACCAAATTTGTAGACCGATTGCGTCCAGATTTCATCCACCGCATCGGTCAGCAATAATACCTCGTAGCCCTTGTCCCGGAAGGCTTCCAGGTGCGGGGAGTTTTCGATGGTTTTGCGATCTTCACCAGTGGCAAAGTAAATTTTGTCCTGTCCGGGCTTCATGCGCGACACGTAATCCTTCAGGGTGGTTAGCTCGGTAGCGCTGTGGGTGGACCCCAGTTTCAGCAGGCCCAGCAGGGTTTCCTGATTCTCTCGATCCTCGTACAGGCCTTCCTTGATCACCCGACCAAATTCGCCCCAGAATTGCAGGTATTGTTCGGCATTGGAGGTGGCCATGTCTTCCAAAGTGCCCAGCACCTTTTTGACCAACCGGTTGCGAATGGCCCGAATCTGACGGTTTTGCTGCAAAATTTCCCGGGAAATATTCAGGCTGAGATCCTCGGAATCCACCACGCCCTTGATAAAGCGCAGGTAATCGGGCATCAGCTCCTTGCAGTCATCCATGATGAAAACCCGTTTGACATAGAGTTGCACGCCTCGTTTGCCTTCCCGGTAATACAGGTCGTGCGGGGCTTTTTCCGGGATGTACAGCAACGCTCGGGCCTCAAACGTGCCTTCCATTTTCATGCGGAACCAGCGCATGGGCTCATGCCAATCGTGGGAAATATGCTTATAAAACTCCTTGTACTCGTCCTCGGTGACCTGATCTTCGGGACGGGTCCAAATGGCCTGCATGGAGTTCAGCGTTTCCCGCTTCACGCTGTTTTTGGCGGAACCCTCAATGACCTTACCCTCGGCGTCCCGGTCGTACTCGGTGTGGGTCACATCCATCTGGATGGGGTAGTTCACAAAATCGGAATACTTTTTGACAATGGACTTAATGGGCCATTCACTGGTGTAGTTGTTCAGGCCATCTTCCGCGTCTTCGGCCTTCAGGTGCAGGGTGATGCGGGTGCCGTGACTGGCCCGGGCCACCGGCTCAATGGTGTAGGTGCCATCGCCAGCGGATTCCCAGCGGGTGCCTTGCTCCTCTCCGGCCTTGCGGGTTTCCAGGGTGACCTTGTCGGCCACCATAAACGTGGAGTAAAACCCGACCCCGAACTGGCCAATCAACTCCGGAGAAACCTCGCCGTGTTGCTGCTTGCGCTCCTTTAAAGCGCTCATAAATTCTCGGGTGCCGGATTTGGCGATGGTGCCAATCAGGCTTACCACGTCCTCTCGGGACATGCCAATGCCGTTGTCCTCAATGGTCAGGGTGTTGGCCTCCGCATTGGGGATCAGCAAAATGCGGGGCTCATCCACCTTGGGTAAATCCGGGTTGGTCAGCGACTCAAACTTCAGTTTGTCAATGGCGTCGGAGGCGTTGGAAATCAGCTCTCTCAGGAAAATATCCTTGTTGGAGTAGATGGCGTGGATCATTAAATCCAGCAGTTCCTTGGTCTCTGCCTGAAATGTGTGACGTTCCACGGAGGCGGTGGTCATGGGCGATTAAACTCCTTCAATTCAACACGGAATTTGCTGCCAGTATTATAAGATGAGTTGCCACTCTGGCTGGCTGAACTTAAGTCTTTTTTAAGAATTGCGGTTTTGTCTCAAGGGGGCTTTGCCCCCTGTAACCCCCCTCCAGGCCTTCCCACGCAGTTAATGGCAAAACATTGAACTCCGGTTATTGCACCGATGTGGCTGTGCGGGTTCAGGCCTTGATTTCCGGGTGCAAATTGGCCGGGTCAAGGTGGCGATCCCGAATTTCCGAGAGCAGCCCAGCTGCGGCGGCCTCAATGTAATCCAGCACCCGATCAAAGCCTTCCGCACCCCCGTAATAGGGATCGGGCACTTCCCGCAGATTGAGTTGGGGCGCAAAATCAAGGAAGTAATGCACTTTCTCCTGGTGCCCGTGGGGACACATGCGCATGACATGATCGTGGTTGAGTCGGTCCATCACCAAAATGTAGTCGTACTCGTCAAAATGATGCTTTTTAAACTGCTGGGCCCGGTGATTGCTCAGGTCAATACCCCGGTTCAGGGCGGCGGCGTGAGAGCGTCCATCGGCAGGGGCGCCCACGTGGTAATTATCCGTGCCGGAGGAGGCCACTTCGATGTGATCCCGAAAGCCGCTGGTCTGCACCATATAGTGAAAGACCCCTTCCGCGGAGGGAGAGCGGCAAATATTGCCCATACACACAAACATGATTTTAACCTTCCGGGGTGGTTGGCTGCTGGCTTGCGACATGGCGTTGGTGTCTCCCCTGGCTGAGAAATGCCCTCAAAATCAACGCCTCCTATCATACGCCCAAAGCGCCGAAACTGTCATCGCGCCGACGGGTGGTTAAGGACGGCTGGTTAAGGATGAGTAATTACGGATGAGTGGCGACGCAGGGCGGGTGACGGATGGGTAATGGGCTTCGGTCAGACCCGTGCCGCCCGCGCGCAGAGAAAATGGTACGAATGGCCGCGCCGTGTTATATGATAGAACCAATATAAAGGCAATTGTTATTACGGAGAGTTTTGGCATGAAAGTTTTGGTATCGGGCGCGTCCGGCCTGGTGGGTTCGGAGCTGATTCACGAACTCAAGCGCAAAGGGTATCAGCCGATTCGACTGGTTCGTCGCAAGGGCTTAACCAGCGATCCTGAAATCACTTGGGACATCAAGGCCGGTCAACTGGACCCCAAGGCCCTGGAAGGCATTGACGCGGTCATTCACCTGGCGGGTGAAAACATTGCCGGGGGACGCTGGAGTGATGAGCGCAAGCAAAAAATCGTGCAAAGCCGGGTGCAAGGCACCAAATTGCTGGCGGAAACGCTGGCCAAGCTGGCACATCCGCCCAAGGTGTTTATCTGCGCTTCTGCCATTGGGTTTTACGGCAACCGGGGCGATGAGATCCTGAACGATGTCAGCGCCAAGGGGCAAGGCTTTTTGGCTGACACCTGCAAACAGTGGGAGGACGCCTGCCAACCGGCCCGGGATAAAGGCATTCGGGTTGTGAATAGCCGCTTTGGTATTATCCTCAGTCCCAAAGGCGGTGCCCTGAAGGCTATGTACTGGCCTTTCAAGCTGGGTCTGGCCGGTGATTTGGATAACGGTAAGCAGTACATGAGCTGGATCGCGCTGGATGACGTGGTGGGCGCTTTGGCCCACATGCTGAGCCATGAGGACTTGCAGGGCCCGGTGAACGTGGTGGCCCCCCACCCGGTGACCAATCACCAGTTTACCGATGTCATGCGCAAGGTGCTGATTTGCCCCATGTTGCCCATGCACTACTGGACGCCCCCTGCTCCGGCCTTTGCCGTGAAAGCCCTGCTGGGGGAAATGGCTGATGCGCTGTTGCTTTCCAGTCAGCGGGTACAGCCGGTGGCCTTGCTGGGCAGCGGTTACGAGTTCCGCTACCCCGAGCTGAAGCCCGCTCTGGAGCATTTGCTGTAAGCTCAGTCAAAAAATCATTATAAAGAGAGAGAAGGCTGTTGTGGCCTCTCTCTTTTTTTGCGGAGGCTTAATCGGCCCTTCAAAAAGTGATTATCTTCTTCAAAAAAGGTTTTCGATCATTGTCCCCTGTCACACTATTTGTTGTCGTAATATTTATCATTCCCGCCTCCGCGGGAATGACAAAGGCAGGCAGAGAGGAGAAACTGAAGCGGGAATGATAAAGGGCACGTGATAAAAGTGAGCGTGGCTTCTCAAGAGGTCGATGTCACCGGATTTGAGCGGGCTGCATGGGGAGGTCTGGAGGGGGGACAGCGCTGGCAGTGGACTCTGGTCCCCCTCCAGTGGGGGTGTGCAGGGGGCAAAGCCCCCTTGAATAGAAGGAAAGAATCATAAGACAATAGATTCCCTCCTGCAGATTCCCACCTGCGTGGGAGTGACCGTGGTGCCGGATGCCAATGCTGACTAAAAAAGCCTGACCGCAAGGATCAGGCTTTTAAATCTGAGGAGGAGGCGCTCAAGCGGCCGGTTTACTTGCTGCTTTTGCTCTCTTTGTAGGCAACGTGGCGACGCAGGGTGGGATCGTATTTTTTGATTTCCATCCGCTCCGGGTTGCTGCGCTTGTTTTTAATGGTGTGGTATTCGTGGTCGCTCTCGGTGCTTTTCAGCGTGATGTGAGCGCAACCTTCGCCTTTTTTTGCCATGAGAAGAGTTTCCTTTGAATCTGAGGGGATTGCGTGGATTCTATATTAAATCAAGCAGAAGGGGAGTCAAGGGGCGGCCCCCCTTTCAAGTTGGCAGGGACTCTCGTACAATGGAGGCAAAGACGATCAACAGACACAATCGGTAAGGCGGGTTTGAATCATGGGTAAAGAACAGGCCAGACAGCAAGCCGGTGCTGGCAAAGCCAATTTTAACAAGCTGGGCGTCATCGGGGCCGGGGTGATGGGACAGGCCCTCATTCAGGGACTCCTGCGCAAGGCCATGGTCACCCCCCGAACCCTGTGGGCGGCGGCCAAGACGGAAGCCTCCTGCCAAAAAATCCGGGAGACGTTGCAAATTCCCGCCTTCTCCAATTACAGCGACCAGTTGGCCGATACCGACGTGCTGTTGCTGTGCGTCAAGCCCACTGGCATTAAAGGCGTTCTGGAAAAGCTGAAAGCCGGTGGCCTGAAGCCGGATACCCTGATTATCTCCATTGTGGCCGGGGCCGCCATTGAAACCATGGAAAGCGCCTTGGGCACTCAAAACCCGGTGATTCGGGCCATGACTAACACCCCCTGTACGGTGGGGCAGGCCATGACCACCATTTGCGGCGGCACCCATGCCACGGAAGCCCATTTGGCCATAGCCCAGCAGATTTTTGAAGCGGTGGGCGTCTGTATGCCCCTGGATGAAACCCACTTCAACGCCGTGACCAGCCTGGCCGGGAGTGGCCCCGCTTATGTTTTTCTCATTATGGAAGCCCTGGCCGATGGCGGGGTGCGGGTAGGACTCCCTCGGGATGCCGCCCTGCGCATTGTGGCCCAAACTCTGTTGGGCGCTGCCACCATGGTGCAGCAATCCGGTCGGCACCCGGCGGCCCTGCGGGATGACGTGACCACCCCAGCCGGTTGCACCATTGGGGCCTTGTTGACCATGGAAGACGGTAAAATTCGCTCTGTACTGGCCCGTGCCGTGGAAGAGGCCACCAAAATCGCCGGCAATCTGGGCAAAGAAAAGAAATAGCACGAACCAGAAACCAGAAAGCCTTGTAAGAACTATCAGCATCCGATTCAATTGTTTGGGAGAGATGAACATGACCGTGAACGCCACCCGCCCCCTCAGCACTCAGGACTACATTCAACTGGAAGACCAGTACGGTGCGCATAACTATCATCCGCTGGATCTGGTTATTGAGCATGCCGAAGGCAGTTGGGTGTACGACGTGGAAGGCAAGAAATACCTGGATTGCCTCAGTTCGTATTCGGCGCTGAATCAGGGGCATTGCCACCCCCGCATCCTGAACACCCTGAAAGAGCAGGCCGAGAAAGTCACCCTGACCTCCCGGGCCTTTCGCAACAACCAATTGCCCTTGTTGTATCAGGCCCTGCACGAAATTTCCGGCCTCAGCCGGGCCTTGCCCATGAACTCCGGGGCGGAAGCCTGCGAGACGGCCATTAAAATGGCCCGCAAGTGGGGCTACAAGGTCAAAGGCATCCCGGAGAATCAGGCCGAGATCATCGTGTTCGAGAACAACTTCCACGGACGCACCATCAGCATCATCAGCTTCTCCACGGAAGCCCAGTACAAGGATGGCTTTGGGCCCTTTACTCCCGGCTTTAAAATCGTGCCCTACGATGACGTGGAGGCGGTCAAACAGGCCATCACTCCCAACACCTGCGCCGTGTTTATGGAACCCATTCAGGCCGAAGCGGGCATTTTGATCCCGCATGCCGGTTACCTCAAGCAGGTGGCCGAGCTGTGCCAGCAAAACAACGTGCTGTTTATCGCCGATGAAATTCAGACGGGTCTGGGGCGTACCGGCAAAATGTTTGCCTTCCAGCACGAGGGCATTCAGCCCGATGTGATCGTGGTGGGCAAGGCCCTCTCCGGTGGCTTCTATCCGGTGTCTGCAGTGATGGCCAACGATGAAGTGATGGGCGTGTTCAACCCCGGCGATCACGGCAGTACTTATGGCGGAAACCCCCTGGGGTGCGCCGTGGCCCGCACCGCGCTGGATGTCATTCGGGAGGAGAATCTGGTGGAGCGTTCCGCCACCCTGGGCGAAAAATTCCTGAACCAGCTGAAAACCATTCACAGCCCTCACATCAAGGAAGTTCGGGGTCGGGGCCTGCTGATTGGCATCGAGTTGACCACCAAGGCCCGCCCCTTCTGCGAAGCCCTGAAAGCCGAAGGCGTGTTGTGCAAGGAAACCCACGATTTCGTCATCCGCTTTGCCCCGCCGCTGGTGGTCAGCGAAGCCGATCTGAACTGGGCCTTCGAGCGCATCAAGAAGGTGATTGAAAGTTTTGCATAATTTTGATTTCTTATGCCCCAAAAATCGGCCCCTAACATTGGACTAGACCGCCCGCATGACCCATTCCTGTCAAGGACACCACCATCATCACCCCGATGATGAGAAAAACCCGCCCCACGGCCCTGATCACAGCCACAAGGCCCCGGATCAGGCCCATGGCCCTCATGCGCATGATCGTCATGGACACGAACATCACGGACACCACGATCATGGGCACCATCACGGGCACAGCCACCATTTGGGGGTGATCCTGTCCGAGCGGCACTTTAAGATTCTGCGCTGGGTGTTTGCGCTCACCTTTTTGTACCTGATGGTGGAAGTGGCGGGCGGCATCCTGTCCGGCAGTCTGGCCCTGCTGGCCGATGGGTTTCATATGTTCGCCGACTCGGCGGCCATTGGCCTGTCCCTGTTCGCGGCCTGGTTGTCCCATCGTCCGGCCCCCCGGCATCGTACCTTTGGCTACCAGCGGGTGGAAATTCTGGCCGCCTTCGCCAACGCCCTGCTGCTGGTGGGCATGGGACTGTTTATTTTATGGGAGGGCTACGAGCGTTTCTCACATCCGGAACCCATCAAGGCCAGCCTGATGCTGTGGGTGGCGCTGGGTGGCTTGATCGTCAACATGATTTCGGCCAAGTTGCTGCACGCCGATCACGATCACAACCTGAACATCAAGGGCGCTTACCTCCATGTGCTGGGCGATTTACTGGGCTCGGTGGGGGCCATGATTGCCGGTGGGCTGATTTGGGCCTTTGACTGGCGTTGGGCCGATCCGGTGATGAGCTGCCTGATTGCCCTGCTGATTTTGTTCAGCGCCTGGGGTCTGCTGCGGGATTCGGTCAATGTGCTGCTGGAGAGCTGCCCCAGTCACATCGATATTGAGGAAGTGCGCACGGCGATTCTGTCGTTTGAGGGCGTGCAGTCCGTCCATAATTTGCACGTGTGGAACATCAACATGCAGCGCATGCTGCTGGCCGCTCACATCGAAGTCTCGGCGGACGCCTACAGCGGGGAGACTCTCAATCGGGTGCAAAACGCCCTGAAGGAGCAATTCGGCCTGTCCCATGTCACCCTGCAACTGGAAGTGATTCCGGCCTCAGCGGCCTAACACCGAACTAGCCTGCGGGAACGGACGCAATTTTCAGGCTGGAGAAACTTTTTTAATACAGCGTTGATTAAAGCGTCTATTTTTTGTCGTTTGCCCATAATTTTCAGGACCGTTTTTTGTATGAATACCCTCAGTAGCCCCCTTACCTTTTCCTCCGCGCTCCGGTTTGGTCGAAAGGATCACGGGGCTTTGGTTCCCCCGGACGCTTCCCCCCGCCGTGCGGAGAATCGGCGATCCCGCTTAAACGAACCGGAGACGGAAGGGCTGGCTCGCAACCTGTTTGAGGATCGTTTTGTCCACATGCCCGCGGATAGAAATGCGGCTGAAGGGAACACCGCTCCTGACGCGCGGGCGACCTTGCGGGCCCGGCTGGAAGCGCTGGTGCGTAACGCGAGCATTCCGAATGGGGTGGTAATCCTGAACGACACAGGAACGGGCGTCGTCTCCCCGGCCTATGAGCTGTGCTAGGCTAGGCTCGTTCCTATCGACCCTCCGTCGGCAATTGTGTTAAGCAAAGGACAGACTTTCGACATGCAAGCACTCGGCAATATGGCAGCACGGCCCGTGGCCCTGCGGTTTGGGCGACGGGATCATAGCCAGCCTGCCCATTCTGGCGATGAGCCAGCCAGCGGTCCCCCGGCTTTGACTATCTCTCCTTCTACCCTCCCGCCTTCCACCCTCCCGCCTTCGCCCCCGCCCTACCCGCCGGACGAACCCCCCGGGACCAATCAAGGCGTGCCCTTGAACTTTTTTTATCAGCATCCCGACACCGGTGAATTTCACCATTCCCACGGGCTGGTGGCCTTACTGGAACTGGCCCGGGCGGGCGAGCGCCCCATGCCCATGGACGCCACTCCGTCCGAATCGTCAGAGTACGAGGAAGGGGAATTGCCGGACTCTCCTGACACGGCGGTGACCAGCAGGCCCATTCCGTCCCGCCCGGTACCATCCAGCATGGAACCAGACGCCGGTTTTTCGCTGCCGTTCATTCCCCTTTCCCGGCGGCGAACGGCTCATTCGAACCCTGAACGCCCCGCAGTTGACGGAGATCAATCGACCGGCGTTCCTTCATCCTCCCCTACGGGCGGGGGTGCTGCAAGCGGTCAGGACGCCGGGTATCCCCCTGCCTTTTATGAGCTGGCCTGAGGCACACAACGAGCTTCTGCGCTGGGGATGGCCTTGACGCTGGTTTCCGTGTTACCCATGGGGCTGCCTCTTCTAACGTTATTACCCGGGACGCTTTTTCCGGCTCGCTGCCTTGCTGGCTACTCAGTGGCCGCTTTGCCTTGAGTGTCCCGCAGGTAGCCGTAAAGGGCGTGAACGTCCTCATCGCTCAGGGCCTCCGGCCCAAAGGCAGGCATCATGGGAGAAAAGGGCTTGCGGAGCAGGGTTTTGAAATCGCTTTCCGCGGCCAATGTTCTGGAATTCAGGACGACGGCATTGGGGCTGGGCGTTTGGCCCATGCCCTGGTGGCAACTGGCGCAGTGGGTGATGAAAAGTTGCTGGCCGCGGGAGCCCGCTTGGGGGGCGGCGCTTGATGCGCTGCTCGGGGTGGCCGAGGGGGAGGCGGCCGGGAGCTGGCCACAGCCGCCCAGTGTGAAAATGGTTATCAGCAGCACCGGCAAAATGAAGGTATTCATCACGTCTGGGTCTCCCGTTCTTGGCACAGTTTGGCAGGTTGACCCAGCATAGTACAGCCGGTGCGGGGATGCAAACGGGCCGGTGGACTACACTCTCAGGAGCCGGGGCCAGCTCGACTGCAGCCGGTTTGAGTCTCCCCGTTTGAATTGCCTGAGCCTTGGCATATAATAATTGAAGGATGACATGGCGGAGAGATTGAGAGGTAAACTGGTATGCCCATGCTGATCGGAATTTTGGTGGCCATGGCGGTGATGTACCAGTTGTATTTTCGCTTTGATACATGGTCCAGTGAGGATAAGCCCGGGGTGCGCTATGAGCATGATAATCTGACCGGGGAAACCCGCATGTTGCAGCCGGGAGCGAAGGTCAACGTGTTTGCCCGCATTCTGGGCTCCGGCGGGCGAAGTGAAGGTACCTCAGAGCGGTTTTTGGAGCCGCTGGACGACGATTTGCGGGATGCGGACACCTCGGCCCAATCGGTATCGGTGGAAAAGAAGGCCTCCGAGAGTCCCCGCATTGATTTGAAAAATCCGGTTCAACTTGAAAAAGTGGCCCGTCCGGTGCCCATTCCAAGGGAAGTGGTGGTGGCCAGCTCCGCCCCGCCAGTGCCCGGGGGAAACCCTTCTGCTGAGCGGGAGGAGAATCCTTTCGCCGTGAGACAAGTGGATCTGGATCAGGACGGGGTCAGCGAGGAAATTATTCAGAACGCCAAGCAGTCCGATGGGCTGCTGGATATTTCCATTGTCAAAAACGGTCGGGAAATTTTCTTTGGGCGAGGGCGTCAAATCGCCTTGCTGCCCACCCGCAACCGGGGCTGGGCCGATATTGCCCTGAAGGCGGGGTCTGAGACCTTGCAGGTTTTTCGCTACGATGTGCGGGCCTCTGCCTACAAGTCCCTGGACAATCTCTAGCGAACACTTTTTGGGGTGAAGCCGCCTCACCCATTATTCAATCGGCAGAAAAGGAGCTTGGTCATGCCCGGTCATCCCAATACCACTCAGGCCCTCAGTCCGGCTGAAATTGAAGCCGCCCTGCAAACGTTGCCCCACTGGCAATATCATCAGAATGCCTTGCAGCGGGTATACGTGGGGGCCAATTACCTGCAGGCGCTGGAGACCCTGAACGCCGTGGCCCGCCATGCCGAGGCCGCCGATCATCACCCCGATTTGCAACTGAACTGGAAAACTCTGGTCATTCGCTACTGGACGCATACCCTCAATGGGGTCAGCGCCCTGGATGTGGCCCTGGCGCATCAGGTGGAGGCCTTGCTGTCGGTGCCGAACGCGGATTCGGGACACTAACCAGCGCTTTGGGTTGGGGCCGGATGTTGATGCTTCCGGTCGGATACGCCCCGCTTTTTGGGAATCCGCTTCGGGCAGGCTTGTCCTGATGGACAATGATGGGAAGGGCCTCGCTGTTATATAATAGGCTTTGTCCGCTTGCTTCGGCTGGCTTGTCCTGTTAGAGAGGCTGCTTTTGATGATGATGTTCTTTGTACGAACGCCCGCTGTGACCAAGCGTCTGCTGTGTCTGGCCCTGTTGGCCGCCATGATGGGGGTGCCCCTGCTTTCCACTTCGGGTGGGGCTTTTGCCCAGCCTGCGGTGCCGCCTTCCTACACCCCGCCGGATGATTACAGCAGCACCGGCAATCTGGATGAATACGCCCAGTTTTCCCAGCAGGGCAGTGATGCCTTCAACAAGGGCCAGCTGACGCAGGCCATTGAAGCCTTTGAACGGGCCCTGACCGTGGCCCCCGAGCCCAGCCTCCCAGTGGTTTACAACAATCTGGCCGTGGTCTACATCAAGCGGGGCAACTATTTCCACGACAAGTTGCGGCAGGATCAAAACGCCCTGAATGATTTTCGCAAGGCCTATTTTTACCTTAATTCCGCATGGCCGGAGGGGGCCGAGCGCAAGCCCCTGCACGAAAAAAACCGGCAAGTGGCCAAAGAGAATCTAAACATCGCCTATCGCAATCTGGGCATTAACGGCTCGGATAAAAACAAGCATTTGGAAATGGCCAAGCAACTGCGCCTACAGGGTAAATTCCCGGAAGCCATTGTGGAATACGAGCTGACCCTGGAAGTGGACAAGAAGGATGCGGTGGCGGCCAAGGCGCTGGGCGACTTGTTTACGGTGGTCAACCTGCCGGAAAAATCCAAAAAATATTACGCGCTGGTGGTGAATGATGTGGCCAGTCCCGGCGGGGCCAAGGCCGTGGCAGGCATCTCTCAGGCCGATACGCTGGTGCAACTGGGCAACGCCCAGTATAAAACCGGAGAAATCGACAAGGCCGTGGTCAACTTTGACAAGGCCCTGACCATCGATCCCACCAATGTCAGCGCCCTGAACATGCTGGAAAAAATCTGGCAGAACGAGATTAAATTCAACCCCAACAGTGTGTTGGGTCACGCCAACCTGGGCAGTGTTTTCCAGAAAAAGAAGCAGTTCGAGCAGGCCTATCAGCAGTACAACGCCGCCGAGCATTTCGCGGAGATGGATCGCAACACCCCGTTTGAAGTCAAAAAAATGATTCGGCTGAACATGGGCACCCTGTTTCAGCAGCAAAAGGATTATCAAAAGGCCTTAAGCGCCTACAACACCGTGTTACAGGTGGACCCCCGCAATTTGCTGGCCAGCTTTTACAAGGCCACTGTCTTTCAGGAATCCGGCAATGTGGACGGGGCCATTCAGGGCTACAACCAGGTGCTGACCATCGATCCCAACTACGCACCGGCTCAGGAAAAACTGCTGGCCCTCATCAAGCAACAAAGCGATCCGGCCCGTTTGGCCGCAGGCCTCAAACAATACGCCGATCGTTTCCCCGGGAACGCCACCGTGCAAGCGCAAATTGGGGAAGAGTTTCATAACCGCAAGGACTTGGACAACGCCGCGTTTTTCTATCAGCGGGCTTTAAAGCTGGATCCCAAGCTGGCGGGCACCTGGGCCAATTTAGGGGCCATTTATCAAACGCAGGGCAAGCCTGATCTCAGCGCCGATGCCTTCCAAAAAGCACAGGCTCTGGACCCGGCCAACGAAACGTTTAAGCAACTGGCCCAATCGGCCCGACAAGGGTTGGGATACGAGGCCTATCAACAGGCCGTGCAACTGCAGCAGCAGGGCAAGTCCAAAGAGGCCCTGCCGCTGTTCCAAAAGGCCCTGAGCTTTGATGATACCCCGGAGATCCACGCCGCCTATGGTATCAGTTTGCAATCCGCGGGCGAGCTGGACGCCGCCATTGCCGAGTACCAGAAGGCTATGGCTCAGGACGCCAGGGAGCCGGATTACGCCTACTATCTGGGCACGGCTTATCATCAGAAGAAGGATTTAGCCAAGGCTCAGGCCGCCTACCAGAAGGCCTTGAGCCTGAAACCCGGCTACCCGGAGGCCAAACAGGCGCTGACTTCCATTGAGCAGCAGGCCGCCTCTCAGGATTTGGAAAAGGCCATTGAGGCCTACAATCAGCAACGGTATCCGCAGGCCTTGGCGCTGGTGGATCAGGCTTTGGCCAAAAACGGCAAGGACGCCATGGCCCACTATTACAAGGGCCTCATTCTGGATGGGCAGAAAAAACCGTCACTGGCCGCCCAGAGTTACCGGCAGGCCATTCAGTACAACCCCGATTTTACCGATGCCTACTATGCGTTGGGTGTGGCGCTGGATACGGCCCGGGATACCCCCGGCGCCAAAACCGCTTTTGAGCGCTTTTTGGCCTTGTCCGGCAGTAACGAGGATGATTTTGTGAAATACGCCCGGGAGCGGGTCAAGGCCCTCCCCTAGGCGACTGTCGGAATGGGATGAAAGCGCGGTCAGTCCCTTGAAAGCTGGACTGAAGCAGGGCGTTTCTCAAGGCGCTGAATATTTTCAGGAGAAAATTCAGTATCGGTTCGGGTTTGTTTTCATTACAATAGTCTCCAAGGGAAAACTGAAGAACCGCCGTCAATAAGAACCGCCGTGAAAGAGATCCATCCCCATGTTCACAGGACTGATTGAAGAAGTGGGCTGTATTGCCCAGGTGGAAACCAACGCCGCAGGCAGCCGCATTCGGGTGCAAGCCCGGCGCATTCTGGAAAACGTCGCTCTGGGCGATAGCATTGCCGTGGACGGGGCCTGCATGACCGTCATCGCCTTTGATGATGGGAGCTTTAGCTTTGAGGCCTCCCCAGAAAGCCTGTCCAAGACCAATTTTTCCAGCTTTCAGCCCGGCAAGCGGGTCAATCTGGAACGTCCTCTGACCCCCAGCAGTCGCATTGGCGGCCATTACGTGACCGGACACGTGGACGGGCTGGCTAAAGTCCTCTCCCGGGAGGTGCAGGGCAACAGCATTGTGTTTACCTTTGAAGTGCCGTCTGAGGCCATGGCCGCCCTGCTGGTACCCAAGGGTTCTGTGGCCATACTGGGCATCAGCCTGACGGTTAACACGGTCAGCGAGAATCGCTTTACGGTGGCCATCATTCCCCATACCCTCAGTCACACCAACCTGGGGGATTATCAACCCGGTAATGCGGTGAACATTGAAACGGATCTATTGGGCAAGTACGTGCAACGCCTGATGAGCGGCCAGCAGGCCGGAGAAAACCCCTACTGCGCCCCGCCGCAGGATGGCCTGAGCGCGCCAGCCTTACAGCCAGAGTTGACCTCGGTGTACCCCACCCACGCCACGGTAGAAGAGAACATCTCCATTGATGCGCCTTCGTTGGCCCCGGCGATGAATTCCATTGGCTTAACCCGTAAGCCGCCCGCCACCGCTCAAATTCACACGGGTAGCTGGTTCAATCACGATCCGGAATAGGTTCCCCACCCCCGTTATCCGGCTCCCGGTATCGCTTTCAAGGAGTGCCCCATGACAGAACACCATTCCGACCCGCTGCCATCCGATGACAGCCACAGCATTTTCAGCACGGTGGAAGAGGCCATCGAGGCCATTCGCAACGGGGAAGTGGTTATTGTGGCCGATGACGAGGACCGGGAAAACGAAGGCGACTTTATTTGCGCCGCCGAAAAAATCACCCCGGACATCATCAATTTAATGGCCGCCGAGGGCCGGGGCCTGATTTGCCTGACCCTGACCCCGGAAACCTGTGACAAGCTGGCCTTGAGCCAGATGATTTCCCCCTCGCAGGACCCCTTGGGCACCGCCTTTACCGTCAGCATCGACGCTTCCACCAAGTACGGGGTCACTACGGGCATTTCCGCCAGTGATCGGGCCGTGACCATTCAGGTCGCCGTGGCCCCGGACGCC
Organism: Vampirovibrio chlorellavorus; assembly: GCF_003149375.1. Lineage (NCBI taxonomy): Bacteria > Bacillati > Candidatus Melainabacteria > Vampirovibriophyceae > Vampirovibrionales > Vampirovibrionaceae > Vampirovibrio > Vampirovibrio chlorellavorus. The sequence goes on from NZ_QFWH01000003.1 coordinate 66,448, forward strand.
ACGCCCTCCGACTTGCGCCGACCGGGCCATATATTCCCCTTGCGGGCTCGACCGGGCGGAGTGCTGGAGCGGGTGGGCCAAACCGAGGCCAGCGTGGATCTGGCCCGACTGGCTGGTCTGCAACCGGCCGGGGTCATTTGCGAGATTCTGAACCCGGATGGCACCATGGCCCGCCGCAACGAACTGGCCGAGATCGCCCAGCGGCTGAACATGAAATTTATTACGGTGGCCCAGCTGATTAATTACCGCCTGCGTAAGGAAAGCATGGTCACCCGGGAGGCGGTGGCCGAGATGCCCACCCGCTACGGTGATTTTAAAGTGTACGCCTACCGCAACCACATCGATGGCTCGGAGCATTTGGCCCTGGTCAAGGGGGATGTCAGTCAGAGTGGCGATGAAAGCCCTGCTGATGAACCGCTACCACTGGTGCGGGTGCATAGCGAGTGCCTGACCGGGGATGTGCTGGGCAGCCTGCGCTGCGATTGTGGCGATCAGTTGCATGCGGCCATGGCCGCCATTGAGGCCCACGGCAAAGGCGCTTTGGTCTACATGCGCAGCCACGAGGGCCGGGGCATCGGGCTGCTCAATAAAATCAAGGCCTACGCCCTGCAGGAGCAAGGGCTGGATACGGTGGAAGCCAATCTGGAAATGGGCTTCTCCGCCGATTTGCGCAGCTATGGCGTGGGGGCTCAGATTCTGCTGGATTTGGGCATTCAGTCTTTCAAACTGCTGACCAACAACCCCCGCAAAATCCGGGGACTGGATGGGTACGGGCTGGAAATCGTGGATCGGGTGCCCATTCCCAGCATTCCGCACAGCCATAACCAGCAATACTTAAAAACCAAGCAGGAAAAGCTGGGTCATTGGCTGAATCTGGATTCCGCCAATCGCGCCGCTAACCCGGAATAAAGAACGACTCCAGAACGAGAGAACCGCTGAACGCAGAAGGATTTGCATCAATGCCAAACGTGTTTGAAGGGAAATTGATAGGCACCGGTCTGAAGGTCGGCATTGTGGTGTCCCGCTTTAATGATGTGATCACCGAAAAACTGCTCAGCGGGTCCATCGGGGCGTTAACTGCCCACGACGTGGCTGATGCCGATATCACGGTGGCCTGGGTGCCGGGGGCCTTTGAATTGCCGCTGGTGGCTTCCAAACTGGCTTTATCCGGTCAGTTTGACGCCGTGATCACCCTGGGTTGCGTGATTCGGGGAGCCACCACCCACTACGACTACGTGTGCAACGAGGCGGCCAAAGGCATTGCCGTGGCCAGCCAGAAAAGCGGTATTCCGGTGATTTTTGGGGTGATTACCACGGAAAACATTGAGCAGGCCATTGAACGAGCCGGTTGCAAGGCGGGCAACAAGGGTGTAGACGCTGCCATGGCCGCTCTGGAGACCGTGAACCTGCTGAAGCGCCTGAAGGGCCAGCAACTGGTTTTGTCCTGAATTCCCGCATCCAGAGTTCCTGACAGATTTGCCGCGGCGTGGTACGGCGTGTTTCGCCTTACCTGCCGCAGGTATTCTCATCGTTGGAGAGATCCAGCCCGTATCGATCCGCGGTGCTGAGCAGGGCCAGTTTCTGGATTTCATAGGCCACACTGTCGAAAATGGGCCCGAGGGAAGCAATGTCTCTAGCGAAAAAGCTTTGCCCGTTGGGGGTGGCATCGGCCATATCCCTTGTCAGTGCTTCATCGGCTTGAATTAACCCGACGGCAAACAGGGTAGTACGCTGGTTTTTGGGGGCACCACAGCCCAACTGGCTTTGGGCAAAGTCCCGCAGTCCCCCGGAGCCGAACGGGCCGTTAGAATTGGGGGCTTGATTGGGGGCGGGCTCTCCATCGGTCATCAGCACGATAATGCGTCGCTGAATGCTGGGGTCTGCCAGCAATTGCTGTTGGGCTTCCTTCAGAGCAAGGTGGATATTGGTTGCCCCTTCCATACCGACCGCAAAGGAACTGTTTTTGGTGGCGGGATCCGCGCGATTGAGCCACAGCATTTTTTCACGGATGCGGTCAAATACCACGTGCGGTTTTCCCTGTCGATCGGTTCTGACCACTGCCGGTTGCAGTGGCCCCCCATAAAGCAGAGCGGGGGCGAAGGCCCAGGGAAAATAGCCGATCTTGATGGCCTTCACCACGCTGGGACGCTCTTCCAGCTTGAGCAACAGTGATAAGGCCGCGGTTCTGGCCGCTTCAAACCGGGAGAATTTGTTATTAACCACTTGAGACCACTGTTGTAGATTTTGCTTTTCCTGGCAGAATGGGACAATATAATTTTGCCGGGCGTACTTAGATTCAGCGTCGCCTTCCAGCACCCAATCCCGGTCAAAAATATAGGCCAGGCGCTTGTCAAAGAAGGGGGAAGCGGCAAGCCAGGCCGCAGAGTCTGCCGGCATGTCACATTTGAACAGGTTGTTGCTCCCCAGATAGGATTCATTGAAGGGGGTGGCCGGATTGGGATCGCTTCCGTTCTGGCCGGCCATATTCTGCAGGCTGACCAGGTCCAGGGTTGCGTTATTCCACATATCCAGGGGCTGGGCAACCGGATCCGAGATTGCCGGAAAATCGTAGCCCCAATCGGTGACAGTGCCCGGGGTGGGGAAAGGCTTGTATCGGTACCACAGGAAGGGTAGAGCAAAACTTAGAGATTTTTGGGTTTTCTGATCGCCACTGATATTGGGTGGCATTCCTTCTTTTGTGGCACTGTTGGCCATGGAGCCCGATCGGTCCAGGGCGATTAATACCCCGGTTTTTTGTTGGGGTTGATTGGCCAGGCCTGTAAATTTGTAAAAGTTGACCGGCATGGACAACAGCGGCTCGTTGGTTGGGGATGCCCCCTTTTCATAAATATTCAGTACGCCTTTAAAAAAGGAATAGCCATCCGGCGGTTTGTTGCCACTGTTGGCCTGATTAATGGGCATCGCGGACCATTGATAGGTCAGGTTGTCCTGGGTGGCCTCACATCGATTGTAGGACCGCACACTGCTGGGCAGGGCAATGTTTGTGCCGGTCCCGGCGGGCAGGCAATTAAAGCTGGAATAATCCCCGGAAAGCACCTGATTGGCCAGATTGGTGGCCAGAATGCTCTCCTTGTTTTTAAAACCGGTTGTTTGGGCGGCAGAGCCCTTCCCGTTGGGGCTCATGGGCCCACCAATGGATTTAACCATGGGCACCAGCGCCAGTGCCACAATGGCCATCACCAATCCCAGCTCCAACAGGCTGAGACCCGTGGAGGCATCCAGTCGAAGGCTGCTATTTCGGCGGAGGCTGCTATTCAGCTTGTGTGGGCGCATGGGGCAACACTCTTCTTTCACTGCCTTCCTACCGGTTTTGTGGAGATTGATTTAATATCGGCGCGTTTGACATAAACTTGAGTCTGGAATGAAGTTTTGTAAAATTCGTTAAACTTTAGCCCGTCCCGGGCCGATAAACACCCAATAATATCCAACACTCCAGCACAGTGCTGCATTCAGTTTGTCGTATCCCGCCACCACTTTTGATCCTCCAGATGAAGGTTTTTGGACCATGGGCATTTTTTTATGATGGGATTTATGAATGCTAAATTCAAATTGATGTGGTCAAAGCGCGCCAAAATTCGGGCCTTTTCGGCGGAAGCCGGGCAGGGCGGGCTGATTGCCATTGCCGTGGTGCTGTTGATCACCCTGACGGTGGGGGGCGGCTTGTTGGGTAGTATGACCCAGCAGAACGCCAATCAGGCCATTTTAACCGCCCAGAACGCCCAGGCGTACTACGCCGCCCAGGCGGGCGTTCAGGAAGCCATTGCCACCCGCATGCTGCCTCGCAGTAACTACCTCAATTTTGACAGCAACATTGATCCTGTGGACGGGATTCCCTATTTCCAGAAGGCTTATTTTGCCACGTCCGGGCGTATTTCGCTGGACCTGAACAACGATAACCGGGTGATTGCCAAATACCGCTACATGGTACTGGGCGGGGATAGCGCCCGCGTCTCCAGAAATCAGTATTTTTCGGGGACGGTTCCCAACAAGGAAGATCCTTATTTACTGAGTGTGAACAAGATACCAAGCCCCTTTCTGGTGGTCAGCGAGGGCATCATCTGCCATGCGGACGCCCAAATTGGCAAGGCGCTGGTCAATAAATTTGAAGGGATGGGCGCTTCCAAACTGCTGGACGGCGCTTGCGCCGCTGGCGCGAGGCGTGATCAGGTGATTGTGGTGGCTCAGATCAACCTGCAGAATCCGGACGGGGTGACCCCGGACAAAGTGGTGGGTCAGCAGGTGTTTAAAAACCCTCAAAAAATTAAATTACCGGCGGGCACTTTTGTCCCCGGTTACGGCTGGATGGACGCCAATTCTGAAATTAATTTTGACACCATGTGGCGGGCCAACCATCAGGCCAACAACACGGGCGATAAAAACCCGTTAACCCTGAAAAAAATTGTGATTTACAACTTTACCGAAAATCAGGTGATTCAGGATTGCGACGTAACAGCCCCGAATACAACCAGTTGTGGTGCCACCATCACCAATATTCCAAAGCAAGCGCTGGCTTTTCGGCTTTATTTCAACGGGCCCTTTGACTTTCGTTCCATCTCGCCCCGAACCAATTTGCGGGACAATTCCCTGCAGGATTGCAAGGGGGCCAATGCCATTAACTGCCACGTCCGCATCATGAAAAACAACACGGCTTATTCCTCCAATATCGTGCTGCCCCTCTATCCCGGTGGAACCCAGGTCATTGTGCTACCCCCGCTGAGAGCCTACAGCAGCAACGAGATGTTCACCCTGAACGTTGACACCACCCAAATGCGCTCCTTTAACGGAGAACGTGGAAAAGTGGATTACAGGATTCGGTTCAGGGCCTCTAACTAACCCATCCTGACCCGTCCGGCCTAACCCACCCGAATCGATGAACCGCTGTCCAGACCCCGAATTGCCATACTGACAGCCAGGTCCCGTGAAATGCCATGAAAAAAAATTCCGAACCGCATGAAGTTGCCCGCTACTTTTTCCAGACCCTGCTACAAAGCCAAGTGCAAGTGTGCTGGGGCTTGTTCACGGATCACTCCCAAAAAGAGTTTGTGCAGTGGACGATGAAAGATATTTACCAGCAAAATCCCAAGGCTGCCCAGGCGGCTAAGTTGGGCCCCCCTGAAGTCAAGCTGATGTTTGAAACCAACAACCTGGATCTGGTGCTGCGCTTCTGGCGGCGATTTGTCCGGCAAAGTCAGGCCGCCCAGTTCGCCCGGTACGGGTATTTTTCCACCTTGTCCATTCAGGGCAAAACGGCCACCGTGGAAGCGCACCTGGTCTTTCCCAATGGTCAGGAGCAGCGGGTCAACCTGATCATGGTGAACGAGCGTGGCGATTGGCGCTTGGGTTATCTGGAATCGAATATGCCGTTTTAACAGGCCATCCGGTTCCCGGGTTTTGGCGCTGTCAATATTACCAAGTATGAAGTTGTGGTGGCCGCTGGCAATTGAATGCTTTGAGAAGCATTTACAATAGAGTCACACAATGTCCGGCCCCTTGGAGGGCTTCTGTTCCATAAGCCCTGTTGCGTGGATATCCATGATTTCGCTTCCGCCCAGCCTGTTTCGTCAAGCCAGCTCACCCCGCCGCCCCGATGGCGCACCGAAGCTGTTGTTTCAGGGCGCTTCCAGTGCCCCCAAAAAGTCGTCGCCGCCACAAGATACGTTTCAGTCCAGCCGGGGGGACGAGCCCCACGAGGGCTCCCGGGCTACCTCTCCGGCGCCGGATCGGGAGTCGCTGGACAATGCGGCCTGTGACCGTGACAATGACTCCCTCTCCCGTTTTTTGCAGACCATGGGCTACCTGCCCCCGCAGCTCGGCCACGGAAATAATAAAGCGGCGGGACTAAACCCCAATTTCTCCAATGAGTTCGGGGATACCTTGCTGATGCTGGCCGCCGGTATGGGCAATGCCGAGGTGACCCGGCAGCTGGTGGCTCTGGGCGGACAGGTGAATGCTCAAAACGCCTCTTTCAAGAACTACACCCCGCTGATTATGGCTGTTCTGGCCAAGGCCCCGGACTGTGTCGAAGCGTTAATGCAATCCCCCGAGCTGGATTTGAATCTGGCGGATACGGAGGGGAACCCGCCGCTGGCCTATGCGGTGGTGGTCAATCAGCCCGAGATTGTGGACATTTTGCTCCAAAAGGGGGCCAATCCCAATCAGGCCAACTACGATGGCCTGACCCCACTGGCGCAGGCCTGTGGGCTTGAAAGCCTGAGTATTCTTGAAAAACTGCTGGCGGCCAAAGCCGATCCCAATCGGGTTGACCTGGACGGGGATACCCCCCTGTTGATTGCCACGGCCCGAGGCAATCACAAGATGGTAGAGGCCCTGTTAAAGGCCAAGGCCAACCCCAATCACTGGAATGACTTTGGCATGGGCCCCCTTGGTTTCGCCATGATTCAGCAGAATGAGAGCCTGGCCCGGCTTTTGCTGGAACACGGCGCCCAGCCGGATGCCATGAGCAATCTGGGACATACCCTGCTGACGGAATTATGCCGGATGGACGTCCCGGAGGCCGTGGCGTTGTCGCTATCCCTGGGGGTGGATGTCAACCAGCCGGATTTCTATGGCGTGACCCCCTTGAAGCAGGCCATTCTGCACAATCAGCCCCGGGTGGTGGCCAAATTACTGGCAGCGCCCGATTTGACAGAACGGAGTGATATTGAACGAGGCTGGCAGGCCTTAAAAGGCCAGGACGCTCTCTCCGAGCAGGCCTGTGAGGCTTTGTCCAGCTACCTGACCGCCCCTTTCTTTGTGAACCCTTTGAGAGAGAACCCCGGGCTCAATCTGGGCCCCCTCTTCAGCCGGTTCGCCCGGGTCAGCCACAATTTTCGAACCAATCCACAGCTGATGGCCTTCCGGCAGCAATCTCCCGAGGGGTACAGGCAATACTGCGCCCAGTACCTGATTGATTTGATGCACCCCCCGGACGCGGATGAGCATGAGACTGCTGAAAGCTCTTCTGGTCATTTTCAGGGCCCCTTGCCCCCCACCACCCCCACGACCCCCACGGCACAGGCGGAATCTCGCCAGACGCTCCCCCGGATGGTGGCAGGCACTCACGCCCTGCAGACTCCGTTGAATTCCCGCCGAATCCGGGAGAATCTGGAGCGCCGTCTTTCCGAGCTGAAGCAGGAGCGACCGGCTTACTGGCGGCAAATGCGCGCGGATGAACTTTACCGGCTGTTTAATAATCATGAGGCCATTCAGGCGGCCCGACAGGATCATCCCCAGGATTACCTGCTGGCCAGCAAGGCCTTTTTGGGCTTGATGATGCACTGCTTTGCGGAGATGGATGAAAATCCGCTGTTGACCCGCAGATTAACCCCAAAGAGCTATCAACGGTTTTTCAGGGCGGAGCTGACCCATATGCTGAACAAGAAACAGTTGCATCCCTTGTTGAGCGATTTTGAGCTGCATAGCCTGTTGACGCTGCCCTGAGGCATACTGTTTGCGTCGTCTTTGAGTGTGGGCTTGCGTTTCTTTATTCAGTCGATGGCGGAGCGCGCAATTTTATCTTTGCGATGTTTTGTTTACACTGTCCGGTAACTGTGTGCAAAGCCTCGGCGTTGGCTCTCCGCATGGTTTTGAGACGGCTCCTGAACGCACCCGTCTGAGCAGTCCTCTGAATACGCCTTAGAACAAAAGGCTGGAATCCTGATTCACGGTTTGTCGCCGCCAATGCCCTTGCCTGACTGACTTGCCTGTCCTTGAATGAAGCCTCTGTCTCTGAAAGAAGTCCCTCTCCCTGAATGAAGTCCCTCTCTCTCTCTCATGGATGACCCCTTGATGCTTGAACCTGCTTCACCCCGGAAAACCGGTACCCCTCCCATTCCCCCAAAAACGCCAGAAAAGCTGGGGCCATTGGGCGAAAAGCTGCTGAAAGGTAAATCGCTTCAAAAAAGCGCCAGCCTGAAGGGGCAATTAAATTTTGACCAGTTCATCCGCACCGCAAAGCCACTCCCTCACGCCGGGCCGGTGGCGTCTGCCGGGCCGGACAGGGTGCCGCTGGATGTGGAAAAGTCCGTTGAGCCGGGTCAGGTGGCCGAAGCCCTGTCGATTCTGGAGCGTGGCAACCGGCATTTAACCAAAAGTTCAAATATAAACAGTTTGCGGGCTCCGCTGGAGAGCCCGGAGCTTCAGCTGTTTGCCCAGCAACGGCACGGGGCCCTGACCCTGTTGGCTCAAGCCGGAAACTGGGCCCCTCGGGAGTCCTTAAACCTGTATGAGCAGGCCGGACAGCTGGCCTGGGCCTGTTTGAAGAATTTGACCGATCCCCAGTATTTTGAGCCCCCTGAAAATATCGCTCCCATCCTGGATTTTTACATTCAGACCCACCCACAGGTAACTTACGGGGACCTTCAGGAGACCATGAACTATCTGGAAACCTGTTATGAAGGCGGTCTGGAACGCTATGCCAATTATCGTGAACTGAAGCAAGCCGTTGCGGCCAGGTTGCGCCCCGTCCGCAGGGGGCAGACCGGGCCCGGTCCGGCGGAAGGTTGACCCGGATGGAGGCACAAGCACTGCCATCTGGCGCGCCACGAAGGGCCACCGCCTCGCCCCGGCCCCAACCCCAACCTTTGGCCCCGGATGCCCAGTGGCCCGAGGTGGTGAACCACACGGATGTGTTTGTGCGCTGTTTCGGCAGGGATCTGGGACGCCATCCCCAGCTTAGGGATGTGTTTTCCCGCAGTCCAGAAATTGGCAACGCCTTAAGCGATCATTATCAGGCACGGTTGAAAAAAGCCGCTGGACAAGGGCTAACCCAGCTGGTTCAAAACATGGTGGACTGCCTTAGCGGCGTCGATCGGCCCGCCTTCTGGGGGCATCCGCTGGTGGCGGCTGCCGAAAACGGGCATTGGCGTATTGTGAACAAACTGCTGGGTCAAATTCCTGCGGGACAAAATCCGGCTCACATCGCCGATGCTTTGGAGAATGCCGCCGCCCGGGGGCATCAGCAGGTGGTGACTGCCTTGCTGAAACAGACGGACATCAAGGACGACACCGTGGCCCTGGCCGTGGCCTTGAGACGCGCCGCCGGTGGAGGGGCTGAGCCTGTGGTGACCACGCTGCTAAGGGAGACTCCGGTTCGGGACGATGAACGGGCCATTGCTGCCGCCTTGAAAGAGGCTGCCCAGTATGGCCACCCGGCTGTGGTTTCGGAATTACTGACCGCCAGCCCTGTGGCCCGGCAGGAAGCACTGGTGAATGAGGCCTTGACCCGGGCGGCCAGCTACGGACACCGCTCGGTGGTGCGTATCCTGCGGCCTCATGCTCGGCAACCGGGACTGGAAACCTTGCTGGAGCAGCTTTATATCAGCAGGCGCTCTAACCGCTTTTCCCGATAAGGGGCCAATAGCGCCCCACCGGCGATGGGGTGAGACAGGCTGCCGGAGTACCGGCAATAGCCCGGCCACTGATCCTGCTTAGGCACGCTGAGCGGCGGTTTGGTTTTAATGTTTATGAATCAGGGGGGCGCCCTGATGGCAGTAGGCCCATGAAGGCGTCCTGAAAAAATTCCGCACGCAAAAATTCCTGCACGAAAAAAGGTTTTTTTAACATGTTTTCAAACGTTGATTCCAGAGTCGGTAGCGGTTGGTTGCGCCCTGCCTCGGCTCCTCGTATTTCTGCCCCGGTTTCTCTCACGGTTTCTCCATCCGCCACTTTTCCACCAGCCTCGGGAGATTCCAGAACTTCCGCCCTACTACGGTTTGCCGGGCCATCGGAAGCGCTTTGCCTTGCCGCCCAAAATGGGGATTTTCGTCGACTGAGGTCGTGCCTGCGGGCAGGGTTTAATCCTGATTTTGCGGACTCTCTGGGAAACCGAATCCTGCACTATGCCGCCGAATATCAAGACAGAGAGGCGGTGCAGGCATTGATCGGGGCAGGGGCTCAGGTGGATGCGCTGGATGGCAGTTTTCACCGCAGAAGTCCGCTGATGATTGCCGCTCGCCGGGGGGCGTTGGATCTGGTGAATCCCCTGCTTCAGGCTGGCGCCAACCTGGAATTGCCGGATAAGGTGTATGGCTGCCGTCCCCTGCATCATGCCGCTATTGGCGGGCATGTGGCGGTGGTGAAAGCGTTGCTGGATGCCGGTGCGCTGGTTACCGCCAAGGATTACAAAGGGGCCACGCCGTTGCAATTGGCCCAGCGGAAGGGGCATACCGAAGTCGCTCAACTGCTGACTCAGGCCGAAGCCGCTAGTCTACCGTCTTTTCCGGTGCCTTTTCCGGGGTTTCCCCTGCTGCCCCTTGTTTTCCCTGAGTCTATTTTTGGGGCCAAGCGCCCCCGACCTGGTGATGAATGAAATCTGGCGGCGCTTCCTCGTTTTTGGGCCCGAAGGTAGGAGTCCGTTACAGCATATGGATGCTCTCTTCCAATCACTCTTTCTATCTCAAAATCTTTTCTAGGTAAGATCTTTTTAGTCTATCTCTGCCAACAAAAAAGCCTTCCGGTTCAAAACTCGGAAAGCCTTCTGGTGTCTGTGTTGCCAACTTTTATAGTTTTTTTGTGAAAAGTGGCGGGGTGGACGGGGCTCGAACCCGCGACATCCTGCGTGACAGGCAGGTACTCTAACCAACTGAGCTACCACCCCGCGTGGGGAGTTCGTTTGAGACAACAGGAAATTTATAACATAGCCGTCGGGGGGACACAAGCGAAAATCTTTCAGATTGACTGTAAATTACGGTTAAAATCTGGAAACTCAGGCTAATTCATTTTGTGACCTAAAGGTAAAAAAAAGGCCGCATAAAGCGGCAGACTAAAAGAGGGGGGATGTAGGAGTTATTATAAGAGAACTTTCTGGAATGTCAGCACGAGGTTATGGCACTTTGGCCCGTAAAAGCGCCTTAAAGTCAGGCTAAAAGCGAACTTAACAAATATTTGTTTATTTATTTTTATGTTTCAATGACTATTGAAATGTGGTGGGGAAGTCGAACACAGCCATAGTCTGCCTGAACCTGAATGGGTGCTTCCCCAAAGCAAGCCCTGCCTAGCACAGCCATAGCGTTTTAATATCCCGTGTAGCGATTGCCGGGCCGATACTGGGGCGAACGTCGGGATTTGACCGATACGGGCAAAGAACACTTCTGCATGACCGCATAGCGCAGGCAGTCCATCACATCTTCGTACGGATGCTCCTGCAACGGGGTCTCCGACTCGGCAGAACTGTATCGATACCCCCCTTCAAACGCCTCGATCAGTTTTTCGCAGCCATAGTCTACCCGCAGGGCCGGGGTATTGCCCATCAGTCGAGACAGTTGAACCCGCATTAGTTCCAGTCCGTCCTTGATGGGAGAGCGATCGAAAAACGGAAAAATACCCATGCTGTTTAAAATCTCAATGCTGGTGCGGACGTTTTTATCGGATCGTTGGGCCCCTGCCGGGTCGCAAATATCCTCCACCGGGACACCGGCATAGTGGGCCTCGGTGACAGCCTTCACCTGCTGGGCGAAATCGGTCAACAACACCTGAGCGCCCACCACCTCTCGCAGCACCAGTAGCCGATCCTCACTATCAAAAGCCAGAAACAAACAGGCCGGGCAATGATAGCCAAAGTCCCAACTGCGAATGAGCCTGGTGGGTTGGAAATCCTGAAAATCTCCCTTGTTGGCCTCGTTGAAGTTGGAAAAAACCCGGTTCTTCAGGGACAAATGGTAGTTGATATCCAGCTCCCGGGCCAGCTCATCCTCGCTGAGCCGCTGCGCTTGGGTGGCGTACCAGCTTTCATCCCGTTCCGGGTGGTCTCGCCAATGCATCCGCAACACCTTGATTTGCCCGGAAAAACGCAGTTCGGCAAAGCGGTTGTGCCTGCCATAGGGGGTGCCCACCACAATGCGGCTGGGGGTGGACTGCCCGGCGGAGGCGTAAGCGGCGTCCTGGGTGGGCCAAAAGGGGAACTCATCGAACAGCACCGCCTTGTAGCGTCCCCCCCGCCCGAAGTTCTCGTTGCTGCTCTCCCCGGTGATGGTGTTGCCGTTGGTGGGGTTCAACAAGCGCAGCACGTTATCGTGAACGCTGTCCTGAAAGCCCGCCGGACGCATCCAATGGGGTAACCAGCTAAGGTTGTAGCGCAGTTTCTCCATCAGGGTGGATAAATCCCCCTTGCGATCCACGGCCTCCTGTTTGCGGGAGCCCAAGTGGAAGTTGGCCCCCTCCCGAAACAGCCAGAAATACTGGAAGGCCAATAATACCAGCCAACTGAGGCCCATGTCCCGGCTCTTTTCAATCAGCATGTCCTCTCCGGTCTCAATGGCCCGCACCAGTGCCACCAGCGCCCGTTCCTGAAAGGCGTAAGGCACAAACGGCAAGTGGGGCTGTTCCTTGCGGGGATCGAACGTCCAGCAAAAATGACGAAACCAGAAGCGCACGTCCCGCTTGCACCAGGCGAGCAGTACATCCTGCAATTCCGGGTGGCGCTCCGCCGCCTGGTACAAGACCAGACGACGGGCTATCCACTGGCGGGGGGCTTCTTGAGTCGTGTCTAAAGGAGTTGAAGGGTCTGAATGGACTGACGAGGGCACGGCTTGATGCTCCACGCTCAAATGCCCATCAGGGCCATGGCGATTTGGCTGCTGGCCCGCAGGGCGTTTTCCCGATCAACGCGATTTTGCTCGGACTGGGCCAGGGCATCCTGACGGCTGGCCTGCAATGCCAGATTGGCCTTTTGCACCGCCAGATCGGTGGCCCGCTGGCTTTCATTCAGCAACACCCCGCTGCCGTTGCTCTGCAAGCCCCGGGCCTGATTGTTCAAGTCGGCCAGATAGTTTTGAAACAGGGCAAAGCGACGCACCCGGCTGTCCTCATCGGCCCGAAACAGATCCTCGCCCAGCAGGGCCGCCTGTTTGCTGGCATCGGCCAGTTGCCCCAGCCGATTGCCTTCCATCTGGGCCAGTAAATTGGTGCCAAAGGTGGCGTTATAAGCGCCGCCAAAGCGCTTGGCCAGACTGGATCGGGCCTTGGCCAGTTGAGCGTCGGCCTGGGCGTTGATATCGGATGACTGCAAATCGAAAAAATCACGGGAGCGTTGATTGATGGCCTGTTGCCGCACCGGATCGGGCTGGTTCAGCTCCTTAGCCAGTTGTTGCAGGCCCTTCAGGCTTTCCTCCACGGTTTGCCTGGTGGTGGGGTTCAGGTAGCTCTGAAACGTTTGCTGACCGTTCTGGGTGGTGGTCACATAGCGATCGCCGGTGGGGCTGTTGAATTCCACCCGGGTGATGGGCGGCGGGGCAGACACTTTAACCACCTTGGTGGTACTCTTTTTTTTGCGTCCGAGTGACATGGTTGGCTTCCTTCTCTAATTAATCAGTACGACTTATATAGGACTTAATGCGGCTGATGATTTCGGGGATCAGCGCGTTTGGGCGATTGGGATAACATCCGGGGCCGCATCATCTCCCGGTAGCGCGTGGCGCTAAGGCTGTAAACGGCCACGTCTCGCAGCAGGCCGCTCACGGCAATATCCTGCCGGAACAGAGCCTCCCGCTGAAAGCCAAAGCGTCTGCAAAAGCCCGTGGCCCCCCGGTTGTGGGTCTCCACTTCGGCCTTCACCTTGATCAGCGCCAACTCGTCAAAAGCGGTTTGCAGCAGGGGACCCAGGGTTTGGGCCACGCAGCCCGCTCCTCGAAAAGCCGGATGGCTGATCCCGTGCAAAAAGGCGTGCCGTCCCGGTTGTATATCGGACAGCGCTCCAATGGCGCTGATGCTGCCATCGGGTTGCACGAACACCCACAGCCAGGGCATGCAGGCCGCCGTGTTCTGCCACAGGAGTTCCACATCCTCCGTCAGACTGTCACTGCGGCTGGCGTCATCCAGCAAGGTGTCCCGGTGCAGGCGCAGCAAGTGGCGAATGCCCGGGGCGTGGCGGGCCAGTGCTTCGGGTGTGGTCAACTGACAAACCGGGCTCATGGGGGCTAGGGCTCCCAGTCCTGAATGTAAGTGCGCACCCGGTTCAGCAGTTCCTGCTCGCTCAGTTGTTCCAGATCGGCTGGATTGAGTGGGGCGTCTGTTTTTTTGCCCTTCCCGCTGGCAGGCCCGCTGGGACTCTCGGTGGGGGTGCGCTTTAAAATCAAGTCCACCGCCCAGATTTTGTCTTTCATGCTGTCAGAATCCAGCGCCTCATCGATGACGCCCAACACCCGCTGGTAGCGATCAGAGAGGGCCTCCAGCAGGTTTTTGAGCTTGGGCAGTAATCCGGTTTGCGGAAGGATCTTTTTCGGTTTCATAAAATTTCATTCCTGTGTTTGGGCGCGGGCCAGTCGGCTCAGGTAGTCCAGCGGGGGCTCCTTGCTCTGGCTGATGCGCGCGGTGTACTCACTGACCAGAATCCTGGAGGTGCTGGGGCCTTGCGCACCTTGCACCCTGTGGGCCTGTTGCCAGTCGGCAAGGGTGGTCGGCGTCAGGCTGCCCTGAAGGCTGTTGCGTTGTACCAGGCATTTGAACTTGCACCGTTTGCAGCGTTTTTTATACAGCAAAGCCTTTTGGGTACTGTGGATGCGGATTTCCAGCGTCTTGAAAAACAGACTTTGGCAGTGGGCGCATTGGTACGGCATGGTCGTTCCCCCGGTTGGTTCTGGTGCCGCCTGCGCGGAGGCGGGTGGTTTTAGTATGCCCTTGCTTGTTTTGTTTTCCCAGCGAAGCAAATTTATGAATTTAGGATGTGCATCCTAAAAACCTTTTTTATTCATTTATTTTTCCCTTTGAAAGGGGGCCAGCCCCCTTTGCATCCCCCGCTGGGGTCGCCTGCGCCCCCAGCCCCCTCCAGAAAAGGCCGCAAGTAAAACGTAATGATGAGGTGTAACAGATTAAGACGTGTTAAGGCGTGATCTTCGAATGGGGCAGACCCCATTCGAAACCGAGGCAAGAAAACGAGATGTTATTCAATGTTCAGAGAGAATGCTCCCTTGAATTCTGGAGGGGTTTGGGGGCGCAGGCGACCCCAACAGGGGTTCATAAGGGGACGGCGTCCCCCTGGGAAAAATTTTATTCCGCCACCACAGGGCTGAGCGTCTTATCATTCTCTAAATGATAAACACGCTTGCACTCAATACAGCGGGTTGTATGTTCTGCGTCAACGGCGGGTAAGGTTTCTCCGCAATAACAGGCCCAGCCGTGTTGACGGGCGGGATTCCCATATACCAGCGCGTAATCCGGGACATCCCTTGTCACCACGGAACCCGCGCCAATCAGGGCATAGCGCCCCACCGTCACGCCACAGACAATGGTGGCATTGGCCCCAATAGAGGCCCCTCGTTTGACGTGCGTTGGCTTGTAGAACTCTTCGCTGTTGCGAGTAATGGCGCTACGCGGGTTAATAATGTTGGTAAACACCATGCTGGGCCCGCAAAAAACATCGTCCTCCAGCGTTACACCGGCATAAACGGAAACATTGTTCTGGATTTTGACGTTATTGCCGAGTGCCACTTTCGGGCCAATTACCACGTTCTGGCCAATCTTGCACCGCTTGCCAATTGTGACATGGGAAAGAATATGCGAAAAATGCCAGATAGCCGTTCCTTCCCCAATCTGGCTGGGTTCATCCACGTAGCTGGACTCATGTACAAAATAAGGCAAGTCTGTTTTCAACATATACTGCTTCTTCTTAAATCATTTTAAACGGGTATTCGGGTGGGCATTGTTTGATCCAACAGGGCTTGAACGGCATTGAGATGCCGAACAACCTCCAAACCATTCTGGCCACTGTTAGGCAAAGTCACCGAACGATCCCGGATCCCGGCCAAAAACGCTCTGGCCTCTAAAGTCAGAAGCTCATCCGGCATTCCGTATGCAATAAATTTCAGGTTACCCCGTTGGATGTGATGGATTAAACCGCCTTGGCCTTCCATTGCGTAATCCAGAATCGCCAGTTTTTGACCAGCGGGTTTGGCATCGTCAAAAATGGCTATTTTTTGGGTGCCAATAACCACGGTCTCATGTTTTTTCTCCGGGGCCAGCCAACTGACCTGAATACTGGCCTGCCGCCCACTGTCTGTCTGATACCAGGCGGACACCGTGTCCGGCAAATGGGGACGGCCCAGCACCGGCATCCCGATGGCGGTGCTTAGATGAAACGGTTCATTGAGCAACAGGCTCAAAATGGATAAGTCATGGGGGGCCAAGCTCCACCAGCTATTTTCCTCATTACGAATTTTTCCTAAATTGGTGCGGGTACACTGAACAGAAAGAATATCGCCCAGTGCGCCTTCGTCCATCAAGGCCTTGAGTCGTAACAAGCCGGGGTGATACATCAGCAGATGGCCGACCGCCAGCGTGAGTCCCTTGTTCTCGGCCGCCTGTACCACGTGTTCGGCATCTTCTGTGCTAAGCGCCAACGGTTTTTCAATCAGCACATGGCGGTTGGCTTGCAGGCACTCTAAAGCCACTTCCGCATGGGTAACTGCCGGACTGGCAATGATGACCGCTGGGGCAGGACAGTGATTCAGGGCCTCTTCCAGATTGCTATATACCGGAATCTCCGGATAATTTTGTTTCAAAAAATCCTGATTGGGCAAAAAAGGTTCGCAAACGCCCGCCAAAGCGTCCATCTGGTTCAATGTTCTGGCCCAGTTGCGCCCCCAGTAACCGCAGCCTACCAATAGCGCCTTCATAGCAGCACTATTTTCTCACGGGGACTTAACACTGTTGCGCAAGCGTTGCGGGTGTCCACCACAATGGGGCTGTGCGTGACAATCCACTCCCAGTCATAAACGCTGTGACTGGTAATGATGACTACGCAATCAACCGCCTGCAATAACGCTTCGGTCAACGGTTGCGATACGTGCGTTTTACCGTGTTTATCCTGAATTTCAGGGACATGGGGATCGTTGTACAGTACTTTCGCCTCATCGCCTTGCAGAATATGGAGCAGATCTAACCCTGGAGAATGCCGCCAGTCGCTCAAATCCTGTTTGTAAGCCATCCCTAAAATCAGGACTTTGGCCTTAAAAAGCGGCTTTCCCTGTTTACCCAGAGCCTTGATAATTTTTTCCCACACAAAATGGGGCATATGCGAATTAATCTCACCGGCCAGCTCAATAAAGCGGGTGTGAAAATTATATTCCCGAGCCTTCCAGGTCAGATAATAAGGATCAATGGGGATGCAGTGCCCACCCACTCCGGGCCCCGGATGAAAGGAAAGCATTCCGAAAGGTTTGGTGGCCGCCGCCTCAACCACTTCCCAGATATTGAGGCCCATCTTATCGCACAAGAGGGCCAATTCATTGACCAAGGCAATATTCACCGCCCGAAACGTATTTTCAAATACCTTGACCATTTCAGCGCAGCCCGGCGAGCTGACCGAAATAATATCTAAAATGCTCTTTCTGTAAAAAGCCGCGGCTACCGACTGACACGCTGGCGTGTAGCCCCCCACGACCTTGTTGGTATTGTGGGTGGTGTAGCGAGCATTGCCCGGGTCTACCCGCTCTGGGGAATGGGCCAGAAAAAAGTCCCGACCTACTATCAATCCACTGGTTTCCAGGATGGGCAGCATCACCTCTTCTGTGGTTCCCGGAAAAGTGGTGCTTTCCAGGGTGACAAATTGTCCCGGGCGAAGTCTTTGAGCGATTTCTCGGGTGGCATTTTCAATATAAGAAATATCCGGTTCGTGGTTTTTGGTCAGGGGGGTGGGCACGCAAATGATGATGACATCGGCCTTTGCCAGCAAGTCAAAATCGCTGGAGGCGGATAACCGACCGGATGCCACCAGTGGTGCCAGATCCCTGAAATCGACATCGCTGATATAACTTTCTCCGCGGCTTAGTTGAAGAACACGGTCTACATTGATATCCAGACCCATCACCCGAAAACCGATTTTGGACACGCAAACCGAGAGCGGTAACCCCACATAGCCCAGGCCAATTATGGCCACTTCCGCCTCCAGGGCATTAATTTTTTTAATTAGTTTTTCTTGAATTAAACAATTTTTAGAGTCGGAAGAGGGTTGGACGTCAATCGGTGTGTGACTATTTAAAGAATCTTGAATGCCGGAATTTAATTGAGATTCTATCCAGTCTGGGGTCATCTGGGCTTTACCTGCTTGAGCTTTCCGCATCAGGGATCGAGAATTGTTCTAGTGCAAGTGAGCAGTCATCATACCACACCCGGGGTGACCTAGTTAAGCAAAGTTATGAGTTACAGGATGTAAATCCTATAGACCTTTTTTTCATTATTTCTTGCATTCAATTTTTCCTTCTTTTCAAAGCAGAGGGATTTTTCTTTTTGAAAGAGGTATTTCCCTTTGAAAGGGGGCCAGCCCCCTTTGCATCCCCCGCTGGGAGCGCCTGCGCCCCCAGACCCCGCAGAATTGAGAGCGGCATTTTCTTTCATAGTTTAAAAAGTATTATGCTTTGTTGGTTCGCTTTCGAATGGGCATTGCCCATTCGAAGACCACAGCCTTCAAACAGCCAGGAAGCTAGATATCAAGCGTATTGTGCTGGCGAATTTTCTGGAGGGGTTTGGGGGCGCAGGCGACCCCAACAGGGGTTTTTAAGGGGACAGCGTCCCCTTTGGGAAAAGATAGGCAAAGAACCTCACTTTTCACAAAAACGCTACTGCAAGACTACCCCCAACAGGGGGCATAAGGGGACAGCGTCCCCTTGGAAATAACAAGAAAATTTCAAAGGTTATCCGTTATTGGCAGAGGCTGGAATCTTACCCCGCCGTTTTAACCACCGCAACCAGGTGGGTCGGGTATCTGGCTGCTTTCGCTGTTCCTGCAACACCGTCCAGATGCGATCAAAATTACGGCCATCCATCATGCCCCATTCCGGGCCACAGGCCTTTACCTGCAAGGCGGCTTCATGGTAAGCGGCCTCACTGGCCAATATGGCGTTTAATCGGGTCATGGCCTCTTGCAAAACGGGCGTGGTAAAAACACAAATGGCCGTATCGTAAGTGGGCAGTTCAAACCGATACATATCGTAATTGACAATGGGCTTGCCACACATCAACCCCCACCGGATGGTGCTGGAGAACACGGAAACAAACACATCACACTTGGGGATCAGCCGTATCAGCCATTCATCGGTGACCTCATCGGCCAACGTCCGAATCATCTCCAAATCAGAGTTTTTAACCGCCGGATGCACGGATACCGTAATGCGGGCCTTGGGATGGGCGGCCCGGCAACCGGCAAACAGGGTTGCAATGGCCTCACGGTAGGTGGAAAACTCCGACTTGCCGGGGTACTCCTGATGGTAACTGGGGGGCAGGGCAACCAGAATCGCTGGCTTTTCCGGGTCAATGAAAGAAGCCTTTTCATAAGCGGTTTGCAAGGCCGGGTTCCCGGTCAGTTCATCATAAACGGCATCGGCATAGCAGGAGCCGGTCATGATGCGTTTGGCGGCGGGTACTTGCTCTCGCTTGTAAATACGCTCCATGGCTTCCGACTCCACCAGCAACACATCGGCCACCCCGCCATGCACAGCCCAGGGCACCGGTAAGTCCATGCCGGTGGCCAGTCGGGCCAACACAAATTCCGTCGGAAGCAGGGTGATATCGCCGTAAGGCGTTGATTTAATCCAGTGCTGGGCATGCGCCCTCAGAAACGCGCCGTTCTCGTTGTCGGGCACCCGATTCAGGGCGTTTTCCCGGGCCTTGTTTTCAATAAATATATCGTAATCGCGCATTTCCCCAATGCCAAAGGGCATTTCAATGACCTGAATATCACACCGTTTGGCCGCCGCAATCAGTGGCCCACAGCCCCCCGGACCATCCTCGCAAACCACCACCAGATCCACCGCTTTTTCGGTTAGTAACCGATGACAGGCAACCGCTTGCCTTAGCAGCAAGTCCCGGTAACTGGCGTTGACGGTGACTTTTTTTAAATGGTAGGCGGACGTAAAATGGCCACGCCATTTTTTCCAAAACCTGTTTGCGGAATAAGACGCTTCGGTCTGAAGTTGATCACTGAGGTCCTTCAGGATTTCAAATTTGGCGTTCAGAGTCAGCGCGGATTGTCGCAGCCTGCTGTTGACCGCTTCCGTGTCGTTAAAAGAAACGATCAGTACCTGTTCGCCGGTGGGCATTCGCCGGACAAATTCCTCCACAATTCGAACCTGTGAAACCGAATAAACAGCAAATAAAATCATGGGGAACGTACGGTCTCTCTTATTGCTTAATTGAACTGTAAGCCGTGTCCAACGGTCAGAATGCTTGAGGCTTTCCCGAAAGACAAACCATTTTGAGCCTCTTTAGCAAAGCGTATCAAAATAGTTTTAACCCGCTTTTGGCATTAGAATTTGAGAGTTCCGCTGCCTTCCTGCATAATAGAGCAAATTGTGTCAGTGATAAAGGGTGACGGCATGAAAGTATTACTGGTTGCTTTGGGGCGCATGGGCTGCCGTTATCGGGATGTCCTGCAAAAACATTTTGGTGACGGGTTGTCCCTTGTCACCGTGGATCCCCGGCTGGCCACCGATACGGCCACCAACCATTACAACCGGCTTGAAGAGATTCCAGAGACCCTGCGCTTTGATCTGGCCATAGACGCTTGCCCCAATGAGAATCGCCTGTCCCGCTTTCAGGAATTTCTGAAACGAAACATTCCCTATCTGGTCATTGAAAAACCGCATGCGGCGTCCCTTCTGGAGTCCTCCCAGATGATTGCCCTGCTGGAAGCACATCCTAGTCCGCCCAAGATATTAATGCCCTTTTATGAGCGCTACGGTCAGCACTACGCCCCTGACACACTGGCTCAATTGAACGCTGGCCCCCTAAAGTCTGTGGTTATTTCCTCCGGGGCCATTGGGCTGGGATGCAACGGTATCCATTATATCGATTTGGCCAATGCCCTGTTTGCTCAGGAGCCAACAGAAATTTACGCCCGGCTGCTGACCGATTCCGTGCCCAGCCCCCGTGGACCGCAATTTATGGATCACGCGGGCACCATACTGGTTAATTACCCGGCGGGGGAGTTCATTCTGCACATGCGACCGGATTCCTCGGTGGGCTCCAACATCACCTTGATCTACGAGCATGGCAAAATCCAGCTGCTGGAGCAAATTGAAATGGCCTGGCACTGGTATCGACAACCGGACGCTACCTGGGACGATCCCTTTTACCGCACCCACCGGGAGCTGAGCATGACTCCGCCCTGCGCCTTTGAAAAGGATCTGGTGGATCGCATGATGCCACAAGCCATTCAGGATCTTTTAAACGATCGTGTCGTCCCGGATATT
Source organism: Vampirovibrio chlorellavorus (assembly GCF_003149375.1). Taxonomy (NCBI): domain Bacteria; kingdom Bacillati; phylum Candidatus Melainabacteria; class Vampirovibriophyceae; order Vampirovibrionales; family Vampirovibrionaceae; genus Vampirovibrio; species Vampirovibrio chlorellavorus. The sequence continues at coordinate 87,648 of NZ_QFWH01000003.1, forward strand.
TACGATGGCCATCGGGCCTTGCGGGTGATAGCGCTGGCCATGGCCTCTCATCTGGACAAGCGTCCTTTGTCCTGGAATACCGAGGACAGCCCGGTGAATGCCTTGACCTTTCAGTTTACCTAGTGATCAAGTTTGTCGGGAGTACCGAGATGACCGTAAAAGTTGCCTTTATTGGGGCGGGTAGTATCGCCCAAAGCCATCTGGATGCCGTTCGACTGGCGGGTGGGGATGTGGCGGGCGTTTGCACCCGTTCAGAGGGTGGGCAGCGCTTTGCTCAAGCCAATGGGATTCCTCACTATGCGTCCTCTCCGACCCAGCTGATAGAGGCCTGCCAACCGGACGCCGTGTTCCTGCTGACCCAGCCGGCAGCCTATTATGACATCCTGAAAGAACTGCAGCCCTTTAACCTGCCGGTACTGATTGAAAAACCCTTGGGCAACCGGGTGGCGGACGCCGAGCAACTTCGCCCGGTTTTGCCGGATAAAGTGTTTGTGGGCTTAAACCGGCGCTTTTACGGCAATATTTTGCCCCTTGCGGATATGATTGCCGATGAGCCGCCTTTTATGGCTCAGGTCATTATGCCGGAGCGGGAAAAAGATTATGGGCAGTACGCCGATGCCGATATTCGTAACCACTGGGATATGTTGCAGGGCATTCATCTGGTGGATCTCATCACCCACCTGGCAGGCGGTTGTGAAAGTGTATTGTCTGGCCTGCAGTGGGGCGCTTTACCCCTGACCGAAACGCCGCAGTACACCCTGGCCTTGTATCGCACTAACCGGCAGCATCATGTGTCTTTTCTGTCCAATTTTGATTCTCCCGGCGGGTGGCGAGTTCACCTGTTCCTGAGCAAAAAAGAAATCATGATTTCCCCCCTGGAGAAAACCGTGATCCGTTCCCTCAGTGGGTTTGAGGAACTCCCGGTGGATGTGCGGGATCAGCAGGCCAAGCCGGGTTTTCTGGCCCAGACCGAATGCTTTTTTGAAGGGGTGCAAGGCACTCTGCCCGCCAACTGGGTGTCTTTTGACACGGCTTTGGAATCCATGAAAACGCTGGAGCAACTCTTTCAAATCAAGGCTCCGGCTTTAACCCATTTTTAATCCCTTCATTTTTCCCCTTAAAGACTGACTGAAGCCTTGCGAGTCGTTTGAATTTCCGCCTCTAGAATATCTGCGATGCGTTGTGAGGATGGGGCTCCCAGACAGTCCTCACGTAAGGCGGTCATGCTTTGGCGCACCGAGGTTTTGAATTCAGGGTCGTTGGCCATTCGGGCCAGCCATGCCAAGGCTTCTTCGTGGCTATCGGTGGCCAGGCCGCCCGTTTCAGCGATGAAATCATACAGGGGCACATAATCCGGGTATTTGTACATGGACACCACCGGCACCCCATGGGCCAAGGCATGCGAGACCATGGTGGAATGAATGGAAATGGCCGCGTCAATGCGCTGGTACAATAATTTGTTGGGGGTTTCCTTGGGCAGCACCAGAATCCGGTCGTTTTTGGGCAGGTAGGCTTTTAACTGCTCCAGATTGTCCCGGGGGTGCGGCTTGATGAGGATGCAGGCCGTGGGGTTCTGGGCCAGAAAACGCTCGTAAATATCCAGAAAATTGACGGTTAGGTTGTTGTATATGGTTTGCCCATGCATGGTCACAAAAATGGGTTGATGCAGCACCCCCAACACAAATTGACTGCTGGCAGCCAGTTTTTCCGCTTTGTGGGGAAAGCGGGTCGCTTGCACTTCCGGTTCTTCCCATTCCTGACTGCCCACCACGTGCAAATGGGCGGCGTTGGTATTTTGTTCGGCAAAAATGCGTTTGACAAAAGGCAAGGCCACCGATAAATGGTCGACACTCACGCAGTCGTAGCAAACCGAATATTCCGGCAAGCAGGAGGGAATGATAAAAGTGGTGTACTGCCGCCCTAGCACCGGCTTTAATAGGTTGAGGATACTAATGTATTCAATATCCTCCTCCACCCCCACCACGGTATGAAAATCCAGATTTTTAGCGTAAAAATGAATTAAAGCGGTTGTGTACTTCATACTGTTGATGCTGCCCAATGTGTTTTTCACCAGTGCGGTGGTTTGCCCATTCGCATCGTCAAACAGGGTGGTTGTCGTGGCATCGGCTAAAAACAGTGCTTCACGCTCCTTGTAAAGCTCAATTAAGCTGGTGACCGATAAAAAATAGGATTTACTCTTTGAAAAAACGGAACCCTGTTTGGGAGAGAGGGCTTGAGAAAATATCTTGCAAGCCTTTCGGTCATCGTTCCACAACATGAGGATCAAATCGTTTTCTCGTTTTAGCAACTCGTGGGCCAAAGGCTTGAATAGACGCTTGTAGTAACCCTGATTTCGACTGTTTATGGAAGGCGAAAGGATCAGAATGTGTTCTCGTTGTTTTCCGCTAAAAATGGTAATTAGCCACTTGTTAAACCGCATCAATGTAATGAGCTTGAGTTTATTGAGGCGAACCCGAAATTTTTTAAATTTTTTCACTGGTTTTCTGGACTCATGTCTAATCTTTTGCTCCAGCTTTCTCAGCGTCGGAAAAGGAGGAGATTGTTGCAGGGCGTTATAAAAGGATTCGGCCTGTTCCAGTTTTTGTAACAATTGCCGCTGCAATGCTTTTCCCTGTTCCTTGCCCAATATTACCGTGAATTTGGACGCCACTTTTCTAAAAGACTCTGTCAGTTTTTGCGCTCTGGTAAGGGCCGGAAGCTCTCCCACAAAATGAGGCGTCACGGAGATAAAGGGGGACAGAGTAACAGGCGGGGCAAAGGCTTCCACGTCGCCTTTATCAAAAAAGTTCGATAAAAAAATGAGTGGAGTGCCTTCATCCACAGGCACTTGTTGTTGCAGGGCAAAAAAGACGGACAGCTCATAATACAGCCGGGACAAACTGACCCGACGAATGGCCAGTTTCTCAAAACTGACCGCCGGGAACTGCCTCAGTCGTAATACATCGGGGGCCAGGGCCAGCACCTCGGCAACACGCCGCTCGGCGATTTTTCGGGACAGCTCAAAAAGCCACCGCTCCGAGTATACGCCCTCGACCAGGTGCGGAATAATCACTTTACCCGCAATCTGCAACTTCTGGAGGGCTTTGGAGACACTGAGCGACGGGGTGTAAACGTGAATGGTCTGGTGTGGCATGGCCCCAATGACCTTGACCAGATAGGGCAACTTTTCAATGGTTGTTCCCACATGGCACACCTGCTGGGCTTTCGACACCTCCTGCAAGCCTGCCGGTTTTACGGCTTCTTCCACAAGGTTTGGCATTACAGGGCCGGGGCCAGCGATTGATTCAAGGTGCCCACGGAGGCCACTTCAAGCGATGGCGTTTGCCGGAACTGGGTTTGGTACAAATTGGCGTAACGTCCTTCCGCGGCCAGCAATTCTTCGTGCGTGCCCTGCTCGGCCACTTGCCCCTCTTCCAGTACAATAATGCGATCGGCGTTGCGGATGGTGGAAAGGCGGTGGGCAATGACCAGCACGGTTCGCTCCACCATTAAGGCATCCATGGCCTTTTGCACGATGGCTTCCGACTGACTATCCAGAGCGCTGGTGGCCTCATCCAGAATAACAATGGGGGCATCCTTGAGAATGGCCCGGGCAATGGCCATACGCTGGCGCTGCCCGCCGGACATCATGACCCCACGTTCGCCGATTCGTGTATCCAGCCCCTCGGGAAGGGACTCTATAAAATCTGTCAGATAAGCCTTTTCCAGGGCTTCATGGAGCTGATCGTCGGTGGCCTTGGGGTTCCCCATCAACAGGTTTTCCCGAATCGTTCCATCAAACAGGAAATTATCCTGGGCCACAATGGCAATATTCTTGCGTAAGGATTCCTGGGTTAAGTCACGAATGTCGGTATCATCAATGCGAATGGCGCCTGCCAAGACATCGTAAAAACGGGGGATCAGGTTGGCAATGGTGGTTTTCCCACTGCCGGACGCGCCTACCAGTGCCGTGGTTTTGCCTTTGGGGAAGTGCAGGGTGATGTCCTGCAACACGGGTTTATCGGAACGATAAGAGAAGCGCACGTTCTCAAAGGTAATCCCCTGTCGAATGTCTTCCAGCACCTTGGCATCCGGCTTGTCCACAATGGTTGGCATCTGATCCAGCAGGGTGAAAATACGACCCGCCGCCAGTAGAGACATCTGGGCGGTCAGAATGGAACTGCCCAGGTTCTTGATGGGGTTGTACAGCATCAGCATGGCGGCGATAAAAGATACAAAGCCGCCCGTGGTTATTTCCTTGCTAACCACCATAATGCTGCCTTGCCAGATAATCAGGGCAATGCCCACCGAGGCGATAATATGCATGGACGGAGTGAGCCAGCCCTGGGCCTGAGTGCCTTTAATGGCCATCTGGAAGAGATTGCGCTGGTATTCCTCAAATTTTTTCTCACGGAATTCGCACAGGTTGTAGCCGTAAACCACCCGAATCCCCCCCACGGTTTCGGTGTAGAAGGACAACACATTACCGGTGGCCGCGGCCGTGGCCCGGGCAATATGCTTGATGACCTTGCGGATTTGGGTGGAGGGAAACAGCACTAGCAACAGGATGCTGATAGCAATGATGGACAGCTTCCAGGAAGTGGCGATCAACACGGTCATCAAGCCCAGAGAGGAGAATAAACGGGTGAGCATGGACTTGGTGTTATTGAGGATGTTGGTGTTAATGGATTGGGGATCCTGGAAATAAGCCTGAATAATGGTGCCGGTGGCTGTGTTATCGAAGAAGCGCACATCCCGGGTTTGCAATTTTTTAAACAATTCGTATTGCAAATCACACATAATTCGGTAGCCCAGCCAACCGTTCATGTAAATAGAAGTATAGTTAAGCAGTCCCTGCAAAAAGGTAAACCCCACAATAACCAGCGGCACGTATGAAACGGAAGCGGCTGATTTTTCGACCTGCATGGCATCCACATAAGGCTTCAAGGCCAGGGCCACGGCGCCATCCAGCGCCCCAATGGGAATGGTCAGTAAAACTGCCAGAATCGCCCGAAACCAGTACGGTTTAAAGTAATGCAACAAGCGTTTATAAAGATAGGCCGTACTATGCGTGCCATCTGCATTGGGTTTCATCAGGGATTCAATGAACTGCTTCACCATTATTTTCCTATGGATTGGGGTACTTCCCGAGAATGTTACTGATCTTATCGCAAGAAGCGAAGGGACGAGAAAATTATTTACCGAACTTTCAATGAAACTTAATAGGTCAATTGCTTTTGTAGCAGCCTCGCGTCAATAGGGGTGCTAGCCAAGACCTCCCGAACCCGCTCGGCACACTGGCCTTCTCCAAAAGGGTGGCTATCCATATTGAGGTCGGGTAGGGTGTGGGGTGCCCACAGCACAGCGGCAAGACCTTGCTGGATGGCTGCATCCTCTTGAGCGACGTCCAGCACGTTTTCGCCTCGCTCACGGCCTTTCTGGCGTTCCCCAATGTTGAGGCAAGGCACTTTGAAATGGGCTGTTTCCAGCAAGCCGCTGCTGGAGTTTCCCACCACCAGAGACACATAGCGTAACATGTTCAGGTAATTTACCCGTCCCAGGCTTTGTACCACCCGAAATTGAGGCAAGTGCCGGTAGTCGGTTTCCAGTGCCTCGATGATTTGCTCAGATCCCTCATCGTGGTTGGGATAGGTGGCGATGATTTGAACCCGATCCCCCAGCTGGCACAATGCGGACAGGGTTTGTCGGGCTTGCTGGCCAGCCAGCGTGGCCTGGGTGGTAATGGGGTGCTGGGTGAACAGAACCCAGGGCTTGTTCATGTCCAGATTGTATTTTTCAGCCAGTTCCGCTTTTTCCAGTTTGGGAATCAATCGGATGTTATCCAGCACCGGGGAACCGGCCACGGTCACCCGCCACGGTTCCTCTCCCATAGCCAGAATGCGTTGGGCGCTGGCTGGGGTGGCCGGGAAATGCAGGTGGGCCAGTTTGGTAATGGCATGGCGAATGGGATCATCCAGCATGCCTCCCCGCACCACGTCTCCCCCATGTACATGGGCCAATGGAATATTGCTTAGAAAGGCGGCCAGAGCCGCTCCCATTGTTTCATAGCGGTCGCCCAGCACCAACAGCCAGTTGGGGCGATTGGCCGCAATGCCAAAGTATTCCCCCATGGTTTGGGTTAAAAAACCGCAATCGGCGGCCATGTTTTGCCCCAGCTGTGGCAATGACGGCTTGAACGTTACCGAAAAGCCATCCTGCTCAATTTCTTTCAGGGTCTGGCCATAGCGGTCATCCAGATGCGAGCCGGAGACATACAGGCAAACCTCAAAGCGCTCGTCCTGCTGAAGTCGTTTGGCAATGGGGTACATCAAGCCGTATTCCGCCCGAGTCCCTGTGAATATGCCAACTTTGAGGCTTATGGCCATTTTAATTAATGTAGTCCGAATTTTTTATTTAACTAATTAAGCCGAGGTTTAAAATATGAGATTTTATTCTTTGGGTCTTTATACTAGAATCTTCCAAGCTACCTGTAAAGTGTTGTGGAGGTGACTCAATGGAAGCGTTTCGGCGCTGTTTTCTGATTTCGAGCCTGACACTCTCGGATGCGCTTCGCAACATGAATGATACGGGGTTTCGGGCCGCCATTGTGGTTGACGACAAAGACCGCATGCTGGGTCTGGTGACGGATGGAGATGTTCGAAAAAGCCTCTTGAAGGGAATTTCCCTGAACGCGCCCTTGACCGATGTGATGAACCCCCAGCCGCTGGTGGGTCAGGCCGGTCTGTCCCGAGAAGAATATCTGCCGCTGATGGTGGAAAACGGAAACGAGTGCTTGCCCATTGTGGACACAAAGGGTCGGGTGGTGGATCTGGTTTTTATGCGGGACTTTGTGCAGCCAGAGCTTCTGAAATCTTCCATGGTCATTATGGCCGGTGGGGCGGGAAAACGTCTTTGGCCACTGACCCGAATCACCCCGAAGCCCTTGTTGCCAGTGGCCAACAAGCCGATTTTACAGCATATTCTCATCCATGCCCGCTCCCAGGGCTTTAAAAACGTTTGGGTCTCCACCCATTACAAGGCGGAACAGGTTGAAAATTTTTTGCACACCTCCACGCCGTCGGGTATGCAGGCCAATATCCTGCGGGAAGAAAGCCCATTGGGGACGGCGGGTTGCCTGAAGGCTTTGGAAACCCACGAAGACGACAAGCCCTTGTTTATTATGAATGGCGATATTTTAACCCAGCTTGACTTTCAGGCCATGCTGGACTGGCATCGTTCTCATGGTAACCTTTTGACGGTCGCTTGTCGGCAGTTTTCCCATCAGGTGCCTTACGGGGTGCTGGAAACCGACGGGCAGCGTTTGATTTCGGTGCAGGAAAAACCGACGCATTATTACAACATCAACGCCGGCATTTACCTGCTGGAACGGCAGGCTTTGCGTTATATTCCAGAAAACGTTCATTTTGATATGACCGATTTAATTGATGCCCTGATTCACGCCGAGCGTCCTGTGGGTACGTTTCCCATCTCCGAATCGTGGATCGATATTGGGCAGCACGAGGATTACGAGAGGGTCAACCGGGACTCTCACCAGTTTTTGTCGCCGGTGGGAGGCCTTGCGTAATTGATGTCAGCCACTTTTTTAGCCGCTTCAACTTCCTCATCCGCTTCTCACATTCCGTTATCGGAACCGACTCTGGAGACCAACGCCTGGACCTATGTGAAAGACGCCCTGGATTCGGGTTGGGTGTCATCGGTGGGGCCCTATGTGGATCGCTTTGAGCGGGCCTTTGCCGATTATTTTCAGGTGCCGCGTACCGTGGCCACGGTTAATGGCACGGCGGCTTTGCACATTGCCCTCTTGCTGGCCGGGGTTCAGCCGGGGGATGAGGTTATCGTTCCCAGCCTCACTTTTATCGCCAGTATCAATGTTATTCGTTATATCGGGGCCATCCCGGTTTTTTGGGATTCCCAATCGGATCACTGGAACGCCGATCCGGCTTTACTGCACGGCCTCATTACGCCGAAAACCAAAGCCATTATGGCCGTTCATCTTTATGGGGATGCCATGGACATGGGGCCTATTTTGGCCTTGGCCGAAGCGTATAACCTGAAAGTGATCGAAGATGCCGCTGAAGCATTGGGCGCTGACTGGAACGGTCAACCCTGTGGCGCCATTGGCGATGTGGGTTGCCTGAGTTTTAATGGCAATAAAACCCTGACCACCGGCGGCGGTGGACTGATTGTCAGCAAGCATGCGGACTTGTTAAGCCGAGCCCATTACCTGATTAATCAGGCCAAGGATGATGGCTTGACCTTTACCCACAACGAGGTGGGCTATAATTACCGCCTGACCAACCTGCAGGCGGCTTTGGGCGTGGCCCAGCTGGAGTGCCTGCCCCGGTTTCTGGAAAACCGTCGCCGTATCTGGCAACGGTATCAAGCGGCGTTTGCCGGTCATCCTCAGCTCACTCTCTTTGAAGCGTTACCGAATACCACTCGTTCCGCCTGGCTGTATGGGGTGGCTATCAACCCCCAGACCCTTCCCGATATGGAAGCCATGGATATGGTCAACGCCTTGAGTCAGCGGCAAATCCAGTCTCGCCCCTTTTTCAAGCCGGGTCATCAACAAAAACCATTTCAACCGTTTGTGAGTGATTCTTTGCCCAACGCTGATCGTTGGCACCAGCTGGGTTTTAATCTGCCCAGCTCCTCTTCGCTCTCTCCAGCGGATCAGGAACGGGTGATTGAAGCGGTACTGGATATTCTGAATCACAGGAAAACCCAGTCATGAGCGCTAAAACAATCGCCTTGATTCCGGCCCGGGGTGGTTCCAAAGGGTTACCGGGAAAAAACATTCGGCCCTTGTTGGGTAAGCCGCTACTGCATTACTCGGTTGAAGCGGCTCTGGGGTGTCACCGGGTGGATGCCGTGTATGTGTCCAGCGATGATCCCCGGATTCTGGAGGTGGCCCGTGATGCAGGCGCCCTGACCGCTCCACCCCGTTCCTCTGAATTGGCCAACGATACCGCATCCTCACTGGATGTGACTTGCGATTTTTTGACCTGGTATGAGCGGGCCTTTTCCGAGCGTATCGACACCCTCATTCTGTTGCAGCCCACCTCGCCCCTGCGAACCGCCGCCCATTTGCAAGCGGCCCTGCAATTGTACGACTTTCATCGGTCGGAAGCACCGACTATTGTGAGTGTTACCCCGGCCAAGCCGTTGGCATGGCAAGGGCAAATTGCCCCGGACGCCGGGCATTTCCAGCCTCATCAGCAGGCCAGCGCCAACACCAATCGACAAATCGAACCGGCCAATTATCAGCTCAACGGGGCCATTTATATCGCCCCGGCCAGTCGATACCTGAATCGAACCTTTATGCAAGCGCCGGTATACCCTTACATCATGTCGGCACAAGCCTCCGTAGATATTGATACCCTGAGCGATTTCCTGTTGGCCGAGGCCCTGCTGAGGGCTCAATCGACCGTATCGGGCACAGCCCTGAGAGGGTGTTGACATGCGGGTTATGGATATAGAGGCTGACAGACCGAAAGCGGTCATTGTGGGAACCGGCGGACACGCCCAAGTGCTGTGGGCTGCCTGGCAGACCCTTCAAAACACACCGGGTCAGGTCTCCCCTTTATTGATGGGTTGGCTGGAGCATGCAGGCTACCAAGGCCCGACCCATTTAATGGATTTGCCGGTTTATCCTGAAACGGAGGCTGGCCTGTTGGCCTTGTCTGAGCAAGGTGTATGGGCTTTTTATTTTGGCATCGGCATGGTCACTGCCAACCCGAAGCGTTGGGATATTTTTCAGCGAGTGCAAGGGTATGGATTTACGCCAAAAACCCTGATTCATCCCACCGCCGTTGTGGATTCCTCCGCTATCATTGGTCCGGGCTGCTTTATCGGGGCCCGATCCGTGATTCAGCCGTTTGTTAAATTAGGGGCCGCTGCCATTGTGAATACCGGCAGTATTGTGGAACATCACGCCGATATGGGGCAAAATGTACATGTGGCCCCCGGTAGTATATTGTGCGGTCATTCCCAGGTGGGCGATCATAGCCTGATTGGGGCCGGGGCCATTGTGCTACAGCAAGTGAGCGTGGGCCGTCTGGCTGCCGTGGGGGCGGGTAGCGTGGTGCTGCAATCGGTAGCCGAAGGCGCTACGGTTGTGGGCAATCCGGCCCGACCTGTTTTACAAGGTCATAATCGCAATCAAATGGGTCAGGAGTCCGTTGTTTCATGAAGCCTTTTTCGGCCAGTCCTTTCTCTTCAAAAACGCAAGGTACTTTCATTATCGCGGAGGCCGGTGTGAACCATAATGGGGATTTGGCCATGGCCAGGGCCCTGATCGATGGGGCCGCCCAGGCGGGGGCTGACGCGGTCAAGTTTCAGATGTTTGAACCGGCCCTGCTGGCTTCTGCGGCAACCCCGCTGGCAGCCTATCAGGAAGCCGGTGAGGCCAACGGCAATCGGCCCCTTAAAACCCAAATTGATCTGCTGGAAGCGCTGGCCTTGCCCAAAGCGGATTTTCTGGCATTGCAAGCATATGCGGAACAGGCTGGCATTCAATTTCTGTGTACGCCGTTTGATGACGCCTCTGCCGTTTTTTTGCACGAGACTATGGGGTTGCCGCTGCTGAAAATTTCGTCCGGGGAATTGACCAACCTGCCTTTCCTTCGTTTTTTGGGAGAAATGAATACCCCCTTAATTCTTTCCACGGGCATGGCCACTCTGGCCGAAGTGGAGGCGGCGGTGCAAGCGGTATGGCAGAAACACCGTCCGTCATTGGCGCTTTTGCATTGTGTCAGTGCCTATCCGGCGGCGGCGGAAACCATTAACCTGCGGGCCATGCGGACGCTTCAAAAGGCCTTCCCCGATTGTGCCATTGGCTATTCAGACCACACCCTGGGCATACACATTCCGGTGGCCGCCGTGGCTTTGGGCGCTGGCATCATTGAAAAGCATTTTACGCTGGACAAAACCTTGCCCGGCCCTGATCACAAGGCGTCCCTGAGTCTTGAGGAACTGACCGACATGGTTCGGGCCATTCGGGAGACCGAAGCGGCTCTGGGGGACGGGATCAAGCAACCGAATCCCATTGAGGCCGACTGCATTCGGGTGGCTCGCAAAAGTCTGGTGGCTCGGCACGCTTTACCTGCGGATCACCGTTTGACGCTGGAGGATTTAATGGCCAAGCGGCCTGGAACGGGTATTTCTCCAGCCGATCTGCATCTGGTGTTGGGGCGACGCTTGAAGCGGGCCATCGCACAAGATGAGCTATTACAGCCGCAAATGCTGGAGAGCTAATGCGTTTGAAAGGGTGCATCACACGTCACTTTTTGCTGTTCAAGCCTTCCCAAAGAGCCTTGAAGCTGGCCCGGCGAAGCTGGATTGGCCCCATTCACTGTTATTACCCCGATAACATAAAGCCTAACTGGAAAAAGCCGCCCTTTGCCTGCACAGTGATTGGACAACCACTCCAAATCCCGGCGGGGCAGAATATCTACCATGTCGCTTACACTTATGCCAATGCCATTCTGGATGAGATTGACCGGCTGTTGCCGTCGTTTTTTCATGTGGGCGACTGGGATTTTCGCTTTGCATTCCGGTTTAATTTGCAATTTCATCTGGCCTATCAGGGGTTGCCGATGCTTTACAGCATGCTGCACGACAGAACACAGGCCCGCCCATCGGGCTTGACTCTCATTGATAGCCATTTAACCCCTGATCTCGTTTGTGAATTTTCTTCAACGTTTGGGCTGGGTCAACCGCAGTGCCCCATTCAGTGCCGAAGTACACTGGGTTCTGATCGCTTGATGCGAAAGCTGCGTCAATGGCAAGAACAAGCGCTACTCGCTGGCACAATGGATGGCGTAGAACTTGCGCCTGAGACGGGCGGGCTTTTGGCGGTCATTCCCCATCAGGAGCATTTGGCCCTGTTGGCCCCGGTACTGGACGGTTTGCAGGGGGACGAGGGGGTGCGGGTATTGGCGCTGACTGCCAAAATCGCCATTCCAGCAGAGGGATTGAGGAAGATAAAAGGCACCCTGTGTCAATTGTCCGGCTTGTCTCAAAATCGGCACTTTGAGAGCGCTCTGGCTCATTTTGAATCTCTGCGGATGCAAATCGGAAAGCTGGCTCAAGGGCAACGTCAGTTTTGTTACACGCAGATCGATCTCTTATCGGATCTGGTTGAGAAATTTCTGGCCTTTGAGGCCACCATGGCCCGTCTGCAACCCGCCACCGTGCTGGGCTGTCTGGAGTTCAATCTGTATGGGGCGTTTTTAAGCATGATGAAGCAACAAGTGCCGCAGGCGTTTCAGCTCATCAATGCTCAGCATGGTATTGTGGGGCCCTCCTGGACTGTGGACGGGTTGTGGTTTGACGACTATTTTTTATGGAACCGGCAAACCGCGGAATCATTGCGGGAAAATGGCTATCCCGTCACCGGGCGGCTGCACGTTATGGGCAATCCCAAGTGGGAAACATTGGCTCAACAAGTCGCTTCAGAACCTCCCTCCTCAGAATATGAGAACCTGATGGCCTGGAAAGGAAGCGCCCCCTTGATTGGTGTTTACACCCAATCCTTGCACGGCTATTCTACGGGGCGCATTAAAAAAGCGTATCTGCTCAGTTTATTGAATTACTTACGGCACAATCCTCAGTGCAAGTTGCTCATCAAACGTCATCCTCTGGAAACTGATGACATAGTGGAAACAGTGGTAAAAGCCTCGGTTTTTGCCGATCGCGTTTATGTGTGTGAACCCGAAGCACTGCCCCTGTGGGAAACCTTGAAAGCGGTGGATGTGGTCACCTCTGTGTTTTCTGCCACCCTGTGCGAGGGCTTGTACCTGCAAAAGCCCACACTGGCCATCGATTTTGATCAGGTCATGGCCATCCAGCAGATTCCCTGGCCGGATGACCCCGCCTTCATCGTAACCGAGCCACAGGCCCTGAATGTGGCACTGGATGCTGCTTTGGCGATGGCCCTGACGATGTCTGACGCATCTTCTTCAGGACAAAATGCCGCGGATGTGTCCCGGTGGGACTCGATTGTTCCTCGTTTTCAATTTCCCCACACACAATCTACGTATGCCCAGCGCGTTCAATCGTGGGCAGAAAGCCAGAAAGCGAAAGCCCAGTCAGCGCACGAAGGCACCGCTGTCAGTTGAGATTAATGAAGTTCTCAATAATTTTTAAGCCCCACGGACCGCTTTTTTCCGGGTGAAACTGACAGCCAAACAGATTGCCAGAATGAACGACCGCTGAAATGCGCTGGCCGTTGTAATCGGCATCCGCCAACCGGTTTTCCTCATGAGTGGGAAATGCCGTGTAGGAATGCACAAAATACATGCGGGTTTGCTCGGGAATCCCGGCCAAAATGGTCCGCTCCCAGGCAGGTTGTTGTGGCGGAAGGGAAAGGCTATTCCAGCCAATGTGCGGGATTTTATGGGGAATCTGATCGGTGCCAACCTTGGGAATGGCGGTGACTTTACCCCGCAACAGGCCGAGTCCTTGATGTAGGCCAAACTCTTCGTTGGTTTCCAGTAACATTTGCATGCCCAGACAAATTCCCAGTAACGGTTTTCCACTGAGATGATAGGCTCGCAGCGCTTCCACCAGACCTCGTTCTTTCAGACCGGCCATACCATCGGCAAAAGCGCCCACACCGGGAAGAATCAGGCGCTCAGCCTGCGCTACCTGCACTGGCGTAGTCACAAAAACAGGGTCGGCCCCGCAATGTTCCAGCGCGCGGGAAACGCTGAACAGGTTTCCCATTCCATAATCGACAATGCTGACCCGGCGTTTCATGAAACGGCTAACTCCCGCTTTGACTGTATTCTGTCTCGCATGTCGGATAAGCTCAGTCGGTTGTAGTGCAGCACGTCGGCCATGGCCACAGCATCCGCCCCGCCCGCAATGACTTCCTCTAAATGCTCCAGCGTTCCCATGCCGCCGCTGGCGATTACAGGCACATCCACCAGCTTGGCCATTTCACGAACCAGCGCCATGTCAAAGCCTTTGCGGGTGCCCTCCTGATCCACGGAAGTCAGAAGCACTTCACCGGCGCCCAGTTCCACACCACGTTGCAGCCATTCCCTGACATCCAGCCCGGTTTTTTCACGGCCGTTATCCGTGTACACTTCCCACTTGCCGGGAGCCACCTGCTTGGCCTCAATGGATAACACCATGCACTGCGAACCAAAGCGGCGGGCCACTTCACGAATCAACTCAGGCCGCTTGGTGGCCGCCGTGTTAATGGCCACTTTGTCGGCCCCGGCCCGTAGCAGTTCAGTCACGTCATCCACTGAGCGAATACCGCCACCCACCGTGATTGGAATAAACACGTTCCGTGCTGTGCGGCTGACGATGTCCCGCAGGTTGTTGCGTCCGTATAAACTGGCCACAATATCAATGTACAGCAGCTCATCCGCGCCTTGCTCGTAGTAGCGGGTGGCAAATTCCTGCGGATCGCCCATGACCCGCAACCCTTCCAGATGGATGCCTTTGACCAGATTGGGGGCCTTGATATCCAGCCGGGGAATCAGCCGGACCTCAGGACGCACAGGCGGTCTCCCGAGAAGGACCCGCAGTGGCCGATTCCTGCCAGACGGTATGGCGCAGTTCCCACTGACCATCCCGGTACTGCCAGAGGTGGGGGGAGCGGAAGGTATCGGTTAACAAATCATAGTAAGCCCGATCCATAATGGGTTGCTCAAAATGCCGGGAGGCTTGGGGGAACTCCGAGGCTGGAATGCTGAGGTATCGGAAAATCTCCTCGGCAAAGCGTACCGGGAATTCTCCGTCAAACCGCTTGACCAACGCTTCGCCTTCCGGGCGGGTAATATCCCCGGAGCGAATCTCCTGGGCCGCGTCATAGGTGGCCCGGCCAATTCCGAATTTGATGAAGGTGGTGTGGTAATGAAAGTCATCAATGCGATCATCAATGCTGTTGTACTTGCTATAGGTACCGGGGGTGCGCTCCGGGGAGGCCTGGAAGCCGCCGTGTTCCACCGAGTAGTAGTAACAGCTCTGCGGGTGCCATTTCAGGTAATAACCCAGATAGTGAACTTCCACGTTTTGCCGCTCAATCTGTTCCGGGTCAGCAGGCATGTAAGGCTCTAAATCCGCTTTGCTTAAACCGTAATCGCTCAGTAACTCCTCAACCGAGGTACCACCCAGAAAAACCTTGGATTTATCGTCTGCCGTAAAGTAAGACCAGTCCCGTTTGGCCGTGTCTGTGTCGGCAATCGGGTTGCCGTACTCGGCCTCGTTCTCCCCGTAAAATACCAGCGGAATTTGATGCAGCAGAGCCATTTTGGGGGCCAGCGACTTCTGTCCGAACATAAAGGCCTGAAAGGGGTGAAACAATTGATCCACAGCCAGACGGGTCAACAGTCGGTGGACACGCCCGTTGGGGGTGTGCAGGAAGTTATCGAAACCCGCGTGAATCCAGGCCTGAAAGTTTTTCCAACCCCAGTCGGTGTAGATGTGCGGCGCCCAGGTTACGGTCAAGGGATTCATACCATATTGGTAGCGCAGCATGTGGGCGGCATAAAAGGAATCCTTCCCACCAGAGCCCGGCACGATGCAATCGTAGGAACCGTCTTTGCTGCGGTGCCGATCGCACAATTCCCGCAGGTGGGCTTCCCGCTCAGTCCAGTCGATTACCTGATGCTTTTGCCGGGCCACCTTGCATGCATCGCAAATGCCCTTGTCATCGAAGTGGATGGTCGCTTTTTTACTTTCTTTGGTGTGTTTATACTCAACCGCTGAATTGGGCCGTTGGTTGGAAATGACGCACGATTTGCAAAATTTGACTTCCTGAGGCAGGCCATACTTGGTCTGGCTTGTCACAGCGTCAGGAGAAAACTGGCCATAGTCAACCGCTTGTGGCGCGGAGATTTTGTAAGTCATGCGGATTTCCTTTTTAATACGAGACAAGCTCAAAACCCAGTTTTAGATCACTGGAAATCATAGTACAAGATTCACGGAGAAAGCAAACGACTTGGGAACAATGGGGACTTCCCG
This sequence comes from Vampirovibrio chlorellavorus, assembly GCF_003149375.1. NCBI lineage: Bacteria > Bacillati > Candidatus Melainabacteria > Vampirovibriophyceae > Vampirovibrionales > Vampirovibrionaceae > Vampirovibrio > Vampirovibrio chlorellavorus. Next base: position 103,650 of record NZ_QFWH01000003.1, read on the forward strand.
CTCAGCCATTTAATGATTTGTAATGATTAGGGCCTCAATTTTTTTGTGTGCTTAAATAGGATGACGATGGACAAGGTGTTTATTCATGTGTGGCATTGCAGGTGTTTTTCAGGCGGAATCAGGGGTTAACGTCAGTGATGACCTGATTTGGCGTATGGTTAGCACTATTCGTCACCGGGGTCCGGATGCCTTGCAAATCTGGACGCAACCGGGCATTGCCCTGGGACATGCCCGCCTGAGCATTATTGATCTGGACAGTCGGGCCAACCAGCCCATGGTTGATCCCGGCACGGGCCGGGTCATTGTGTTCAATGGCGAAATTTATAATTATCTGGAATTAAAAGAACAGTTACTGGCGGCGGGTTACCCGTTTCAAACCGGTAGCGACACGGAAGTGATCTTAAAGGCCTACGACCATTGGGGTGTCGATTGTCTGAACCGTTTTAACGGTATGTGGGCCTTTGCCTTGTACGATCCCGCTCAGCGAACCCTGTTTTGCGCCCGGGATCGCTTTGGCGTCAAGCCGTTTATTTACGGGATGAACGGACAGCAATTGGTTTTCGCCAGCGAGGCCAAGGCCATATTGAGTCTGGATGCTTTTTGGCGTGAGCCCAACTTGCCCTTTCTGCAAGATTTTATTCACCATGCCGATTTTGCCGGTTATGAGGAAACATTTTACGCCCGTTTAAAAAATTTGCTGCCCGGCCATTATTTTGTGGTGCGTCCCGGGGAAACCCCTGCGCCACGGCGTTACTGGGACTGGCAACCGTCTGTTCGGTCTGGTCTGATTAGTGACATCGAGGCGCTGGAAGAATTTCAGGCCTTGTTCAAGGATGCCATTCGGCTGCGCTTTCGCAGCGATGTGCCGGTGGGCGCTTGTATGAGTGGCGGACTGGATTCCACCACCATGGTGGGTATGGCCACCCGGCTGTTTGATCGGCCCTTGTCCACCTTCTCCTGCGTTTATCCTGACCTGCCTCAGGTGGATGAGTCCGCCTACATTCGGGAGGCGGTGGTCCGGTTTGACAGCGAGGCCCACTTTGTAACCCCGGTGTTTGAGAACTTGCTGGATGCTGTGAAGCAATCCATTTATGAGCAGGATGGCCCAACCGGTGGACCGTCGGTGCTTTCGCAACGCGCCGTCATGCGTCTGGCCCAGGGCAAAGTCACCGTATTGCTGGATGGTCAGGGCGGGGATGAGGTGATGGGCGGCTATCACTCGTATTTTCCGTTTACTATTTATCACCATATGCGGGTGTTACGGCAAAAGCCGGGGTTGGCCAGCCTTCAGAATTATGTTCAAAGCCGCTCGGCCATTCTGGATCGGGTGGGCCGGGGCTATGTTCCCAAATGGCGCAAGGCATGGAAGAAAACCAGCCAGCCCGTTCAGTATCAGCGCCCCCGGCAAGGGCATACCGTTCTGGACAAGTTGCCCGCCGGTCAGTGGGATGATTTAACCACCCGTATGCTGGAAGATTTGCTGTTTACCCTGTGCAATTTGCTGCATTATGAAGACCGCAATTCCATGGCCTTTTCTCTGGAATCCCGCTTGCCGTTTCTGGATTACCGGCTGGTTCAGTTTATGTTCTCCCTGCCGCCGCAATTTAAAATTCGGGGGGCCAGAACCAAGCACTTGTTGTATGAAACCGCTCAGGATCTGATTCCGCCCGCCATCCTCAACCGTAGAGATAAAATGGGGTTTTCCACCCCCGGTCAGGTGTGGTTTCGTCGGGATCCGCAAATGGCCCAGCGCATCAGCCAGTTGTTATCCGTCGTCCCTGAAGCCTTGCGGGATTTAGCGCCTGCCCATCTGGCCCGACTGCGAAGGGTCTGGCAGGCCTGTCTGCAGGGGCAACCCATTCGGGTGCAGGACGAAATGGCCCTTTGGCGCTATGTAACCGCTTGTCTTTGGCTGGAAGAAGTGGCCGATTACAAAACGCCACAGCCCCTGCACGGCAGCAACGCACACAGCCCCACAGCGGAGGTTCAACCGGCATGAAAAAGATTTTAACGGTGATTGGGGCCAGACCGCAGTTTATTAAAGCGGCCCCGGTTAGTCTGGCCTTGCAGGAGGTGGGGCTGGAAGAGGTGTTGGTGCATACCGGGCAGCATTATGACGCCAATATGTCCGCCATTTTTTTCGAGCAGTTGGGGCTGAAGCCGCCGAATTATCATTTGGGCATCGGCTCTGGCAGCCATGGCTATCAAACCGGGGAGGCGCTCATTCAGCTGGAGCCCATTCTGGAAACGGTTGCGCCCGATGTGGTGCTGGTTTACGGTGATACCAACGCCACGCTGGCTGGGGCCCTGGCAGCGGCCAAGCTGCACATTCCGGTAGCTCATGTGGAGGCCGGGTTGCGCAGTTTCAACCGGCGCATGCCGGAAGAGATCAATCGGGTGATGACCGATCATCTGGCCCAGTGGCTGTTTGCCCCCACGCAAACGGCGGTGAATAATCTGGCTAATGAAGGCATTCGGCAGGGAGTTTACCTGAGCGGGGATGTCATGATGGATGCCATTGCCCTGTATCTGGAGGTCGCCCGGGCTCAGTTTCCAACCTTGTTGGAATCCTTGGGGGTCAAGGCCCAATCTTATATTTTGCTGACCATGCACCGGGCGGAAACCACGGCACGCCCCGAGCAAGCCCTCGCTGTCCTTCAATCGTTGGATACCTTGAATATGGATATTGTGTTCCCGGTGCATCCCCGTCTGCGCCCTTTGCTGAAGTCCACGGAATTCCGGCATATTCACTGTATCGATCCGCTCAGTTATTTTGAGATGCTGTTAATGGAGGAAAGCGCTTATTGCGTGGTCACCGATTCCGGTGGCGTGCAAAAAGAAGCCGCTTTTTTTGGGGTGCCTTGTGTGACCCTGCGACCGGAAACGGAGTGGGTTGAAACCGTTGAGGCGGGTTGGAACCAGTTGGTGGATCTCTTTCCGGATCGGATGTTGGCTGCCATTCAGTCTCTTCAAACACCGGAGACCTCTATGGCGCAATATTACGGCAAGGGCACGGCGCGTCATCTCATTGCCCAAAGCCTGAAACAGGCGCTAAGCCCTTCTGAACCTTTTGCCCACATGGTTAATTGACAGGTGGCAAAGCCTTTGAAGATACTGATAACAAGATTGGCTGATGGTTTAAAATCGGCTGAATTGAAAAATGTGAATTGTATTAAGCCTGTTATGATTCGGGCACAAGCGTGGTAATGCCTCATTGAAAAAAGTTTGCGTTCTGCTTAACAAAGATTTATCGCATCAAACCCGTTTATTTCGTGAAAATGAAACGCTGGTAAAGGCTGGTTATGACGTTTCGGTGGTTTGTGTCTCGGAAATTCCCGGAAAACCGAAACAGGAAAAACAAAACGGTTATGCGGTTTGCCGCTTGCTCAAAAAACGCCTCTACAAGTATCATCTGGTCAGTTTACGATTGTTGAAGAGCTTTCTGAAAGTACTGACTTCACATCCCCGTGCCGATTACGTGCATGTCCACGATCCGCCGGTTTTACTGTTGGGTTTTTTATTGGCCAAATTCTGGAAGGCCCGTCTGGTTTATGATTCCCATGAGTGGTGGGATGCCTTGTTTCAGGAAGAGCAGGATCGCCTGAACAACGGCACCAACATGACGCCTGCTCAGCGGCGTAAGAAGTTGGGGCAATTATCCTGGATGCGTCGCTTTGAATCCTGGGTGCTGCCCCATTGCGACGCGGTGATTGCCGTGAATGATTCCATTGGTCAGCATATGCAAGCGCAGGCCCCAAAGCCCCTGAAGTATTACGCCACCATTCGCAATTTTTCGCCCTATCAGCAAATTGAGCGTAGCAACCGACTCCATGATCATTTCAATTTGCCAGCGCCCACCAAGGTCATTTTGTATCAGGGGCAAATTGCCCGAAAACGGGGTATCGACAAAGCCGTGGAAGCCATAGAGCATCTGGCCGATGTGGACGTGGTACTGGTTTTGATAGGGCCGGTTTTACCTGCGGATGAACAGTTTTTGCAAACTTTGCTGACCCGAATTGAAGCGTCAGAGACGCTGAGAGATCGGGTCTTTTATAAAGGCTTCATTCCCTCCAGTGAATTGCTGCAATGGACGGCTTCGGCGGATTTGGGGTTGCAACCCATTATCAATACCTGCATGAATCACTATTTATGTTTGCCCAACAAAATTTTTGAATACATTCAGGCCAACATTCCCATTGCCGCCTCCGAGTTTCCTGAGCTTCGCAATATTGTGGAAAATTACAAAATCGGCTTTGTGTTTGATCCGGAAAATCCCCGGCAAATCGCTCAAAAAATTCGGCAATTCTTCGATTCTCCCGAATTAAAGCAAGCCTACCTGAGCAATTTGCAGCGGGCCAAACAAGAGCTTTGCTGGGAAACGGAAGAGCAAAAGCTACTGGATCTGTATGCGGCCATCGGTTAATTCTGAAATTGAGGTCATGTTTGCTGAGGTTTTTTAGAGGAGCGCGGCAATCTGAATTTCAACCGGCCAGCGTCCGGCAAACCGAAAGTGACGGGCCTGAGGCCACGGATTGTTTTCCAGGGTGTGTTCATTGTCTTTGCTTGAGTGTGCTGATGAGTCCTCCAGGGCTGTGCTTTCCGCGATTTCAGCCCTGTCAAAGCGATTAAAAATAGTATAGGCCCGGGTCAAATTCTCAAGCTCCCATTGTCCGGTGGCGCTGTTAGTGGCTGGTGGTGTGGGCCATAAGATGGGCCCGGTTTCCACCTGAAACTGGCCGGTTACCGGCTGCACGTTAATGTGTTTTACCGGAAATATTAATTCCGCGCGCAGCCCATCTGGGCCATGGTAGGTCATATGGGTCACCAGTGGGCGGTTGGCTTGCGTGGCGACAATGACCCCCTGAGCGTTTTGGTGGGCGATGGCCGGGGCCGGATGAATGACTGTTTCAATGGCCCTGAAGCGATCCGGAATGGGGGAGACGCTATCTTGATGGGGCTGAAAGGGGTAGTGGGTTCGAAATACCCTGTAATGTGTTGACCCGAATAGGGCCGCAAACTGGTAAACAGGTTCAATCACAAGCTGTTGCTGTCCATAGACGTTGCCCGCCACCACCTGAGACAGCAACACATATTCTTCCTGAATGGCGGACTGGGAGACTTGATGGTTCCTGATTCTCAAGACCGCTTCGATGGAGAATCTTCCGTAACCGGTTTGCTCCTGTAATAGCCAGGTACAAAAGCTCCTTGAAAAATCGACCGACTCAACGTGGGATGACCGCATGGGGTCTCTCCTGCCTTTGCTTACGATTCATCTGGATACTGTCTGTCCTATTCTTCCATTATGAATCAAAATGATTTTTGGGAATGCTTTGCTGCCGCGTGATGGGCCACTCCCACACAGCTGGGCGGGAATGACCCGAGTGCCGAACATAATGGGATTGCAGGGTAAAGGGCAAGATAAAAAGAATGTATCAAACCCTGATTGTACCCTGCGGAGTGCGTTGCCGGAATAACCCCAGCTTGAAATAGTCACGGGATTGTCTAAAACGCTTGTGCAGGCTTGCTAATCAACGTCGGACTCCAGCTTGCCCTGCAGGGCCTGAGCCAGATAGCTCAAAGCATACTGGGTGAACCAGTGCTTGATGTCCTGCCGACTGTTTCGACCGTTGACCAGTACCTTTTTGATCCATATAGAGTTTCCCGGGCCTGACTTTTGTTGGACTGATTTTTTGGGGCCGAGCATGCCCTGGGCAATGCCAATATAGGCCAGACCCACCGGCTTTTCCTCGCTGCCGCCGTCCGGCCCGGCAATGCCCGTGATCGACAAAGCCACATCGGCCCCGCTGGAAGCCAACAAGCCTTCCGCCATCGCCCTGGCGACCTCGGCACTGACCGCCCCGTGCGTTGCCAATGTTTCCTTCGAAACGCCCAGCACGCGCGTTTTTTCCGCGTTGCTGTAAGTCACCACATTCAGATGGGTATACGCGCTACTACCCGGCACATCGGTCAAACGACTGCTGAGCAGCCCCCCGGTGCAGGATTCGGCTACGGCCAGCCGCCAGTTCCTCTCCCGCAGCAAATGGCTCACATGCGCCTCCATGGTAGCCTCATCGTCTCCAAAGTAATACTCGGGACAGCGTTGCACGATCTGCTGACTCATGCCCGCTACCAGCGCTTCCGCCGCCGCGGGACTATCGGCCTTGGCCGCCACCCGGATTGTAACCTCCGCCCGGCCCACATACGGGGCCACCGTGGGATTGGCCGATTGCATCAAATCGCTGAGCAATTCCCCCAGCCGGGATTCTCCAATGCCGAAAAAGTGCAAGTGCCGGGTCAGCAGCACGGCGGGGGCCTCCCCGGCCTGCCTTTGCCAGTGGCGAATCCGCTCCGCCCCCGCTGCCCACATGGCATACAGCTCCTTGGGCACGCCGGGGAAGGTCAGCAACCGAATGGGCTTACCGGCCTCGGTGTTTACTTCCCATGCGATGCCCGGCGCCGTGCCCACGGGGTTTTTGACCGTTTCCGCCCCCTCCGGTTTTTGAGCCTGCTTGAGATTGCTGGGCGATAGGGGCATGCCCCGGGCCATAAACCGCTTGCGAATGGTCTCTGCCGATTCAGGATCGACCACCACCGGCGTCCTGAAAAAGTCGGCAATGGTGGCAATGGTCAAATCATCATCGGTGGGGCCCAAACCGCCGGTAAAAATTAGCAAATCGGAGCGCTCACAGGCCTGGGCCATAATGCCCTGAATGCGGGCCGTGTTATCTCCCACCGTGAGGTGATAATGCACATCCACGCCCAGAGCGGCCAGTTCTTTGGAAATCCAGGCGGCGTTGGAGTTGATCACGTCTCCCAGCAGCAGCTCGCTACCCACAGCGATAATTTCAGCCTTCATACAGCTCAATCCTCAAGCAGTCCGACAACCCGTCCATTATCTCGCAGAGGCACACCGCCTGTCATATCCCGTGGAGCATCGGGGGGTATCGCCCTTGAAGCCAGCCTGCTTTTAACCCGGCGCAATTGTGGAACAGGGAGCCGTTTTATAAAATAAAGCAAAATGCCCAACACACAGTTTGACCACGACTTTAAGAATTTTTATTTTCCATGACCCACATTGCCCTGTCCGATCAGAAACCGCCGCCACTCAACCCCAGGGCGCACCGTGCTTTCCCAGGGCCGGTAGCCCAACCGCCTGCCGCAGCCAAGGGATCCGAACGTCCAACAGAGAATAAAAAGCGTTCGCTGAAAGCGGATTTGGCTGAAGTGGGGGTGCTGGTGGTGGGCATTTTCTCGGACGCTGTGCTTTTCATCGGCTATCCCCTGATTTTACTGTGCCAGAAATTCAAAAAGTGGTTGTGGAAACAATAGAAAACAGGTCGCAAGAGAATAGTTCGCAAAAGAACAGTGGGCAAAAGAATAGTTCCCCAATGCCGCTCCGAGCGCACCACTTTTGCGGGACACCCGCTTGGTCGTCAGGTTTGTAATTATTTGTTAGGGGCTGGCAATTCGCCCTGATTGATTGTTTTTATTTAAGTGTTGGGTGACCCGTCAATGGGTCGAACGCGATTTTCGGGGCGCTATGCCCGGTAATGGCTTGGCAGAGAGAGGCTTTGTAACATGGATACCGCATGATTTCGAACGGGTGTGGCAAGCGTCCGCAACAGGGTGGGCTTGTTCACTCATTCCGCTGCAACCACGCCAGCATTCTTACTGAAAGACAAGACTCAGGATTCCTCCTGTGCATTGACTTCGGCAGACTGGGCACGGCAGGGCCATAGCGCTTAATCGTTGTGCTTCAGGGGCGAACTCAGTGCGTAAGACAGGTTTTTGAGTCGTGTCGGGTAGAGTGATGTTGGGCTGGGATCAGTGGAACGCTGAAAGCCGGGACCGCATGGTTCCGGCTTTCGCCATTATCGGGTGCTGCGCAACCAGTTCAGCAGATACCCCAATGTGGCCAGTTGGGTTACATTGACCAGCGGACGAATGAGGCCTTGCAGCACGCTGCCGGACATTCCGCTGCCCAGCAGAAACCCCGCCCCCAGCGCAAAACCAAAACTGCGCAGGGGAGAATCCTTGACCCGCTCCTGCCAGTCCCTGTAAAAATCCAGCCGATCTTCAATCTTGTGGGCAAGCTCGGTAATTTCCTGTTCCTTGATGTGGCGCTTTGAACGCAATTCGCCCATGGTGGTCATGCCGAACTCCTTCTTGTATGTTCTCAGGCTTTTAGGCTCTCAGGCTGGTGTGTCCACCTGCATTCGCTCACTGTTTTTGCGCAACTCCAGCACCATGCCCATCAGCAGCAGGCCGGTGACCAGCAGGTAAAGGCCCGTGGTAATCAGTGAAGCCCAAACCACATTCAGCCATTGGGAAAGTAGCAGTACAATACTGATACCCCCCAGCAGCAGGCCGGTAAACCCTGCCAGCAAGGCCACCACACCAAGCAGGGCGGCGATCATCAGTTTTTGACTTTCAGCCTTCAGTTCCGCTTTGGTCAGGGCGATTTGGGTGGTCATTAATTCGCCCACCTTGGTTATTAAATCGCGGACCAGTTGGCTGAACGTCAGTGGATCAGGGCGATCGGATGACAAGGATGCACTCATGCCTGAAATCACCTCCGTTTGGATTGGGCGTCTGGGTTTGGCGTCTGAATGGGGCCGTGGCAATGGGTCACAGGAGCCCTTTATCAGAGCCTCTGAGCAAAGTCAGGCTGAACATTGCCGATCAGTTGCCTGAATTCTGAAAGGCCCTGAACAGTGGGTAACGGGGGGCCCGCTCTCCGGAAAGTAAACGACCCAGGAAGATTCCGGCCAGTAGCCCAATAATCAGGCTTTTGCCGGGATGTTGACGAATCAGTTCACGAGACGAACGCAACAGATCGTCGGACATGTCCTTGGCGTCCTTACTTTCCACATAGGAGGCCCAATGGCCAATCCGTTGGGAGGTATTGCGGAGCTGGGCGGAGGTTTTACCCCGGGCGCTGTCGATTTTTTGTCCCAGTTGGTTGCCCAGGCTGGAGGCCTGCTCCTTTAATTTGCCCTTAATCTCGTTGGCCTGTTCGCTGACCCGTTCCTTGACGGCGGTCAAGCCTTCCTTGCTCTTGGCGGAGGTATCGGTACCGTAGCTGTTCTCACTCCCATATTCTGAAGAATACTCTTGATCGCTCATGATTGCTTCTCCTTTGGTTGTTATCAGCTGCTTCCGTGGAACTTTGAGTGGCTGTAATGGCCCCAGGTTCGTTGATTAAAAAAGTATCCGGTCCGGTGTCTGCCAGCCCGGGGTCGGCAGCGCTTTTTCGGGCCGATTTGGATATGGGGCTGATTCGGACATTCAAAACAAAAGCCGGACTTTCTGATTCATCCATCCATTAGATAGAAATCGATAGAAATTAATTAGAAATCAATCCGATGAAAATGGCCCTGCGCAAGCCCATGTTGTGCGCAAGCAGATGCTTATTGTGGCAAGTCAGCCCACACTCGGCAATTCACCGATTGTCTACACTGACCTAGCCGACCAGCTAGCTTTGCAGGCTAGTGATTCAGGATGAAGACAGCCTAGACCCACGGGTAATTGTCCGACCGGTGGCAAGACCGATACATTGGCGGTACGAACAAAATGGTCGTGAGAAAAGGAGTCTGCTGATGAAAACCACCTATGTCCTGTCTCTGGATAACGACACGGCCTTGTTTATTGAGCAAGTGCGAAAGCAGTCGGGGAACGAGGATCCCAGCGTCCTGATCAATCGCCTGTTGCGTCAGGAGCGGGACCGGATGGGGTTGCCAGCCCGTCAGAACAATCAGCAATCCGGCAATTATGAAATGGAGCAGATGATTAACGATGAAATTCCCAGCGCCGGATAACCCTGCCGGGGGCGGACAAACCGCCAGGGGGGCTTCCGTTCAATTTTTGGGATCACTGATTGCCATTCATGGAGCGCCATTCAACAGTTTTATAAAACAGTTTTCAGTAAGTAGTTTCATCAAGCAGTTGTATCCATAAAACACCATTCATCGGGTCACCGGGCCTTAATCTGGAGCGGCATTGGCATGAAAAAAGTTTCTTATCAGCGCTACGAACACGCCGCCATGAGCCTTCCCGATCGGGCCTTTCCCCATCGGGTCACGGAAGGGGTGTGGCTGTGGTCCACTTATGAGGAAACCCGGGCACTGGACTGCAACGGCTACCTCATTCAAACGCCGGGCCAGCAAGCCTTTATCGTGGATCCGCCGTGTGCCGGGCCCGAAGTACTGGATGCCTTTTTGGCCCTGCCCACCCCGCACAGCGTTATTGTAACCAGCGCCCGTCACCAGCGGGCCAGTCAGCGCTTTCGGGAGGCTTTCGGCCTTCCCGTGTTCGCCCCGGAAGGGGAGGCCGCCTTGCTGGAAACCCCGCCGGATCATGTGTACCGGGCCGGAACCGTTTTTCCCAACGGATGGCAGGCCATTGCCCTTCAGGATCAGCAAGCGCCCGGCGAATGCGCCTTGTATCACGCTGAACTCCGGATGTTGATGGTGGGCGACGCGTTGATTGGCCATCCTTTTCAGCGGCTGTCCGTTTCGTGGCTGTCTCAGGAAGAAGCCCCCGCCAGCGCTGCGCTTTACACCCGTTGCCGCAATGCCCTTCAGGGCCTTCAGCCCCTGCGAGGGCTGGAGGTGGACGTGGTGTTGCCCGCCCACGGCGATCCGGTTTTACGGCGCGGGTCCGGGCTGGTGGAGGAGGCTTTGCTGGAGGCCGGGCGCGCCCTGATGGCTCTTGAGGACCCCACTGGGTTCAGTGGCTGAAAGGCCGGGGCTTGGGTTGCAGGGTTTCAAAATGGCGCAGGGTTTTCAGTTTAAGTTTTAAACCCGCTTTTAAGCGACGGGAAAAGCGTTCACAGCGCTCTTCCAGCAATTCTCGCTGGCGGCTGGAACCCAGTCCATCCACCCAATGTTCGCCCAAAACCTGCACCAGCAGGCTTTCCAGTGCGTCGGAATCGACCTCCCGGTTGCGATCCTCCAGCGGGAGGGTAACGTTCTGATAGAACTGTTCCAGGGCATCCAGGACACGCTCCCGTACTTTTCGCCGACGAAAAACGCTGAGCTTTACCAATGTGGCAACCATGGCCGCACCTCATCCTAACAATAGACGACTGTGATTTGTGCCCATCATTAAAGAACAGCCCGGGACCGGCAACCATTACTCATTGGTCTAGAATTGCCGGGGATGAATTGGAGTGGGGGTTGCTCATTGGTCTAATTTACAGCGGCTATTGTCCAGGCAACAGGCGGGTCTAGGTTTGCCCGCCCAGCCACTCCGCCAGACAGGGCTGGAATTTGGTGGGGGTAAATTCGTAAATGGCGTAATCGGCCACCCCTTCGGTTTGAAAGGGATCTTCCGCCAGAATGTGTTGCAGGTGTTCCCGTGAGTCTGCCTTGGCCAGAATCACCCCGCCCTGTGGGGGATTTTGTCGTCCTGAAAGTAAAAAGACGCCCTGCTGGTAGTACCGATCCAGATAGGCCCGATGGGCCGCCGTGTGGGCTTCCACCACCGGCAGGGGTTGCTTGTAGGTCAAAATTATGGCAAACATACAATCAGGAGTCCTTCTTAATGGTCACTGTCCATCCAGCGTTGCAGGCATTCAAAGGCCTGTGTGGCCGCTGCTACCACCACCGGCTCATCCGTTGGGGTGATGGTGGTATCCAGATAGTCCTTAAACGCTTTCCACTGGCTCATGGTCTGGGAGCCATAGCCCCGGTAGTAGCTTAATCCCTTGTCATCCAGCTGGAGTCTGGCCTGAAGCCGCTTGGCGATAAACTGGGCCCCGTGGGTGGAGCCTTCCATCACGTACATACAGCCCAAAGCCTGAGCCTCCGATTCCGTGGGCGGCAAGTCCTGGCAAAGGGGCAAGGCGTCCAGGGTCTCTTGACTGACGCCCAAATCGGTTAAATCCTGAATGAGCAGAGGCAACTTGAAGCGCTGCTGGTAATGCAGGGCGCTCATCAGGGTGGGGTGCAGACGAAACGCCGCTTCCAGCGGTTGGTAGAAGCCATAAAAGCGGGACAGCATCTCCACGTATTCATCCCGGCTAAAATCCTCACTGCCCAGACGGGTAAACCGCTTGGCGTTCTCAATGGCATCGTGGCAAGCTGCCGTTTCAACCTTCAGGGTTTCGCTAATCATGGCGCAGGGCTCTCTCTCACATTGAATTAGTACGGATAATTAGTACGGAGATAATCAGGACGGAGACGCCCTTACCTTACTCCCCGGCTCCGGTCGGGTCAAGCGGGATTTCAATCCGTCAGGCTGCCGTCATTCGGAAGGAGGGGACCCGGTGATAGTTTCCAGCCCGTGTTCGGTAACCAGCAGGGTGTCGGCCACATGGGCGGCCAGACTGCCATCCTCGGTCAAAAACGTCCAGCCATCCTCCGACACTTTAAACCGTGCGCACCCCAGCGAGAACATGGGCATCAGCGTAAAACACAGGCCCGGGGTCAGGGGAATTTCGGTGTTCAGATCGGCGGGATCATTGGGCACATCGGGGGCCTGATGAAGCTGTTTGCCGATACCCGAGCCACCCAGACCGGCGATCACGCTCAGTCCAAAGTCCTGGGCGGTTTGCGGAATGATGCCCAGCAGTGCGTTCAGTGTTTGCATGGATGGCCCGGCTGCCATCACCCGCTGAATGACCGCGGCGGTACCCCCCACCAAATCCGGGAAATCCGCTTGCGGGGTGGCCCCCACCCAAAAACTGCGGGCCGCCTTGGCGTGAATATTGCGATGCTCGGCGGCGGTGGCAATGCTGACCAGATCGCCCGCTTGTAGTTCCCGCTGGCGAGAGGGCGGGCCATTGACGATTTCATCGTTGATGGACACGCAAATGGCGTGGTTAAAGCCGTTGAAACTTTTAAAGGGGGCGGTGGACCGGTGCTGGGCCAGTAGCTGGTTGGCCAGTCGCTCCAGTTCGATCAGGGGGATACCCGGCTGAGCGTGGGCCTGCAGGGCGGCCAGAACCGTTTGGGTGATTTTTCCAGCCTGCCTGAGCGCCCGTAAATCCGACTGGTTTTTCAAAAGCCCCATGCGCCATCCTCCTGTCCGTGTTCGCCTGTTCTAAACGGGGCGTCCGGGCAAGGCCATCGTCTGGTCTGAAAACTTGTCAAGCGTCTCCAAATAATGATTGCCATTGCCCCTGAGCTTATCCCATGATGGTAACTGAAGTTGAACAAAATGCTCAAGCGCCATTTGCCCATGTTTGCCCCTTTTGAACTGGAACAATACCTTTTAAAGCACGAACCCCGGATGCGTGTTTCCTTGTGCGCCTCTGGGCTGGAAACTTGCTCCCTGTCGGAATTGCTGTCTTCGATGGACACCGAGTCAGAAGCGTTGTGGACAGAAACCAGCCTGGATTATACGCACCCGCAGGGCTCCGTCCCTCTCAGAGAGTCCATTGCCCAGCAATACGAGGCGCTGACGGCTCAGCATGTGGGGGTGTTTGCCGGGGCCGCCGAAGCCATTCTCTGTACCTTGCAGGGCCTGTTGACCCCGGAGGATCACGCCGTGGTGGTGACGCCCTGTTACCAGTCTTTGTTCTCCATTCCGGCCAGCCTGTGTCAGGTGTCCACGGTCAGTCTGCGGGAGGCCACCGGTTGGCAACTGGAGCCGGATCGGGTTCAGTCGGCCCTGAAGCCCAATACCCGGGCTATTATTATCAACTTTCCGAACAACCCTACGGGGGCACTGCCTTCGCTGGCCGTTCTGTCGGAACTGGTTGACATGGCCCGCCAGCGGGGAATTTATCTCTTCTCCGATGAGGTCTATCGCCTGATGGAGATTGATCCGGCGGATCGCCTGCCCCCCGTGGCCACCCTGTACGAGCGGGGCATCAGCGTGTCCAGCCTCTCCAAGGCCTACGGACTGCCGGGCTTGCGGATTGGCTGGGTTGCCTCTCAGGCTCCGGAAGTGTTATCAGGGGCCATTGATGTGAAGCACTACACGAGCATTTGTGTGACCTCACCCGGTGAAGTGCTGGCTACCCTGGCCTTGGGGCAGGGGGACGCCATTCTGGCCCGGAATCTCCAGCAAATGAGGGCCAATTTATCCGTGATGGATCAATTTTTTGAGCGCATGAGCGACCATTGCCGTTGGGTTCGCCCTCGGGGCGGTTGTCTGGGTTTTCCCCGGTATTTAAGGGCGGAAACGACCGATGCCCTGTGTCAAAGCCTGTTAGAGGAAACCGGGGTGATGATTTTGCCCGGCAGCCTGTACGGGCCTTATGCCAGTCACTTTCGGATCGGTTTCGGCAGAAAAGACTGCCAAGCGGCTTTGACCCAGCTGGAACATTTTTTGAGCAGGCCCTGAGCGTTTCTGGCTGCTCCGGTTTCTGTTCCCGGTATGAGGCTTCCGGCATTATTCCCGGTACTGCCGGGGAGAGGTTGGGTCAGCGTTTCTGGGCCACCAGCAGCATGTTGGAGGAAAGTTGATTTTCAATTAAAAAAGTCTGGAAGGCTTGGCCTTTGGTCTCCCAGTCATCAATTAATACCTGTTTCAGGAAAGGCTGCGCTTTGAGGCTGTATTTACCGTCCAAAACCTTGTTCCGAACCAGTTCCGCGTCTAACAGGCCCGGCGTTTGAACCTCAATAACCCGAAACCCACATTGTTCCAATAAAAGAGACAATGACTCCGGGTTAAACAGGTTGATATGCTCGGTGTCCACCGTGTCCGACACTGCGCCCAGAGTTGCCACATCAAAACCCAGCCCGTTGGGGCAAGTGAGAATTAAAATGCCGTCCTGATCCAGCAGACTGGCGCATTGCTCCAAAAATTGACGGGGGGAGAATAAATGCTCAATGACTTCAAAATTGGCAATCACATCAATTTTCTGCTGGTCCGTATTCAACTCATTGACCTGAATGTGTTCAATGGGCTTTTCAATAACCTCCAATCCGCGATCCCGGCAGGTTTGAGCCAGATTGGGCGTCGGCTCCACCGCGATGACCCGTTGAAAGCGGCCTGTTTTTTGCATTTCTTCACAAAACAGCCCAAAGCCCGCTCCGACTTCTAGTAGGGTGTGGGTGGGTAAGTGGTAACGGTCGCAAATTTCCAGCACCCGTTCCACCCGGGGCTTAAAAATCTTGTTACGCCGGACTTCCGCAGAAGCAGGAAAGATACATTCATTCCAGTAAGCGTAATTTTCCGATTCACGGTAATATTCATCCAGATGCTCTGGCAGAGGGCGAGGATTGGCGTATAATGTCTGGCACTGGGGACAAGTCTCAAACGTGATTCCATATTTTTCCAGCATGACAGTGCCCTTAGCCGATTGGCAAGCCGGGCAGGCCACCCGTTGAAAATCTTTTTGGTGGCGCATCAAACGGGCGATGTCGTTGTAATAGCGCTGGGTTTGTTCTGTCATCAAATGTTGAGGACGGATTTCATTTTCATTCAGTACAGTCATGTTGTGATTTCCATTCAGTCTGTTTCAATTAAATTCCAGGCTAGAGGGGTGCCCCGCTTGAGCGATGTTTTGGCTCGCTTACCCAGCACGGCGTCCCAATGCTTGGGAGGTAAACCCAGACCGGGGCGAATGGCTCGGATATTCTGCGGGGTTAGCGTTTCGCCCTTGGCAATATCGGCGGTCACATACAACGATCGGCGAAACACCAGATTCTTGCGCTCGTTCTCGGTGGGGCTGAGCCCCACGCCTCCCAAGGCCCGATGGGCCAGCCGGGTTTCATCCACCAGACGTTTTAACTCGTCTGGTTCCATCGAGAACGCTGAGTCCACGCCGCCTTCCGCCCGGGATAGGGTCACGTGTTTCTCAATGGCCACGGCCCCCAAGGCCACGCTGGCCACGGCGGCGGCGGTGCCCAGGGTATGATCCGACAGACCTGCATACACCCCGAAGCGCTCCTGTATGAAGGGAATGGTGCGCAAATTGCTGTCTTTGGGATCGGCGGGGTAGCTACTGGTGCATTTCAGCAAAATCAGGGGCCCACCGTTGGCCTGCTGAAAGGCTTCGACCGCCTCGGCCACTTCCTGCTCATTGGATAACCCGGTGGACATAATGGTGGGCTTGCCGGTGGCGGCTACCTTGCGAATCAGGGGAATGTCCACAATCTCAAACGAGGCGATTTTAAACAAAGGAACGTTCAGATCCTGTAAAAAGTCCACGGCGGTAGCGTCAAACGGAGAGCTAAAGCCGATCAATCCCTTTTCCCGACACCGATCAAAAATGGGCTGGTGCCAGTCCCATGAGGTATGGGCCTTCTGGTACAGGTTATACAAAGACTCCCCTTTCCAAAGGCTGGTGGGGTCCTCAATAAAAAACTCGCCCTCACTGAGATCGAGCGTCATGGTATCCGCCGTGTAGGTCTGGATTTTTAAAGCATCTGCCCCCGCTTCGGCCACGGCATCCACAATTGCTAGGGCTTTTTCCAGTGAGCCATTATGATTGCCTGACATCTCGGCGATGATCAAGGGCGGGTGATCCGGCCCCAGCGGGCGGGTGCCCACCTGAAAATTCTGCTGATTAGAACCGGTAGACATACTGTAAAACCCCCTGCGCTCCTTGTGGGGACACCGCCTGGTATCCCGCCTTTTCAAACACTTTAACCGAAGCCACATTGGCCGGTACAATCTGGGCGTTCAGTTGCCGAACCGCTGGACGATGAGACAAAAGCCACGCATGCCCCGCTACCAGCAATGGCGCTCCCAGCCCTTGCCCCATCCGTTGCGGCACCAGATACACCGACACCAGCGCTTCCGCCCCGTCGTAATCAGAGCCCGGCCCAGAATTCAGATCATAGCGCAGGACCCCCACCGGTTCACCATCAAGCTGTCCCAGCAGTAGCACCCGCAGCGGGTTTTCAAGCGTGGCTTGCAGCCACTGGCAATGGCTTTCCCTGTCAATGGCATCGGGTTGCAAGGCGAATTGCCTGACCGCTGGATGATTACGCCACTCAAAAAGACGCGATCCATCCTCTAGAGTGACCGGACGCAGGGAAATGGCGCTCTCTGTCACTGAGGAACCGCTTGTTTCTGGAATTCGCTCCATTCGATATTCGATTCCGTTAATGACGGGACGGGGTAGGCGGATGGGGTTCCCCAGATGTTTTCCTTCGTCCACTCGCCACTCGAATTCTTTTGCCAAACGCGGGAGTCTCTGAACGTATCGGCAATGGCGTCAAATTCCGCTTCGGACATGCCGACATACTGCAGCCATCGCAACAAATCCCGGGGTTTGACATGGTCGTATTTTCGCACCATTTCCACCCCTTCCTCGCGGGTCATTTTACCGCTTCGAATGTCCTTGCAAGCGTGATCAGAAGCGCGACCATACCCGAATTTTACAAATTTCAGGTAATCGTGAATGCCGTTCTCGTGCATGTCATCCAGGTTGGAAACCCGCCGATAGGTGCGATCAAAGGGAACCGGTGATTCTTCAAAGCCGAATTTTTTCATGAGTTCGGTTTGTTCATTGCCATCCCAGTTTACAAAATTCCCCAGATAAATGCCTCGGACCTCAATCTCTTCCAGCTCATCATCCGAAGGGTAGCGGGCCCACAGGAGATCTCTGGCTTGAAGTCCCTCTTCCTCCCCTTCTTCCCTATCTAGCATATCAAACCAGTCGTAGCCTCTTTGCGCGTGTTCCAAACGGAATTTGGCCGTCATCTCGATCAGGTCGTTCATGGAGAACATGCCGCCCAAATCGGTATAGCCGTGTTCACCCCATATAATTAACGGAATGCGGTATTTAACGGCCACTTGCACGGGGTAGGTGAAAATCCCGCAATGGGCATGCCAGTTCATGTCGCCCATTTTTTTGAAGCAAAGACGGTTTAACTTGATCAGCGTTTGAGGGCTGGGGGTGAAGAAGTGATGATCCACCCCAAATACTTCCCGCATGCGTTTTAAATTCCGCAAACCCACTTGCAAGTAGTTGTTGCTGTTGTAGGTGACTAGCAACGGGTTTAGTCCCAACACCTCTTTGGCGTACCAGGTCTGATACCAACTGTCTTTTCCGCCACTGACGGGGATGATGCAGTCATAATTGCTGCCGTCTGTTACCCGGTACTCATCGGCGATTTCCTTGATCCATTCTGCGCGTTCGGCCCAGTCAATGGTTTTCTTTTGATCATGAGCCCGGCAGCCCGTACAAACACCATTTTCATCAAATCCTAACGGGACAGCGGAAATGCTGGGGTATACGCAACGGGTACAGTACTGCATTTAAGCCTCTTTTTCTATTTAAACGGGCTGAGCTAAAACATCAAGAGACGGAACGCAAAAAGGGCATGTATTCTGACAGTGGCGGCGTTTAGTTCCTGACATGAATACCCGCCTTCAGCAATTCCTTGCGGGCCCGCTTTCCGCTCAGTTCCGTGAAGTGAAAAATATTTCCTGCGGCCACGGCGTCCGCCAGACCGTCATTAATTCCCTGAGCCAGATGCTTGAATTGCCCCACCCCGCCACAGGCAATCACCGGAATGGAAACCGCTTCGGCCACCTGTCGAATCAGCGCTGTATCGTAACCATTGGCCATGCCATCACGGTCAATGGAATTGAGGAAAATCTCACCAGCGCCGTACTGCTCGGCCTGTTTGGCCCAGGCAACGGGGTGTAAGCCGGTCGGTTGTTGTCCGTGATGGGAGTATACCTCATACTCGCCATTGGCGTTGAGTTTGACATCGATTGAAACCACGATGGCCTGACTGCCGAACACCATGCTGCTTTCAGTGATAAACGTGGGATCGGCCAGCGCCTGGGTATTAATGGTGACTTTATCAGCGCCCCGGCTGATGCGATCGTAAATATCCTGCAAAGTACGGATTCGACCGCCGAACGTGAGCGGCATAAAACAGGTTTTGGAAACCGCTTCCAGAATTTTAAGGATGTCGCTCTCGCTTTTCACCTTCATGTCATCCCGACGAATGTCGTAGTGATCGTCCCGGGTGATGTCGATGTAAATCAGTTCATCCACTTCCCAGGCGTTGAAACGTTCCACCTGATGAATGGCGTTTCCCAGCAGCTGATGCTCGTTGAAGCCCTGACTTCGAACCAGAAAGCCGTTTTTCAGGAACAGGCAGGGAATCAATCTTTTTTTAAGCATGTTCCAAAGCTCCCGGCCGAACTTGCGCTTCTGCGGCCACCATGTAATTTTTTAACAGCCCTAATCCGTTCTTCAGGCTTTTTTCCGGGTGAAACTGGGCTGCAAAGATATTGTCTCGCTGGATGGCCGCCGTAAAGTCCATCCCGTAATCACAAACGCCAATGGCGTCCTCAGGGTGGTTTGGCTTCATGTAGTAGCTGTGTACAAAGTAATAGGACTGCACAGTCCCTGCGGGGCCTAGCAACGGGTTGTCACGCACGGAGCGCACATCATTCCAGCCAACATGAGGGACTTTCAGGGGTTTCCCGTCGAAGGCAAGAGTTTCAGGAAAGCGAACCACTTCCGCATCGATCCAGCCCAGCCCGGTGACTGTGCCGTTTTCATGTCCGGTTCGGGCGAACAGCTGCATTCCCAGGCAAATGCCCAGGATGGGCTTTTTTTGCGTCAGAACCAATTCATTCAAGGTGTCAATCAACCCGAGTCGCTTCAGGTTTCTCATACCATCGCCAAACGAACCTACGCCCGGAAGCACCAGACACTCGGCACGAGACAGAGCTTCCGAATCCCGGGTTAAAACGACTTGAGCGCCCAGTGTTTCAAAGGCGTTGGATACCGAGCGGACATTCCCAAGCTCGTAGTCGATAATAGCGACATTGATAGACATTTGTTTTGTATTTGGGTTCTGTGTTTTTGTAGGGTTACGAGTTATAAAGGGCAACGTTCGTACAACGTGAGCTTATTATATGGGGATACCCGGTGCCAGGCAAGAGAATGCCGACAGGTCAGCTTGTCTTTTCAGGGGCTTTTTGAGTAGGATGAAGCCCAGCGAGCGATCAGAATCCGGCTTTAGCTGTACTGGATTGTAAACCCATAAAAACCGGACTTGAACAATTCATGTCATGCTGCCATCCACTTGGTCAGAGCGAGGTTAGAGACGAGGTTAGAAACATTGTTTAACGATAAAACCATTTTAATCACCGGCGGTACAGGCTCCTTCGGTAAAGAGGCCATACGCACCATTCTATCCCGTTTTACGCCTCGGCGACTCATCGTTTTTTCACGGGATGAGTTCAAGCAGTTTGAGATGCAGCAAACCTTCAATCACCCGGCCATGCGTTATTTTATCGGCGATGTGCGTGATCAGGGCCGTTTGATGCGGGCCATGCAAGGGGTTGACTTTGTCATTCACGCCGCGGCCCTGAAACAGGTACCTGCTGCGGAGTACAACCCCACTGAGTGCGTCAAGACCAACATTCATGGCGCGGAAAGCGTCATCAACGCGGCCATTGACTGCCAGGTGGAAAAGGTTATCGCTTTGTCCACCGATAAAGCGGCCAATCCGGTCAATTTGTACGGCGCTACCAAGCTGGTGTCCGATAAGCTGTTTGTGGCGGGCAATAGCTTGGTGGGCATGGGTAAAACCCGCTTTTCGGTGGTTCGTTACGGGAACGTGGTTGGATCTCGTGGTTCAGTTATTCCGTTTTTCAGGAAAATGATCGCGGAAGGGGCCAAAGAGCTGCCGATCACCGATCCTCAAATGACCCGTTTCTGGATTACCCTGCCCCAAGGGGTGGAGTTTGTCCTGAACTCTTTTTTGAGAATGCACGGCGGGGAAATTTTTGTGCCCAAGATTCCCAGCATGCGTATTACTGATTTGGCGGAAGCCCTGCATCCCGGTATTCCGCACAAGATAGTCGGCATTCGGCCCGGAGAGAAGCTGCACGAGGTAATGTGCCCGGCGGATGACTCTCACTTAACGCTGGAATTTGAAGACCACTTTGTGATTCAACCCACCATCAGTTTCACTGAAACCACAGGGTATAATGTGAACAGGCAAGGGCAAGCGGGAAACCCTGTCTCCCTTGGTTTTGAGTATAATTCCGCCAATAACCCGGATTTTTTAAATCCTGATCAGTTGCGCGCCATGATCGAATAAAATCGAAGAAAACCGAGAGCGAATCCCCATGCCGTCTTTTATCCCCTACGGTCGTCAAAGCATCAACGAGGCCGACATTCAGGCCGTGGTTGAGGTGCTGCGGTCAGATTTTATCACTCAGGGGCCAGCCATCGAGCGCTTTGAGCAAGCCGTGGCTCAATACTGTGGCGTAAAATACGCCGTGGCCGTCAGCAACGCCACCGCCGCCCTGCACCTTGCCTGTCTGGCCCTCGAATTGGGGCCGAATGACATCTTGTGGACGGCCCCCAACACCTTTGTGGCTTCCGCCAATTGCGGGCGCTACTGCGGGGCCAGTGTGGACTTTGTAGACACAAACCCGGCCACCTACGTCATGGACGTGACCGCTCTGGAAGCCAAGCTGAAAGCAGTCCAATCCAAGGGGCAAGCCTTGCCCAAGATTGTGATTCCCGTGCAGTTTGCCGGACAGTGCGTGGAAATGGATCGGCTGAGCCAGCTGGCTAATACCTATGGCTTTGCCGTGGTGGAGGATGCTGCCCACGGCATTGGCGGACAGTACCGTCAAAAGCCTATTGGGAGTTGTGAATATTCCGAAATGACCGTATTCAGCTTTCACCCGGTTAAAATCATCACCACCGCCGAAGGGGGCATGATCACCACCAACCGGGAGGATCTCTACCAAAGGCTGCTGCGCCTTCGCTCCCACGGGATTACCCGGGACGCACGTTTTATGCGCAACCCCGCCGAAGGCCCCTGGTACTACGAGCAGTTGGAATTGGGCCTGAACTACCGCATGACGGATATGCAAGCCGCCTTGGGGCACAGCCAGATGCAACGGCTGGATGAGTTTGTGGCGAGGCGTCACGCTTTGGCTAAACGCTATGACGCCCTCCTCGCTGATCTGCCGGTCATCTGCCCCCAGCAACACCCGGACAGTTACTCCGCCCTGCACCTGTATCCCGTACAGGTCAGTCGCCCGGAGTTGCGCAGGCCGGTCTTTGAGGCTTTTAGAGCGGCCCAGATCGGGGCGAATGTGCATTATATGCCTGTTTATCTGCAACCCTACTACCGGGATCTGGGCTTTGAGCCGGGCTTGTGCCCCAATGCGGAGGCCTACTATCAGCGGGCCATCAGCCTGCCACTGTACTACGATCTCACCGAAGCGGAGCAGGATCGGGTGGTGGAAACGCTGAAAGCAGCCCTGACATGAGTTGCGTGATTATTGTTCAGGCCCGCATGACCTCCACCCGACTACCGGGCAAGGTACTGATGCCGGTCTTGGGAAAGCCCCTTCTGGCTTACGAGCTGGAGCGCCTGCAACGCTGCCAGCAAGCCGACGCCCTGATGGTGGCCACCACCATCAATGCCAGTGATGACCCGGTGGTGGCTTTGTGTCAGGAACTCAACGTGCCCGTGTTTCGGGGCTCTGAGCAGGATGTATTGAGCCGGTATCACGGAGCCGCCCAGCAGATCAAGGCGGAAACCGTGGTTCGGGTCACTGCCGACTGTCCCCTGATTGACCCTGCCGTGGTGGATGCCGTGATTGCCCATTTTAAAGCGGCTCAAAAAGGAACACAAAGCGTGCTGGATTATGCCTCCAACACCCTGGTGCGCAGTTACCCCCGAGGGCTGGATGTGGAAGTTTTCTCGAGGTCGGCGTTGGAAATCGCTCATCAGGAAGCGATGGAGCCGGCTCATCGGGAACACGTCACGCCTTTCTTCTATCAAAATCCACAGCGCTTTCGTTTGGCCAGTCTGGAGGCTCCCAAAAACTGGGGGCATCACCGCTGGACGGTAGACACGCCCGAGGACTTTGAGCTGGCCCGGCGCATTCTTGAGGCCCTGTATCCGATCAAGCCCAACTTTGCCTGTCGGGATGTGCTGGCCTTACTGGAGCAACACCCGGAGTGGGTGGCCTTAAATGCCCACATTGAACAGGTGAAGGTCTAGTTATTTTTCCTGAACTCAATCTGCGTGGCTCGTGACGGCCACCCAAATGGTTTGTTCTTCGTCTGGCCTTTTGTCGCTGTGGATTTCTGGTGGCAGGGAGGCCTTTGGCGTCACTCCGGTTTTAGAAGGCGCAGTGCTATATGCGGGTGGCACCGTAGAAATCTGCACTTTGACAACGCACAAGCCATTCGAAGATAATAGAACTATTTTTCAGGTACATCGTGCTGTTAAAGTACGCGTAAAGCAAGGCTTTGTTATGGGTACTACACTTTCCGGGATTATGCGTGATAAAGACCTTTACATGAGGCTTTTTGCGTACTTGAATCCCTATAAAAAACGGTTTATCATCGGCTTACTGGCCACCGTCCCGGCTGCTTCCCTGAATGGGGCGCTTGCTTTCCTGATTGGTCCTTTTATTGACAAGCTGCTGAACAGCCATCAGTATAGCATCCTGTTTTTAGTGCCCATCGCCATCCTCAGCGCCAGTTTGCTACAGGGTGTTTGTGATTACATCAGCACCTATTACACCACCTATGTGGGCACCTCCATCAGTCAGGATATCCGCCTGCAGCTCTACAAGCATTTGTCCCGGATGGATCAACGCTACATCAACCAAAGTTCTCCGGGTGATTTATTAACCCGTTACTACTCCGATCCCAGCCGGTTGCAGCAGGCCATCGTCAATCATCTGCAAACCTTTATTCTGGAATCTTTCAGCGCCGCGTTTTTGGCGGCGGTGCTGTTCTATCGAAGCTGGCAGTTCGCCCTGGTGGCACTGATTATCATTTCTTTCATCTTCATTCCCATCCGTATTATCAGCCAAAAACTAAGGAAGCTGGACAATCAGACCCAGGAAATTATGGGGTCCATTTACGATGTGTTCAACGAATCGGTTTATGCTTCCAAGGTCATCACCATTTTCAAACTGAAAAAGTATCAATTGAAGCGTTTTGAAAAAGGCCTGGATGATTATTTTGGTGTGTCCATGCGCCTCACCCGGGCAGACGCCATTTTAAAGCCGGTGATGCAAATGATTACGGCGGTGGGTGTCTCGCTGATTATCCTGTTCGGTAGTTTTCAGGTGCAAAAAGGATTAATGACCCCCGGCGAAATGACCTCCTTCCTGGTGGCGCTGGTGCTGCTGTATAAACCCATCAAGAATGTGGGAACGATTATTGGTAAAATCCAGCGTATTTTCGCCCCGGCCGAAAGGGTTTTTGAAAAACTGGATATTGAGCCCAGCATTCAGGAAGTCCCGGACGCGCCGCGCGTGACTGATTTCCAGCATTTAAAGTTTGAAAACGTCAGCTTTGCTTACACTCCAGAGAAGCCCGTCCTCAAGCAGATTAATTTTGAAATCAAGGCGGGGGAGACCATTGCCCTGGTGGGAGAAAGCGGTGGTGGCAAGTCCACGCTGGTTGATCTGATTCCCCGTTTTATGGACCCTCAGGAAGGCCGGATCACGCTGAACGGGCTGGATCTCAAGAGTTTGTCTCTGGATTCGGTATGGGATTTGTTTTCTATTGTGACCCAGGAAACCATGCTGTTTGATGGCAGTATTCGGGAAAACATCCGGCTGGGCAAGCTGGACGCCACGGATGGCGAGATTGAGCGGGCGTTGCAAGCCGCCAATCTGAAGGAATTTGTGGACAGTTTGCCCAACGGCCTTGAAACGTCGGTGGGGACTCGTGGGGTGATGCTGTCGGGGGGCCAGAAGCAACGAATCGCCATTGCCCGGGCCTTTTTGAAAAACGCGCCGGTTGTGATACTGGATGAGGCCACCAGCGCGCTGGATAACGAGTCCGAGGCAGCAGTTCAGGAGGCTATTACCAATATTATGGCCGATAAAACTGTGATTGTAATCGCTCACCGATTGTCCACCATTCGCTTTGCCGATCGCATTCTGGTGATCAGCGATGGAAAAATCGCCGAGTCTGGCACCCATCAGGAGCTGTTAGACAAACAAGGGATTTACAGCCGACTTTATCATCTGCAGTTTCGTCATGATGTTGAACAATTGCAAGGCTTAAAAAATACGGTCTGACGAAACTTTTATCTGGTATAGGGTGTCATCTGGCATTAAGGGCAGTGGTATGAACCTTTTCTCGAAATCAACACTGGATGATTTTCAGCGCCAATCCTTGGAAGTCTTATGCCAAGATAAAGGCTTGGGAAACACAGAGATTTTTCAGCCTAATGGGTTTTATGGACACGCGGCGGTTCTGAAGCAACATGCTGGACTCCCTTTGAGCCGCCCCATGAAGGGGATCATTCAGCATGGTTATGATTTTTTAAGCGAAGATTTTATTTTTGGCGGGGAATTTGAAGCGCCACTGCCTGTTTTTTTTCCGCCTAACCCCACCAGAGCCTGTTTTTACGAAAGGCTTTCAAATGGTAAGCCTGCCATCCCAATCGGCGCTCCTTTTCTCTACGCTCGAGAAATTATAGACAATATTCAGTCTCAGCCAAACCGCACTGGGACTATCGTTTTTCCTGTCCATTCAACCCGATTTATTAAAGCTGAATTTGACCATGCCGATTATGCAGACAAACTGGCACAGCTACCTGAGGCATTTCATCCAATTTCAGTCTCTATCTATTGGCGAGATTACCAGCTTGGAGCGCACCTGCCTTACCTGCAACGTGGATTTGAAGTGGTATCGGCGGGCCATATGCTGGATCCAGGGTTTATCTTCCGTGTCTATTTAAATTGCCGACGTTTTAAGTATGCCTGCTCTAATGAATATGGGTCGTCTTTATTCTACTCTGTGGCCAGTGGTTGCTCTTATTTCTATTATCCATCCGATGATCTCTCTTTCAGTGCTGAGAGTGGTAAAACATTAATTCTGGAAGAAGTTTCAGAAACTCAAAGAAAAAAATTTGAACTTTTATTCAGTCAGCCGTTGCCACAGCCTTCTCAAGAGCAACAGGATTTTGTTTTCGAGCATCTGGGTCTCAGTTCTCTGAAAACGTCTCAAGAGCTGAGAAAGCTTCTTGTTTGGGCTGAATGGCTGGATAAAATCCGGTTTACGCCAATACCAGCGGTTAACAAGCCAGAGGGTTATCCTGACTGGTATCTGCGTTTGCCCTCATACTGGCGGCGTGCGTTAAGAGGTGACAAGTGGTTGAAAAAGCGGAAACAGGCAGTTAGAATCTAACAACCGGAACTGTTTTTCTGCTTCCATTCCAAGGAATCCAGTTTTGTGCTGATCTGCGCGATCAGTGAATCGGTGTCCCCGATTGGATCAGATGTAATCTGGATCATGGATGGATGCCAAATATCATTTGCAGTTCCGGGCCATAGCCGACAATGATTGGCCAGGTAGGGAGAGTTAATCACTCGCCAGGTTTTTTGACCCAAACCGCCAGCCAGCTCGGCAATGTTGGTATCTACTGAAATGACAAGATCAAGTGCTTCAATCAGTGCGGCCAAATTGTCAAAATCATTTTTTAAATCAAGATCAGTCAGGTGTTGTATCGATATGTTAGAGTCTTCAGGTTCTGGCTCAAGTTTATGAATCTCCTGTAGACCATCAAACATGAGGTTAATAAAGGTATAACCCTCTCTTTTCAGCAGTGGTAGCCAGTCTTTGAGTGCTGTATATTCTCTTTCTCGGTATAAAGCCTGGAATCCACTTCGCCAGCACAGGCCGATTTTAATGGTGTCTCCCATGTCATCCAATCGATTTTTCCAATAGGCTACTTTATCTCTATCATTGACTAGATACACTCCCTGCTTCTTGAAATCCTCCCAGCTATTGCGAAAATAATAACCAAGATCGCCAATAAAACAATAATAATCAATGTTGGGGAGTGTTCTAAATAAATCATCATAATTATCCTTGGCAGGAACCCCAAGAAAACTTCTTTGATATTGTCTTGAAAAGGGACGAATATCTACCGTGGGAAATGATCTTTTAAACAGCTTTTCATGCCTTGGATCACAGGTCAAAATGCAATTTTCCGCTATTGCGACCAGATCGTTAAAGGGCGCCAGAAAATAAAGCTCATCTCCTACTCCGCCTTCGGAATAAACCAGAATTGTTTTCCCCTTCAAGGGTTCAAGCATCCAGTGTTTTGCATTTGGAGGTGCTTTCCAGTTGGTGTTACGTCCTCTTGAACGATACGTTTTCCAGGCCTCCTTGAAATTTCCGGCTTTTAAGAGCGGGTATGTTCCAGGACAGAAGCCTTGCTTTTGGGATTTAGACTTAAAGCCTGATCGTAAACGAAAAGGGCCCGTTCATATGAGCCATTTTCTTCCAGTAGCGCTGCCAGTCTTAACAATATTTTCTCAGAGGAAACACGATTCGCCACGGCTTCTTCAAGTAACTGAAGCGCTTCTTTGTACATTCTATTGAGGAAGTAAGATTCGCCCAATTCCTCAATGATTTGGATATGAATATCTGATGACGTATTATGATTGGCCGTCAGAGCCTGTTCCAGATATAAAATGGACTGCTCTAGATGAGAGTGAGTGGCTTCTTCATAGACGCTGGTCGCCCAATATAAATAGGTTTTTCCAATTTCAAACAATAGGCGTGGATCCGAGGGTGCTGATTGCAATTCCCGATGAAAATAAGCGAGGGTTTGTTCAAAATAGAAATTGGCCTCCGCATACGCCTCGCTTTTGAGCGTGGTCTGAATCAAGATTAATAGAGGGCTTTCACGACGTTCGGTAGAATCCCGGAACAAATAGGTTCTGGAAGCCTTTCTTCCTTTCGATAGCCTGATGAGCAGTCTGAAAATTTTCTCTGCGGCATTTTTATTACCTTGCTGTCGCAAGGTACGGACCCATTGGCTTATAACGTTAAAAGGCTTCAGGGCTTTACGGATGCTTTTCAGGTTTTGTTGAATACGTTTCAAAGATTGCGGCATTTGCTGATAGACATTTCCTGATAGAACCTGATAGAAAAAGTTTCTGGCACCTAGATTCCTAAGAACGCAAATAGGGCCAGTTCAAATACCTTTATTCTGGCTTGAATTTCCGGGAATGACAAGAGCCAACCCCTCGGGGACGTTGTTTCATCGACTGGCACTGCCACGGTCCCGAACCGAAAAGCGTTTATCTAATGATGGGGACATCCACGGTGGCGTCTGTCAACAGGGACGACCCAAATTCCCGGGCTTAAGCCAGGCGACCCCTATTACTCTCCTGCAATATTATTCTCCTGCAATCAAGCAATCGACCAGCCGATCACTGATGGGGTAGCCGGTCACTTCTTCATCGTATACAAATACCGGGGTGGGGTTGCCTTCAAAAAACACGTACTCCTGCTCCGGTGTCCGACGCAGGTCAATGCCCGTAAAAACCAGATCCAGGGTGCGGGCCAGCTTCAGGCAGTCTTCGGCAACGGTGGGTGGTAGATCGATTTTGACGCGGGGAGCCTCCGGGTTCTCCCGGAAGTCCAGTGTGCCGCTTTGGATTTCCATGGCGTAAATCTCGTCCCCCAGCACATAGGCACGAATGTCCGTACCCGGAACAAATTCCTGTAACTTGACCGGGGAGTGCGAGAGCCCGGCCAGGCGCTCTGGCGAAAAATCCGCTTCGGTCAGCATTTCCGTATGGGCCCAGCCGCGTACGGGCTTATAAATCACTTGCCTGCCCTGCTGCTCGTAAAATTCTCGCAAGCGTTCAGGATGGTTTGTAATCAGGGTGTCGGGTACCCGGATGCCAGCCTGCTTCAGTAATTTCAACTGGTAACCTTTGTATTTGTGCATTTCGGTGGCTTCCTGGCGGTTGATCCACAGGCAGTCGAAGCAGCGAAAAAAGCTGCCAATGGCCGATTCCAGATTCCAGTAGATCGCTTCCTGCAGCACCGGATCGGTTTCTGATGGTGCCAGGTCTGTGATTCTCCAGCGTTCCAGACAACGATACATATCCGGGAAAGTCCCCTGAGTTAAGCGTTATGACCGCTTCACCCAGTGTTGATATCTGATGGGCAACCCTGTCCGTATGAATATCCTTTGGGCCCAGAATGAGTATCATTGTGTCTTACGGCGCTCCTGAAAAATAGCCAGCCTTTGTTGCCGGTTCGCTTAATCGAGAGTGGTTCGGCAAAACCCGGTGGGAGAATAAACGTTTCGGACAACCGCTGTCACTGCTTGCGGCATTGGGAATTCATCTGCAATATCCGCCTTTGAACTATCGGCCGACGCTTCAGAAACTTGAGGGGTTTGGGTCATATTCTTAAAATGTATTCACCAAATTGCGGAACAGCATCCCCAGACCCGCCATTGGCTTATTCCCGCCACTGGTCCGTGGGGCTTTTTTACAATGCCTGTGTTTTTGGCGACTGTATCTTTTTCGGGACGCCATTCAACACAGCGCAGCGGAAATTAGATTGGCTAATTAACCGGTTTCAGTTAAAATCTCGTTAAAATATCAACGTTTTAAATTGTTATTCCTCCTAAATTTAAACCAGCGTCCTTAAAACTTCGCGGAATGAGAGCCAAGGAATTTGCGCCTTTATAAATAACCGGTCCACATCGATGCCAAGCCTGCTGGCTAAATTCAACCCCGTACGGATGGATCAAGCGTTTCGCAACCGACTGGCAGAGGAGGGCCTTATATCTCCAGCGACCGGTATCGTTTGTCAGCCTCCCGCATTTCGGCACTCGGAAAAAATGAAAAGAGGAGAAGCGTTAAAAGAAGATAAGGGGGATAAGACTCACAGGGCGGGCGATTGAGCGTTTCAACCTTTTTTAGAAGCAGAATCCCAGAGGAGTTTCAGTGATTTATGGCCATTAAATTTGATACATTGGACGAGTTAAAGGCATTTTGCGCCCAGTTTCAACTCATCGAACACGGTGTTGAACCCGCCGGGGTTCCGAAGAAGCGGGGACGTAAACCCGGCAGCAAAAATAAAGTCATCCTGCCCGCAACGCGGGATGCGGTTGAAGCCCCAGCCACAGGGGCACCCAAAAAACGGGGACGCAAGCCCAAGCTAACAGCCAATCTGGAGACGCTCTCACCCGGAACTCCCAAAAAGCGAGGCCGAAAGCCGGGTTCCGTGAACAAGGTAAAACGGGTCAGCGCCGGAAAACGGGGTCGAAAATCTGCCGTGGCCGGAGATCGTTGATACTTCCCGGCCCTTGCTAGGTGAACGTGCTTTTTGGCCATCGTTTGGCGGTGTATACTGCCTGAAATCACCTCGCCTAAAGGGCATGTTGGTTTTTCCTGCCTTGAAAGCGCTTCGTCCACAGGGTCTGTGGGCTGCGTCTTCGCCTTATGCAGGGGCTTGAGGTCTCCCGCAAACAGGCCTGACTGTATTAGAATGGGAACCATAGCCCCCTTCAATTGGATGGTGAGCCCGTGAGTCAATTTCGTCAGGACGTGCTTTGGACAGTCGGACTGGTTCTATTGGGGTGTCTGCTGTTTGTAGCCCGGGAAGCGCTGGTGGTGGTGTTTGTGGCTTTTATTTTCGCCAGCGCCCTGTTGCCGGTGGTCGAGTTTCTGGATCAAAAGCTGCCCCGCTGGTTGTCGGTACTCATTCCCTACGTGGTGCTGTTTGCCCTCTTTGTGGGCCTTATTATTCCGGTGGTCACCATCACCTGGAACCAGTTGAACGTGTTTATCAGTGATTTGCCGCACTATCTGGACGCCATGATCAACTGGGCCGCACAGTGGAGTTTTATCAGCCGACGCTATCCCTTGCTGACCAGCTTTAGCCCGGAGCTGTTAATGCGGCATCTGTCCGCGCAAAACGGGCTGGTCCTGTCCGGGTTTACCGGGATGACCCTGCTGGTTTCCCAGGTGGGGCTGGATTTAATCAGCGCCCTCATTATCAGCATGTTGCTGTTGCTGGATCGGGAAAAAATTGAAGGGTATTTCCTGCACTTTCATCCCGCCCGTCACCACGAACGACTGCGGGCCTTGATCGATCACCTCATCCGCAGTACCGGCGGGTTTGTGTCCGGGCAAATCCTGTTTATGGCCACCTTTGGTGGCTTGATTACGTTGGGCCTGTCGGTTATTGGCGGCCCTTTTCCGCCCTTTGCCGTTTTGCTGGGCGCCCTGAGCGGCCTGCTCACCCTGATTCCCATTTTGGGGCCCAATATCGCTATGGTGGTGGCGCTGGTCATTGCCATTTTCAGCCCCATTGGCTGGTGGGGGGCGTTTTGGGTGCTGACCCTGTTTGTGGTGGTGCAGGCTTTGGCCAACAACATTATCGGCCCGCTGATTATGGGCCGGGCCGTTGGTTTGCATCCGCTGGCCATTTTGGTGGCCCTGATGGTGGGTGGGCTGGTGTTTGGACTGGTGGGTCTGGTGCTGGCCATTCCGGTGGTTGCATGTCTCAATATCATTCTGGAAGAATGGTTTATGGACCCCGAGCAGCGCAGCCCGAACCTGCTTTTGCCGCCCGGTGTTTCCCCGCCCCGATAGTTTGGGACACGCCCGTTTTCTTGAGTTTTGTGTTTCCATTTTTTAGCCCCGCTCTGATTTGAATACCGCTCCGTATCCCCCTGAAGATGATCCCCCCGCATCGCCCGTCCCCCATAAACCCGTTTATTCGCATCGCCTGACAGTTGAAAGGTCTTTCATGATTCCCCCCAATGACATTATCACGGAGTCCCTGGGCCCCGCCGTGGCCATAACCGGCATTGCCCTGTTGTTGAATGGCATTAGCGCCCGCTTTTCCATCGCCTCCACCCGGGTGCGGGAATTAAACCGGGAATTGCTAACCACCACCGATCAGGATCGTATTGCCAACATTCAGCGGCAAATTCCCTTTTTCATGGAGCGGGTTTACCTGATTCGCAACGCCATGTTTATCCTGTTTGGGGCATTGGGTATGCTGGTGTTTACGGCGGTGTCCATCGCGCTGGCCAAGCTGCATTTTGTGCATTGGGAGATGGTGCCGGTGTGGTCGTTTTTAAGCGGGCTGGTACTCATGCTGATCGCGGTCATTCTGGAGGCCTACGAGACCACCATCAACCTGCGCACGCTGGATTTGGACGTGGATCACAGCTTCAGCCGCCTGAGTGAACAGGTGCTGAACGCGGAGCAAAGCAACGCCGATAATAGCGGCGACTAGTCGCTGTTGGCTTGTCTTTAGCGGCTGATGACCAGCTTGTCCTGCTTGAAGGACAGATCCATGCCCCGGAAGAAGCTCATGCCCAGCAGGCCCGATAGTTGCGGGGTGTCTCCCAGATCGGTGATCACCGCTTCCACGTTGTTGACCTGCATGCCGCCCAGAGTGACCTGTTTGAGGGTGACCACCGGGGCGTTCAGGGTGCCGTTGGCCGTGGTGACCGGCAGGGTGGGATGATCCGCCGGGATGTGAATGCCCAGCTCCCGGGCCATTTGCGGGGTGATTACGGTGTAGCTGGCCCCGGTATCCACCAGAAAGGTGGCCATGTGCCGACGGTTGACCAGGGCGGGCACCACAAAGGTGTTATCGCTTTGCGGTAACAGGGTCACTTCCGCCCGATTCCGGGTGTCGCCTGGGCGGTTGGCCTGGTTGTTGTCGTCAATTTTTTTCAGGCTTTCCTCGGCCATACTCACGATAAGCGGATTTTTGGAGGTGGAGGCCAGATGGGTGAAAAAGGCCTTGGCCTCTCGCAGTTCTTTGCCACGGACGGGGTTCACGTCAATGGCGTCGCAAATTTCAGGAACGGCCCAACCCATCAGGGCTGCCATCAGAATCACCAGAAGCCGATTTCTGTTCATGCCAATTCCCTCACTTCCCTTTTTTAGTCCCCAATGTCTGGCAAATCGATGCAGGGCGCATCTATCTTCCAGTTTCCAGTGTCCCGTTTTGATCCGAGCAGTACATCCTACAGATTCAGGAGAGCCTGTTTATTAATTTATGAATTAATAAACAAAAATAGATTGTATTCAGTGTATCAGTTTTTTAAATTCCGGGTATGCCCACACAGCTAAAAATTGCGAATCAAGTCAAAAACCCCCCGGCAACAGGTTGCCAGAGGGTTTCATGTGGATTTAAAGTTCCCAGCGTCAGTGCTTATCGAATCCGGGGTTTCAGCAGATCAATGGATTCCAGGGTCGGATCGGCGATATCGGTTTGCAGATCGCCAGTCTGGATGGTTCCAACGCTGCGTACCCGAGGGGCATTGGCCTTGATGGGGGTGACTTTATCAGTACGGCTCTTGTAATCGTTGGGCAACAGCTCGCTACGCACCCCGAAGTGAATGCGGGCGGTGGGCTGGTTGCGGAACGGTTCCTCGTTTTTGCGGTTCAGCAAACCAAAGGCCACATCCAGAAAGCCCTGGGCATAGTCCGTCAGGTGAGCCCGTAGACCGAAACCGGCGCTAAGCAGAGAGGTTGCGGCGGCGCTGCTGTAGAAGGGACTGCTTTTGTCACGCCAGACCTGACCGTAATCGGCAAACAGGGCGCCTTGCAGGCGTTCGCCCAGCCAGGGGCTGACACGGGAGAGCAGGGGCAGCGGGTAACGCCATTCGGCGCCCACATTGTAGCCTCTGTCCCCAATTAGTAGGCCCTGGGTGTAACCGCGCACGCTATTGATACCGCCCAGCTGGAACTGCTCGATGGCGGGCAGGGCGTCGGGGCTCCACTGGGAGTAGGCCCGCAGGATGAGCAGGTTGTTTTTGGGCAGGCGGGTCACCCGGGTCAGGTAGTTTTCCAGCTTGAAGAAGCTGGTGTTGGCCCCCAGCCATTCCGGGGCCAGCGTCACTTGCGCCCGGGAAAAGGAGCGCCCGTAGCGATCGTATTTATCGTAGTTCAAGCCCAGGGCCAATGAGCGAATGTCATCGGTGCCCGTCCTGTCGCCATCAAAAAAGCTGCTGACCCGGCGGGCGTTCAGGCCCAGGTCGGTACTCCAGACGCGCTCTTTGCCCAGCGGCTGGGTGACCAGCAGGCCGTAGTTGTAGGCGTTCCCAATCAAATCGGGCTGGTTGGGCAAGCGCAAGTCCACGTTCACGTGGCTGAAGCCAAACAATCCGCTGATTTCCGTGCCCTTGCTGCCCACCGGTAAGGTGTAGGAGGTTGAAGCAATGGTTGACCCGGTGGAGCCGATGTAGCGCAGGTTAAAGCGATCGCCCCGGCCCGTGACATTGCGGTTGGTAAACTCAGCACCCCAGCGGTATAAGCCGATGAAAGGACGACCGGCGTTATCAGACGTCAAAGCCAGCTGGAAGGGCTGTTGCTCTTTGACATCCAGTCGGATTTTGGTTTCCCCGGTGCGCTCGCCGGGTAACAGGGTTGCTTTGACCCGGTAGGGCTCTTGCCGGTTGATGCGCAGCAATTCCTGTTCCAGAGCGGGAATGTTCAGCGGCTGGCCGGGGGTTTCGCTGATGCGTTTCTCAATGACCTTGGCCTTGAAGTATTTGTTGCCACTCACTTCCATATCGCCCACGATGCCTTCCAGCACCTTCACGGTAATGGCGCCCCGCTCCAGATTCTGGGGCGGGATGAAGGCCAGCGAGGTCAGATAACCCCGTTTGCGGTATTCCTCGTTAATGCCTTGCACCAATTGAGCCAAGTCTTCGGGGCTCAGTTTCCGGCCTTCGTAACCCACCACCAGTCGGCGCATTTCCTCGTTGGAAACGATGGTGTTGCCTTCCACATCCACCCGATCAACCTGGAACAGATCGCTGGTCACTTGCACGATGGGCGGTTGGGCTTCCACCCGGATGCCGCCGGGTTCGTTCTCTTGCAGGGTGTCCGCCTGGGCGGGAGCGGCGGTGGGGACTGACTGGAAATAGTAAGGAGATCCGCTTTGCGGGCCCAGCAGCGTTCCCGGGTTGGTTTGGGCGGGAAACACCTGGGCCATGGCTGCGCCCGGCAACAGGGTAAGGACACTGGATAGAATAATGGCCTGACGGTGGAAATCGGATCTCATAGGGGACGGCATCCTTTTTGGATTGAGTGCTGGTTTTGTGTGAGGTGCAAAAACATAAGGTATAAATGTGGGGGAGGGTGGGACAAATGGTTGTAAACTTGGACGATTGGCGGAGCTTTGAGGGGAACCGGGATCTTACTATAGAAACCCCCATTGGCAGTGGCAGTGGCAGTGGGATTCTTATATAAGGAAGGTGACGCCAGCTGGATCTGTGGAGTCCGTTGGGACGCATGGGGGGAGAAGCGTTCAGGAAGATCTTTTTAGGTCTAGCGTATTATAGGAAATCAAAAATAAAAGTAAATTAAAAAAGCAAGAGACAAAGAAAGATTACGAAAGCTATATCTTTCGGACACACGGACTACCCCCAATTCGACGGCCAGCATGGAGAATCCAGCCCGGCAGTTGCTATCAAAAATTTTTAATGTATGATTCACACTTGAATATTCTTAATAAAAACCATTCAAAGTTTTTTCCCTTTTAAATTTGATCCTCACCCGCTTTTGGCCACCCCTTTCCACTTTCAAGGAGTATTTTATCCGATGGCTTTGTCGACACGTCCCAATGGCCGCTTTCTGGTAGCGTTGTCCCTGACAACCAGCTTGCTGCTTGCCAATTCCCCCCTGTCATTCGCTGGCCCCGGCGACACCAACAGCACCAATTACGGTGAAAATGTGGCTGGCGGCACCTACTACAACACGACCGGCAACCGAACCACCTTTACCAACAACGGCAACATGATTGTTGGGGCGGGCACCACCGTGCGGGGTCTGGAAGTGAACAACAACGGTGACCTGACCGGCAACGGCGGACACCTGCACTTTGACGCGCGGGGCGGGGTCATGCGGGTAGATGGCACCATTGACGCCAGCGCCGCTCTGGGCCAAAACGGGGCCTATCTGGGTAATGGCGGTAAAGTGACCATTGACGCGGGCGCTCTGGTTCAGAACGGTAACATTTTCGCCAACGGGTTAAATGGCGGAACCATCGTATTCAACGTGGGTCAGCTCACCGTGGACCCCGGTTCCCGGATTGAAGCCCTGGCCACCGGGGCAAATGCCTTGCCCGGCCAAATCAATATTAACGCCACCGGGCAGGTGACCATCCCCAATGGGGCGGTCATTGACGCCTCCGGCAACTACGTTGGCGGCTACAATGCCAATGTCATCCAGATTTCCGGTAGTGTGGTCAATCTGGACGGTGTGGTCATGGCCAACGGTCTGAGCGCCGGGGCCAAGGGTGGGGCCATCGGGATCTATGGTTCCGAGATTGCCCTGGGTAGCAACGCCAAAGTCACCGCCAATGGGGCTGAAGGCGGTCAGGGTGGGGCCATTAACGTTGCCGCCACTGAAAAAATTGCCATCAGCAGTGGTGCTGAAATTACCGCCAATGGCGGGCTAGGCGCCAGCGGCGGGGCTGTCCTCGTGGGGGCGGCTCTGGATTCCAGCGGAAACGTGGGGCTCCTGACCAAGTCAGTTGAGAACAACGGTCTCATTGCCGCCAATGGGGGCGATGGCGACAGCGGCGTGGATGCCGGGAACGGTGGCGTGGTCGTCGTATTGGCGTCCAACAGCGTTAGTAACACCGGTCGCATCAGCGCCGACGGCGGAAACGGTTTTAACGGCTACAACCCCAGCAATGGGGGAAATGGTGGCAAGGTTGGCTACGGCTCGGATGGCGACGTAGGCAACAGCGGCAGAATTACCGCCAATGGCGGTAATGGCGGCACCAATCCCAATGTCGAGCAAGGTCCTGTGAGTGAAACGCAGGACGAGCATGGCAATGTCAGCTACCAGCAGGTCTCTCTGGGTCAAAACGGTGGCCGGGGCGGCAATGGTGGGGAAGTCCGGGTGGCTTTCAATACCAACATCCGCAACGACGGCAGCATTGAAGTGGTCGGTGGCAATGGCGGCAATGGTCAGGAGGCTCAAGCCAATGAGACCGACTATCAGGGCCAGCCGGTTCATCAGTACGCGCTGGCCGGTAATGGCGGCGACGCCGGTAACGGCGGTAAGGTTCTGTTCCACGGTGAGCCCGGACAGGACGTGTTGAACAACGTCAATGTCAACGGCGGCAGTGGTGGCCAGGGTGGTAACGCTTCCACCAGCAGTGCCTGCGGTTGCGCTACCCCGGGTGCCGGTGGTGCCTGCGGGGCTCCCGGTGAGATTCATGTAACCCCCAAACCGCCGTGCGCCGGGGGCGGCACTTGCTCCCCGCCGCCCAAGCCCCCGGAGAATCCTTTATTCCCGCTGTACCCCAAAGAGTATGGCACCCTGGGCGATACCCTGCCCCCCAACGCCGGTAACGTGCTGAGCTACAACCGTTCCATCTTCCTGGCCCGCTCGCCGCTACCCATCATTCAGAAGAAGACCCCTCCGGCGCCTCCGCCACCACCACCGGCTAAAATCATGCTGGTCAAACCCAAGCCGAAGCCGCCGCAGAAAAAAGTACCGGTGCGTGGCTACTGGTAAACGGTACGCTCACCCCGAAAATTGTTGCTCCAAAACAACACCTCCTTTCGTCCTCGGGCGGAAGGGGGTGATTTTTTATGGGGGCGCAAGTTGCGCCAAGAAAAAAGCCTTTCTACTGGAACGCAGAAAGGCTTTTCAAATCTTAATGGTGGAGGCGACAGGAATTGAACCCGCGACATCCTGCGTGCAAAGCAGGCGCTCTACCAACTGAGCTACGCCCCCAAGGCGTGTTTAATATATAGCACACCCTTTGCTCGACTGGCAAAGGTTTTTTACGGCAAGCCATCGTTTTTAAAGGCTTAAGGAATCAATCGCTTCACGGAATCCACCATGCCGGGCGTGGGGGCCGCACTTTTTTTCCACAAAACCTGCCCCTCGGGCCCCAGCAGGATGAAGGCGTATTCCTCCTGCTGCAGGCCCAGCGATTTTTTAAACGCCTGCGAATTGGTGTACAACGGGTAAATGCGTCCCATCAGCGGCTTTTCATTCACCGCCTTGCGCATAAAGGCTTCCACGGAAGGCTTGAAGCTCTTGTACTTGGGATCGATCACGGCCACTTCCAGCACCTGAACGTTGGCCCCCGTGGCTCGCAGACCATCGAAAAGCAACACGCCCTTCTCCAGCGTGGACTGGTGTCGGGGATGAAACCCCACGGCCAGCAGCACCCGCTTCCCCCGAAACGCGTCTGGCAGTTGCAGGCGACTGGCGCCATTCAAACTGACCAACTCCTCCCGGGGCAAGGGTGAGGCCAAACTTGTCGCTTGCGTATAAAGCCAAAAGCAAGCAATATAAAGTAGAACAAAGGCAGTGTTTCGAGGTGTTCGCCAAAGTCTGATCATAAGGATGCCTGCACCTCCATTCATGCAACGTCTGCCCATTTTACAACATTCAGCATACTATTTTGTATACCAAAAGGTATAAGTTTCTAAACCATTCAAAATCGAAGCAAGAGGGATATATTGAAGTTTCATTTGACAGTCAAAGCGGTTCCGTTAAACTTAAATAGTCTACCATTCGGTATATGATATGAGTACGATTTTAAAAATTCTGGACAGTGATTACGCGCTCAAAGGCCGTGCCCCCCTCGCCCAACCGTCCAATACCTCCGAGTGGTCCCGAGAGTGGTCGCGTTGGATTCCCTTTGCCTTTTTGCACGCGGGGATGTTGGGTGTGTTCTTTTGCGGATGGTCCCCTTTCGTGGTGGGTCTGACCCTGGCCCTGTACTGGGTGCGCATGTTTGCCATTACCGCCTTTTATCACCGCTATTTTTCGCACCGCACCTTCCAAACGGGTCGTATACAGCAATTTATTTTTGCCGTGTGGGCCATGACCTCCGTGCAGCGGGGGCCTTTGTGGTGGGCCTCTCACCACCGACGTCATCACCGTTATTCGGATCAGCCCGGTGACCCGCATTCCCCGGTTCGGGAGAGTCTGTTGCAATCGCATATTGGCTGGATGACCGTGCCCGGAAATTTGCAGACCGATTACTCCCTGATTAAGGACTGGGCCCGTTTCCCGGAGCTGGTGTGGCTGAATCGCTTTGACTGGGTGGTGCCAGTCCTGTACGCCATCGCCTTGTATGCGCTGGGTGCTTGGTTGGAGTCCGCCTTTCCGGGCTTGGGCACCAATGGCCTGCAATGCCTGATCTGGGGCTTCTTCGTCAGCACGGTGATCCTGTTTCACGGGACCTGCACCATCAATTCCCTGTCCCACAAGTTTGGCACCCGGCGCTACAACACCCCGGATGACAGCCGCAATAATCCGTGGCTGGCCATCCTGACTTTGGGAGAAGGCTGGCACAACAACCACCACTTCTACCAGAACTCCGTGCGTCAGGGGTTTTACTGGTGGGAGTATGATGTGACCTACTACATCCTGAAGCTGATGTCCTGGGTGGGTCTGGTGCATAGCCTCAATCCGGTTCCCGCGGAAGCCTACCAGTCCAGTCCCAAAAGCAGGACCCGGCAGTCATGAAGAAGCGTCTGGCCATTATCGGCAGCGGAATTTCCGGGCTGGGGTGCCTGTATTTTTTGCATCAGCAGTATCAAATCACCCTCTACGAGAAAAACGACTACGTGGGCGGGCACACCAACACGGTGGAAGTGGAAGAAGACGGCCAGCAACTGCCCGTGGATACCGGGTTTATGGTCTTTAACAAAGTCACTTACCCCAACCTGCTGAAGCTGTTTGAGACGCTGGAAATTCCCATCAAGCCCACCGATATGTCCTTTAGTGTGCGCCACGATACCCATGGGCTGGAGTGGAACGGGGCCGGGCTGAACAAGCTGTTCGGCCAGCGTAAAAATATTTTCAATCCCCGTTTCTGGCGCATGGTTCAACAAATGGATCGCTTCACCAAAGAAGCCCTGGACAATCTGGACAACCCCCGCTACAACACCCTGACCGTGGCGGAACTAATCGCCGAGCGGGGTTATGGGCAGGATTTTCTGGAGTTGTTTATGGTGCCCATGAGTTCCGCCATCTGGTCCACGGCCCCCCACAAAATGCTGAAGTTCCCGGCCCGCACCCTCATTCGCTTTTTCCACAATCATGGGTTTTTGGGGCTGGATACCCACTATCAGTGGTACACCGTGGATGGCGGGGCCCGCACCTACGTGCGCAAATTGCTGGCCCTCTGTCAGCCGGAAATTTTACTGAACCGCACGGTGCAAGCGGTCACCCCGCATGCCGATGGTACGGTGCGTGTGCAAGCCCAAGGCCCCGATGGGCAGACCGAAAGCCGGGACTTTGACGCGGTTATTCTGGCCTGCCACGCCGATCAATCTCTGGCCGCGCTGAGCCAACCATCCGACTTGCAACAGCGCTTGTTGGCCCCGTTTCGTTATGAAAGCAACCTGGCCACCCTGCACACCGATGCCTCGGTGCTGCCCAGAACCCAACGCTGCCGGGCCTCCTGGAACTATCAAATCAAATCGGCCAAACCTGATCCTCACAATCCAGAAATTTTATACGACGCCGCTACCCACTACTGGATGAACAGCCTGCAAGGGGTGTCTGAAAAACAGGATTATATCGTGTCTATCAACGGGCAACGCTGGATGCGCCCGGACAGCATTCGGCAAGCCATCGCTTACGAGCATCCCATTTTTGATGAACCCGCTGTGGCCGCTCAGGATCAACTGGCTGAGCTGAATGCGGAAGGGCAGCAAACCCATATTTATTTTTGCGGCAGTTATTTTAAGTACGGCTTTCACGAAGACGCCTTTACCGCCGCCCTCAACCTGAGCGGCCAACTGGTGGAGACCCTGACATGGCGGCGCTGAATTCCTGCCTGTACGAGTGCCAGGTCTATCATCGTCGGCTGGCCCCCAAAACGCATGATTTCCAGAATCGTACCTTTTTCTTTTATCTGGATCTGGATGAGCTGCCCCAACTGGAAAATCGCTTTCAGTGGTTCAAGATTGGGCGTCGGGCGTTTTATGAGTTTCGAGAATCCGATCATCTGCCCACCCCGGTGGGGAGATCGCTGAAAGAGCGGGCCGTTCAGGCCTTTCAGGAACACGGACTTCAGCAGCCCATCGCCAAAATTGGATTGCTGACCAATATGCGCACCCTGGGCTATGTGTTTAATCCCATCAGCCTGTACTTTGCCTTTGATGACGCGGGGCGTTGCATGGGCAGTCTGGCCCAGGTGGAGAATACCTTTCGGGAAATGAAAGTGTTTCCGATTCTCAATCCTGCACAGAATGCCACCGAAGATCAAACGTATTCATTTTCCAGTGAACGCATCAAGTATTTTTACGTCTCTCCCTATTCTCAACTGGATCAGCGGTTTCGCTTTCAGGTCAGCCCGCCGGGGGAGCGCATTCATTGTCAGGTGTCCAGTTTGGCCGGTGAGCAAACATTGCTGGACAGCGGCTTTCGGGGCGAAAAACACCCGTTGACCGACAGCCAGCTCCTACGGCTCAGTCTACGTTACCCGTTGATGACCTGGCAGGTGATTGCCCTGATCCACTGGCACGCCTTGATTCTGTGGCTCAAGCGCTTGCCGCTTCACTTGAAAGAGGCCCAACCGTTTAACCAGCGGCAAGTCCTGCGACCCAGACACGATTTACAGCAATTTTACGCACAACAGGAGGCCCGGCCTTGAAAACCCTGGAACGTCCAAGCACCTTGAAAGCACAGGGAAAAGCGCATCTGCACGCGGTTCCCAGCTTGCCCAAAAACCTGTCCTGGTCGGCTAAAACGGTGGTCAAGCTGTTATCTGCCATGCGCAAAGGACAGCTCACCCTGTACTTCCCTGATGGCAGCGTGTACCCCATCGGGCAGGAACCGGACAGTTCCTTTCAGGCCGCCATTCAGGTGA
Source organism: Vampirovibrio chlorellavorus (assembly GCF_003149375.1). Classification (NCBI taxonomy): domain Bacteria; kingdom Bacillati; phylum Candidatus Melainabacteria; class Vampirovibriophyceae; order Vampirovibrionales; family Vampirovibrionaceae; genus Vampirovibrio; species Vampirovibrio chlorellavorus. Next base: position 145,174 of record NZ_QFWH01000003.1, read on the forward strand.
ATGAGGATCGCTGTTTCAACCGCATCATTCAGTATGGGCACATCGGTTTTGCCGAAGCCTATCTGGATGGGGAGTGGGACACCCCCGATCTGGAGGCGGTCATCGCCTGGTTCATCCTGAATATTGAAGATTCTACGGTGCTGGAAGGCTCCAAAAACAAAGTGTTCTGGGTGAACCTGCTGGGCAAGCTGAACCGGCTCTATCACCTGCTGCGGGCCAACAACGTGGACAACAGCAAGAAAAATATCCACGAGCATTATGACTTGGGGAACGAATTTTTCCAGATTTTTCTGGACCCCACCATGACCTACTCCTCGGCCCGCTTCACCCATCCGGAGCAATCGCTGGAAGCGGCCCAAATCAGCAAGTACGATGCCCTGTGCCAAAAATTGCAATTGCAGCCCAGCGATCGGGTGCTGGAAATCGGCACCGGTTGGGGGGGCTTTGCCATGCACGCCGCCCGTAATTATGGTTGCACCATCGACACCACCACCATTTCCGAAGAGCAATTCAAGCTGGCCACGGCCCGTATTGCCGCAGCGGGGCTGAGTGATCAAATTACGGTACATTTGCAGGATTACCGCAAACTGAGCGGGCAGTACGACAAAATTGTCTCCATTGAAATGCTGGAAGCGGTGGGGGATGCCTATCTGGATACCTATTTCGCCCAATGCTCCCGCTTGCTCAAACCGCACGGGCTGTTGGGCATTCAGTACATCACCTGCCCGGACAGTCGGTACGAACTACTGAAAAACAACGTGGATTTTATCCAGAAACACATTTTCCCAGGCTCCCTGTTGCCCTCCGTGGGACGGGTGAATCAGGCCATCAACCGCACTGGCAATCTGTTCCTGCACGATCTGGAAGATCTGGGCAACAGCTACGCCAAAACCCTGCAACTGTGGTACGACGCCTTCAACGCCAACCTGAGCGAAGTGCGGCGGCAAGGCTTTGACGAGCGGTTTATCCGCAAGTGGAATTACTACCTGATGTACTGCAAGGCGGCCTTCCGCATGCGTAACATCAGTGTGGTGCAGGCCATTTATACCAATCCCAATAACCTGTCCCTGTGGCAGGCCTTGTAGGGCCACCGGAAAGGAGCCTCCCGCCATGTTAATCTGGAGTTTGCGCATCTGGTTCTTGCTGGTGTTTGTGGTGCAAACCACGGTCGTGACCCAAGCCATGCTGCACGAGTCTCTGTTTCAGATCCCGCCGGTGGTCAGCAGCGATGTGTGGTTTATCGCCACGGTTTATGACGCCTATTTCGCCATTATCGCCTTTGCCCTGTGGGTGTGCGCCCGTGAGCGTACCTGGGTCAGCCGTGTGGTTTGGTTTTTACTGATTGTGGTGTGGGGCAACGTGACCATGGCCCTGTACATGCTGATTCTGCTGTTCCGTTTGCCCACCACGGCCACCGCCGAGGATGTGTTTCTAAAGCGAGGTGAACCGCATGTTTGATCTGTTGAGCGTTTCTCAAGTCTGGCCCCTGCTTAGTAGCGCCGCTCTGGTCATTCTGGGCCTGATGCTGATTGTGACCGCCATTGCCAACCCCCTGAAAAACGCGGGCATTGTGGATGTGGCATGGGCTTTTGGCTTTAGCCTGATTGCGGGCACTTACTATGTCCTGGGGCAAGGGGCACCGGTGCAAAAAACAGTGATGCTGCTGATGGCCACCGCCAGCAGTTGGCGACTGGCCTGGTACTTGCTGAAGCGGGTCATTGCCACCCACCCGGAAGAGGATGGCCGCTATCACGCCTTACGGGAACTGTGGGGTCCCGAAAAATCGCCGTGGCTGTTTTTCGCCGTGTACCTGTTTCAGGGTGTGCTGATGTTGATCGTCTCCAGTCCGTTTTTATTTGCCGCCCAAAACACCAGCCCTTCTCTCAGTCCGCTTCAATGGCTGGCCTTGGCGGTGTGGGCGGTGGGCCTGATTTTTGAAGCGGTGGCCGATCAGCAGCTCAAGCGCTTTAAAGATCAGCTTGAGAATAAGGGCAAAGTCTGCCAAAGCGGCCTGTGGGCTTATTCCCGTCATCCCAATTACTTTTGTGAGTGGTTGCAGTGGATGGGCTATTACCTGCTGGCCCTGGGCGCGCCCGGTGGATGGACGACGATCTATAGTCCCATGATTATGCTGTTGTTCCTGACCAAATTCAGCGGGGTGGGCGCCACCGAGGCTCAGGCTCTTAAAACCAAGGGCGAGGCCTACCGTCGGTATCAGGAAAGCACCAGCCCGTTTATTCCCTGGTTTCCCAAGCGGAAGCCCTCATAACCCGGAGGCCTGTATACTTCCGGCTCACTTACTCCATTTTTAACACCCAGACTGCATAAGGATTTTAGCCCATGTGGATTTATAAATTACTGGAAACCAATCTTGTTCCCGATGCGGTCATTCGCTGGGGCATTCGCAACATGCTGGCCCAAAAAGTGAAGGAGGAAAGCAAGTCCTCCTGGGAAGCACGGCAACAGGCGGTCATGGATTTTGTGGCCGAGTTAAAAAATAGTCCCATCGCCATTGAAACGGATGCCGCCAATGAGCAGCACTACGAAGTGCCCAGCGAGTTTTTCGATTTGGTGCTGGGGCCGCGTAAAAAATACAGCAGCGCTTACTGGACGGAATCCACCCGCAACTTGGGAGAGGCTGAGGAAACCATGTTGGCCTTAACTTGTCAGCGGGCCGATTTGCAGGACGGGCAAACCATTCTGGAACTGGGCTGCGGCTGGGGCTCCTTGTCTTTGTGGATGGCCGAGCAATACCCCAACGCCACCATCGTGGGGGTGTCCAACTCTCGCAGCCAAAAGGCCTTTATTGACGCGCAGGCCAAGGCCCGTGGCTTGAATAATCTGGAAATTCTGACGGCCAACATTGTGCATTTTGAAACGGATCGCCAGTTCGATCGGGTGGTGTCCGTGGAAATGTTTGAGCATATGAAGAACTATGAAAAACTGCTGGCCAAAATCAGCCGTTGGCTGAAGCCAGAGGGCAAGCTGTTTGTGCATATTTTCACCCATCCCATTTTTACCTATCATTACGAAGATAAAGACGGCACGGACTGGCTGACCCGCTACTTTTTCACCGGCGGCACCATGCCGTCGAATGATCTGTTGCTGTACTTCCAGAAAGATCTGGCCATTGCCAACCAGTGGATTGTGAATGGCACCCATTATGAAAAAACAGCCAATGCCTGGGCCGAGAATATGTACCAACATCGCCCGGCGGTGGAGAAAATTCTGGCCCAGACTTACGGGGCGGAAAACCTGACCAAATGGTGGGTGTACTGGAAAGTCTTCTTCCTGGCCTGCGCCGAATTGTGGGGCTACAAAAACGGCAACGAGTGGATGGTGTCTCACTATCTGTTTGAGAAAAAAGCCGTGCCCCAAAGCGCCCACGCTGATGCCTCAGGCTTGGGCGCCGCTCAGTTGACCCAGTAACGCCAAAATCCAGCTTGCTTGCTGCGGACCTTTGTCTGCTGCTTGGTGATTTGGTGCATAATAAAATCATCTCGTTTCAGCGTTGAGAGGATTGCTTGGCCATGCCCATTTACACGGCGGATTGTATGTACGTTCAAGGGCAGTTGCAAACGGGCTGGGCCCTGCACGTGGAAGGCCATCAGATTGCTCAGGTGTTGCCGGTGGAAACCTTGACGACTGAGCAACAAGCGCAGGTCATTCATTTTGAGAACGGCTTTCTGATTCCCGGTTTGGTGAACTCGCACAATCACTCGTTTCAATCGCTGCTGAAAGGGTTTTGCGATGATCAGGATTTTTTCACCTGGCGGGATCAGGCCCTCTATAAGTACGCCAAAATCCTGAGTCGGGACGATATTTACACCGGGGCCCTGTTTGCCTTTGGGGAAATGCTGAAGTGCGGCATCACCACGGTATGCGATTTTTTCTACATTAACGATCAGGCCAATGAGAACGCCCGGGCCGTGATTCAGGCAGCGCTAGATGTGGGCATCCGCATGGTGATGGCCCGCACCCTGTACGACTGGAAGGGGGCTCCCGCCCGCTTCCGGGAGACGGTGTCTCAAGCCTGTGAGAATACCCGGCAGTTGCACGCCGAATTCAAGGCGCATCCGATGGTGCAGGTGTTGCCTGCCCCCCATAGTTTGCATGGGGCCAGTCCGGAGATGATTCTGGCCGGGGCGGAACTGGCCGAGGAACTGGACTCCCCCTTCCATATGCACATTGCCGAAGGTCAGTACGAAAGGCAAATGATCGAGCAACAACACGGCAAGCCGCCGGTGGCTTATCTGGATGAACTGGGGGTGCTGAACGATCGGTTGGTTGGCATCCATTGCGTTTGGCTGGATGACGCCGAGATTGAACTGATGGCCCAGCGGGGCACGGGCTTGTCTTATAACCCCTCCAGCAACATGTTTTTGGGGGATGGCATCACCCGCATTCGGGAAATGCAGGCCGCCGGGGTGTGCGTTTCTCTGGGCACCGATGGCGGGTGCAGCAACAACCGGGCCTCCATTATTGAGGAAATGCGCATGACCAGCCTGCTGCAAAAGGTGAAATTCCACGATTCCACGGTGACCACGGCTGAGGAGATGATGGTGATGGGCACCCTGAACGGGGGAAAAAATCTGGGCTTGCCCATCGGGGCCCTGGCTGAAGGATATGCCGCTGATTTTACGGTGCTGGATCTGAATGACCTTTCCATGCAGCCCCGCCAGAACGCCCTGAAAAATCTGGTGTACGCCAGCCAGCCCTCGGCCATTCGGGCGGTGTATGTGGCCGGGAAAAAAGTGCTGGAAGCGGGTCGGATTTTAACCGTGCCGGAAGCGGAAATTGTGCGCCGGGTGCAGTTGACCACGGCGGGCTGGGACTGAGGACAGGCCCGGGTCTGCTTGATTGAGAACTAATTTTGTAGTAACTAATAGACAATTCAAGTTCCGGTTTTCATTGGTTGTTTGAAGGCTCGGCTTTTGGCCGTGTTTTCTTTTTTTGTAACTCGTTTGTCCCTTGCCTGGAGTGATCGTTTGCATGCTGTCCTCACTGTTTTTGAATAACCCGTTTGAAAAGCCCAAATCGCCCTTAAAACAAAGCTATTGGGACAACCGGCGACGAGAGCAAGGGGCCCGCACGGATCAGACTACTCTGGAACCGGTCACCCCGGTTTTTTCTCAAGCGCCGGCGGAAGATACGTTTTCCCTGACGCCCTTGCCCTTGTTTGAGTCGGAGCCGCCCTTTCCGCTCTTGGAGCGTGCTGAGTCTCTGGCGTTCAGCCTGCCTGCCCCGAATTTCTCTCCCGACTCCGACAGGGGGAAATCGTCAGCGGAACCGGCGGACGAAGCATGGGTTTCGCCCTTTTGGGCCGATTGGCTGGGCCTCTCCGCCCCAGAGCAGTCCCCGGACGCTCCAGCCAGCGCCGCACAGGCCCAGCCAGCCAAAAATAAGGCCCCCAAAAAGCGGAAGGCTTCCGCTTTCTCCGCTCAGGAGCCGGGCGGGGTGCGAAATCAGCCACGCCGACAGGCCAAGGATGATCATTATTTGAACTCCCTTGCGCTGAAAGAGGACCTGAGGGAGTCCTCGCAGTCACCGCCGACCGGTCGCTCTATTCAGGAGCCCCTGTCTCCCCGGGCCCTGGATGCCAAGGCGGGCTCCAGGACTGCCTCCCGATCGGTTTTCAGGGCGGGGCGTCAATCTTCCCCAAAGACAGGTCAGCCTGCCGGTTCATCCCCTTGGGCCTTAGCCCCTCAGTCGGCGGGGATAACAGCCAATTCCCTTCGCGCTGAAGTGAGAGCCTTGTTGGCCACAGATGCCACTCCCTCTGCGCCATCGTCTCAGCCCTCATCCCAGCCTTCGTCTGAACCTTCCCTGTTTGAGCCGGGGCGTCCCAAGCCCGCACTGTCGGCGCTGGCGCAACAACGCGCTGCGTTGAAAGCCAAAAAGGCCTTAGTCCTTGAGGCCTTTTCCCAGGGACAAACCGATGGGAAAACTCTGCTTACTACCTATCAAGTAACGCCCAAGCATCTGCGAACCTGGGTTTTAGAGTTTCGTCGGCAGCAGGAGGCCAAGGGGGTGCAGTCTCCCCGGTTGAGCTGGTCCCGCCCCCAGCATGCTGAAAGTCGCTTGAAACGAAACGCCCCCACAGAAAACGTCCTGACAGAAAGGGCGCTGAAACGAACCTCCCTGAAACGAAAGCCGGAAGCGAGCTTGGATCTTGAGGAGCAGCCAGTAACCGGGCCCGCCAAACGGAAATCGCAGACCCAGCAGGTATCCCAAAATGCTCAAAGCGGCCAAGCCTCCCGCCGCCGGGGAGAACTGGGGCGGTTTGTGCCCATTACCCAGTAGCCCTATGCCCTGCCGGAGATCACAGGGTCGTCTCAGGCAAAGGTCAGCTTTCCTTGGGTATCGACCGCAATACGGGCCAGATCGAGCAGTTGGCCCAGTACTTTTCGACGGGCGCTGTCGGTGGATGTTCCCAGATCGGTCTGGATTTTTTGCAACAGCTTTTGCACGAACGCTTTGCTCTCGTTGCTTTCCGGTTGCCCCAGGGCTTCCAGCACAAACCCAATCAGGCGGGTATTGGGCTGGTTATTTTGCTGGGTCAGCCCCGCCCCACTGAGGGCGGACAACAAAATGTCCTGCCGCGGTGCTGGCAGTTGTTTGAGGTAGTCGGCTTTTAAAAACGCGGTGGGGTTTATTTCTCCGCTGTCACTCAGATCCTGAATGAGCTTTTGTACAGCGGGCTGGTACTTGTCGGCCCCCTTGGCCAGTGCAGACATCAGGGCTTCTCCCAGCGCCTCCCGGGTGAAGACCCCGGTCTTGAGATCCGCCCTCACCGCGGCCACATCCTGCTCGGTCAATGTGATGGTTGTGGCTGTGGGATCCTGCTGCCCTGCTTTTTTGGAAAAGTAATTTTCCAAAGCGCTGAGCGCCGGGTTTTGGGATGGGGTACCGGGTAGGCCCGGCACGCCTGGTACAAAGGACGAGGGCAACTGGGCCAGCAAGTCCGGCGGGAGCGGCTGACCGGTCATCTGGCTCATCATTAGCATCAGCATCATGAGCATCATCTGGTTTTGAATGGCCCCGGGCTGCGCATTGCTGTCCGTGCCCGTGACGCCACCGCCATTTTGTAAACTCTTGGCATAGCGCGCGTAATCGCCCAGTGTTTTTTGGGTGTTCTGTCCAAACGCGCTATTGAAAAAGTCCATGCCGTGGCCTCAGTCGATGACTAGAGGATGTATCGGTATTTTCAAAAACAACTTTAGGATTCACCCTGAAGTATAAAGATATGTGAATGCAGTAGCCCGGGCCTGAACGGAATCAAGGTTGGGCAGGCGGATCCCACCATGCCCGCAGGGGGCGACGGAGCCCTTCTCCCAGACTTTGGGGGATGAACTGGCTGACGGCGTCATCCAGGTACAAGGCGTCTTCCGGGCGGGGCAACTGCTGCCGAGCCTGGGCCTCATAGCGTTTATCCGCCTGGCGGATGGCTGCCGGGGATTCAAAAGCGTCGTAGAAAGTGTCCCCATCCGGGTCAATCACCAGCTGGCGATCGGCTTCCAGCGCTTTTTGTTTGTGCAAATCCCGGAGTTCCTGAGCGGGCTTTTTTCCCTGAGTATGCAGGGTTTCCACTTGAACCTGGGCCTTTAGCATTTTTTCGGCGTTGCCCTTGCCCAGTTCCTGCCCGACTGAATGGGAAAGCTGGTATTCCGCCTTATGAACCTGCGCCGCATGGAACAGCGGTTTTGCCCCTGCCCCTTTGGGGATACGGTGATGGGCCATGTGCCCCAGCACCACGGCGGCTTCCCTGGGTTGATTGAGGGCTCCCCGCAGGACATCGCCCGCCGTCCCGGTTTGGTAATAATCCCGTTCCCGAATGGCGTCATTTAAAGCGGCGGGATCTTGCTGGCGCAATTCGGCATCCAGCTGATGAATCCGTTGATCTCGGGCCTCCAGTTGCTGATGGGCTTTCTCCCGTGGAGAAAGTTCGTTGCCGAATAACGGTTCCCGGTTCGGTTTGGGCAGTCTGGCCGGGGCTGCTTGCGGGAGGAGTCTGGCGGGTTCTGGGGCTTGCAGCCGGGTGGCCTTGGCATTAATCTGCTGTGGCGGCAGGGTATTTTTCAGCAGGGCCGCTAAATCCTCCGCCGATTCCGCCTGAAGGGAGCCCGATTTGAGTTGACCCTTCTGGTAGTTTCTCAGTTCTCCGTGTTTGTGGGCAAGATCCGCCAGCTTCACGTCTTTGAGTTGCCCGGTTTTTTGCTCATACCGCTCCGCTTTGCGGGCCACCTTGGCCTGACGGTGGCCCAGGGCGGCTACCTGCGGGGTGGCGGATAACACTTCCGTGCCCGTTCGGGTGTAATCGACGGGATTGGGCGTGGTGTATTGCGAGGGATTCAATCCTTTTTTCAGGCCCTTTTGGGCGGCGAACCCGTCGATCAAGCCCCTGCCCAGTTCACTGCTCAGGCCCAGGGGCCCAAGTTCCTCAGCCAGGGCCCTGGATACGACAGGCCCTTGCAGTTCACGCTCGGCCACGCTAATGCCCACCCGCTGGATGGAGCTTTTGCTTGCGACGTCCACCAATTTTTCGGTCAGGGCCGTTTGGGTTTCATCACGTTTTTCAATGGCCTGTACCAGCTGGTTATGGGCTTTAACCTGCTTTTTTTCCGCCTGATACACATCTTCGCTTAATTCGCGCCTTAATTTTCGCTCGGTGGGCTGTATACCCTCAGAACGTTTGAACTGCCCCTTGCCGCTTTTTCTAGTGCCGGTTTTGGTGCCCAGTTTAAACGGCCATTTGAATGACCATCGTGTCCCTTGTCCGGTTTCCACAGAATGATTTTTCCACGCTTTGTGATGTGCATGCATAAACGCTTTATTTGTTTATTTTGTGCGTGAAAATATTAATGTGGAAAGACCAATGACCGGGCAGACGCTCCTAGAAGGGGTTAATCTTGCTGGGCTTTTTCCGGGAGCGATTTTCATCGGTACCCTCGCCCGGCTCGGTGGCGGAATCGGCTTCCGCCGGGGAGGGGAGTTCGGCCTCAATGAAGGTGGTGGCCGTAGTCATTTCCGGAATTTCCTGAATATGCTCCAGCGCTTCGGTCAATGGGGTGTGGTGCATCTCCTCGTCCACACTCAGCACCGGTTCTTCCATCTGGCGCTGCATCTGGATTTCAATGCGGGTGTTGAAGAGAATCATCACCGTATCCCGCTGGATTTCATAAGTCAGGTTCTGGAACATTTCAAAGGCTTCCCGCTTGTATTCAATCAAGGGGTCCTTTTGTCCGTAGGCCCGCAGGCCAATGCCCTCTCTCAAGCCGTCCAGGTTGTGCAGGTAGTCAATCCAGCGGTTGTCGATGACCGAGAGTAAAACATCCCGCTCAATGCGGCGCAGCGGATGCTTGATTTCAGCCACTTTCTCCGCGGGAAGATTGGCCAGTTCCGCGCTGACCTGTTCGTCATCTTCGTCCAGACCGGCCAGATTCACCCCGTGGGAGGCTTCCAGTTCTTGAGAAATGCGGCTGAGTTCGCTTTCCAGCGTGTCGTAAACCTTGACGCCTTCGGTTTTTACAAAGTCCAGCACCTGGGCCTGACTTTTGCCGCTCAGGCTTTCCACGGTGACGATTGGCCCCAGTTGCGGGCAAATGCCATGAATGGTGTTCAGCATTTCGGCCAGCACGTCCTCGGCCCAGTCTTCCGGGGTGGTGTTGGGCGGCAAGTGGGTGGTTACAATCCGCTCCATGGCCTGTTCCACCATGTGCCTAACGGAATCCCGCAGGTTTTCCCCGTTCAGCACCTTTTTGCGCTGATCGTAAATCAGTTGGCGCTGCTCGGTCAGCACGTCGTCGTACTGCAAAATGTTCTTGCGGATATCGAAGTAGTAGGCTTCCACCTTGCGCTGGGCCCCTTCAATGGCCCGGCTGACCATCTTGGCCGAGATCGGCATGGTCTCATCCACCCCCAGCATGTCCATCATGCCCGAGATGCGATCGCCGCCGAACTTGCGCATCAGACCGTCTTCCAGCGACAAAAAGAAGTGGGTGGAACCCGGATCCCCTTGACGAGCGGCCCGACCCCGCAACTGGTTATCAATCCGCCGAGATTCGTGGCGTTCTGTCCCGATGATGTGTAAACCGCCCTGGGCCTGCACTTCTTCCTTTTCCACATCGGTCAGCAGCTTCTTGCGGGCAATGGCCGCTTCCAGTTCTTGCGGGTCCACGGCGCGCCAGTCCATGCCCATCAGTTCAAACTCGCTTTTGGCCATTGCATCGGCGTTTCCGCCCAGCAAAATATCGGTACCCCGACCGGCCATGTTGGTGGCGATGGTAATGGCCCCCTTACGACCGGCTTGCGCCACGATCATGGCCTCTTGCTCGTGATGCTTGGCGTTCAGCACCTGATGGGGCAGACCGTTCTGAATGGCGATGACCGTTTTCAGGGTTTTGGCCAGCCCTTCCAGAAACACCGCCAAATCTTCGGGCTGATCCTTGGCCAGTTCGGTGAAATCTTCCGGGCGGGCCGCTTCCGGGTTGCGCAATTTGCCAGCCATTTTGTTGTACAATTCGGCGTCCTTATTGGCATCCAGACTGTTCAGCAGGCGGGCGGCCTTTTCTCGCAGGTGCTGGGTCAGGGTGACCGGCTTGGATAGCAGGTGGGAAATCTCTTCGGACTTCTCGATGGACACTGTGCCCACCAGCACCGGGCGACCCAGTTGATGGTATTCCACGATCTCTTCCACCACCTTGAGCATCTTGATGCGCTCATTCTTGTAAATGGTGTCCGGCAGGTTGTTGCGCTGATCGGAGCGGTTGGTGGGGATGGTGGTGACACTGAGGTTGTAAATCTTGCCAAATTCTGCCTCTTCGGTCTGGGCGGTGCCGGTCATCCCGGAGAGCTTGGGATACAGGCGGAACAGGTTCTGGAAGGTGATGCTGGCCAAGGTCTGGGTTTCATCCTGGATGGCGACACCCTCCTTGGCTTCCACGGCCTGGTGCAGGCCATCGCTCCAGCGGCGTCCATCCATCAAGCGGCCGGTGAACTCGTCCACAATGACCACTTCGTTGTTTTTGACTACGTAGTCCACATCCAGCCGGAACAGTTCCTTGGCTTTCAGGGCCTGCAGCAGGTGATGGGCCATGTTGTGCTGAATGTCAAACAGGTCGTCCACTCCCAGGATTTCCTGAGCCCGATCGATGCCCTCTTCGGTTAACACCACGTTGCGACCCTTTTCGTCCACGGTGTAATCCCGTTCCGGCTGCAATAAGGGGGCAATCCGGGCCATGGTTCGGTACATATCCGCCGATTGCTCCAATCGTCCGCTGATAATCAGCGGGGTGCGGGCTTCATCAATCAGGATGCTGTCCACTTCGTCGATAATGGCAAAGTTAAACGGACGCTGAACCAATTGGCTTTTGGAACCGGCCATATTGTCCCGCAGGTAGTCGAATCCAAATTCGTTATTGGTGCCGTAGGTAATGTCTGCGGCGTAAGCGGCCTTTTTATCGGCGAAAGCGTTGAAACTGCGCTGCTGGGACAGCACCATGCCGGTACTCAGTCCCAAAAAGTTGTAGACCTTGCCCATCCACTCAGCGTCCCGGCGGGCCAGGTAGTCGTTTACGGTGATGACATGAACCCCTTTGCCGGTCAGGGCGTTCAGATAGGCGGGCAGGGTGGCCACCAGCGTCTTTCCTTCCCCGGTTCGCATTTCAGCGATGCCACCATCGTGCAATACCATGCCGCCCAGCAATTGCACGTCAAAATGGCGCATGTTCAGCACCCGGCGGCTGGCCTCCCGCACCACGGCAAAGGCCTCTGGCAAAATCATGTCCAGCATCTCTTTTTCCAGCTGGCGATCCCGCTTTTCGGTTTCCCCACGCTCCCGTCCCGCCAGCATTTGCCGAAAGTAGTCCGTCTTGCCTCGCAGGTCATCATCGCTGAGGGCTTGCATTTCCGCTTCCAGATCGTTGATATGATCCACGATGGGCTCACGGGCTTTGATTTTACGCTCGTTGGGATCGGGCAGGATCTTGCGGATTAAGTCGAACATGAAGGGGTCTCTCTGACTTTGGGCATGCTGTGACGGGCGCTGACCGCTCAAATTCAGGCGGGCTTTGCTGAAAACTCTTAATAGTATACGCAAAATCCGCCCGGATTGTCATCGCTCTGCCAAAAAGCCTTATCGGGCTGGCGCCCAGCGGGCTTCATAAAAATTTTCATCGGGGTGTTTACAAAATTCTATCAGGGTGTTTTAATGACACTAACCTAAGTGTTTGAAAGACAAAAACCTGACTCGTCTACCAACTTTTTCCCTGGAAGGAAACCAATTTCAGAAAGTGAGTGTTTTCGTATGAATGCCTTTGGAGCCGCCCTTAAAACCCTCCTGAACCCAGTGGTCAGTCAACCCGCCCGGGCCATCACTCCGACGTTCAAAGGCGCCACCGCCAGCGGCAGTGCCAATCTGTGCGTGGACACCTTTAACGGAACGCCCCTGTTCACGGGCTCCAGTTCCCTGGCGAAATATCAAACCCACAGTTTGGGTCACCTGGATACCTTTGCCTGATTGCCCTAACCTGATTACCCTGAATCGTGTGACGCAGGTTTCATTCATTCATTGTTTTAACGCAATCTAAAATCCCGAAAAACACATATTTCCCCTCAGATTTTACCCATCAAAAAACCGGCCGAGCGTGATGCCTAGCCGGCTTTTCTTTTTGAGCTTGTTTATTTCAGCGCTTCGGCGCCACCGACGATTTCCAGAATTTCCTGGGTAATGGCGGCCTGGCGAACCTTGTTGTACTGAATGGTCAGGCGGTTGATCATGTCTCCGGCGTTGCTGGTGGCGTTGGACATGGCCGTCATCCGGGCGGCTAGCTCGCTGGCGGACCCTTCCAGTAACAACGTGTACAGCAGATTGCTGACAAACATGGGCACCATTTTATCCAGAATGCTGACCGCATTGGGCTCCAGCAACAATTCAGGCTTCAACTCGCTGGGAGAGACGCTGTAGTGGCTGTCATTCAGGCTGGGAATCAGCTCTGGCTCCCAGTCGATAAACGAGCGCACCGGGATGACCGGACTGATCTGGACCTTGTAGGAAATCATGGACACAAAATGTGTGGATAAGACATCGATGGTGTCAATTTTTTCATCCAGAAACGCCTGGGTCATGGTCTGGGCAATCAGGTTGGCGTCTTCCACGGTGGGAGCCGCGGAGATACCGGCGCTCCGCCCTAGAATCTCCGAGTTGGAGTATCGGGCAAATGCCTGAATGGCCTTGTTACCCACCAGGTAGAACTTGGGGGTTAAGCCACGGGCCTTGATCTCCTTTTCCAGGCGAAACGCCTGACGAATGACCGCCGAGTTGTAGTTGCCGCACAGGCCCCGGTCAGAACTGATCACCACGATGCCCACATTGTGAATTTGCCGGGATTGCAGCAAATCCGCGTAGCGAGAGCCACTGATGTCCTGATTGTGGTTTTTCAGCGCATTGAAGACATCACTGAAAATCTGGCGGAATTCCGACGCGTAAGGGCGCGCCGCTTTCACGCGGTTTTCAGCGCGCTTGACCTTGGCCGCGGCCACCATGCGCATGGCTTGGGTGATTTTTTGGGTACTCTTGACGCTTTTAATCCGGCGTCGGATGTCTTTCAGGTTGGGCATGGGTTGCTTCCTTCGCTGACCTTCCTACGCTTTACCGCCGGAGAATACGGTATCCCGAAACTTTTTAACGGCCTCGACCAGTTTGGCCTCCTCGGCGTCATCCAGCTTGTCGCCCTTGTTCAACTTGGCTTCAATGTCGGACACGTTGGCGCTGAAGTAGGAGAACCACTCCGGCTTGAAAGCGGCCAGCTGGCTGGTTTCCAAGTCATCCAGCAAGCCCTTGTTTGCGGCAAACAACAGGGAAACCTGCTGAGCCACGGACAGTGGGCTGTATTGCGGCTGCTTCAGCACTTCCACCATAATTTGACCCCGACGCAGTTGATCCTGGGTGGCCTTGTCCAAATCGCTGGCGAACTGGGCAAACGCTTCCAGTTCCCGGAACTGGGCCAGTGTCAGGCGCAATTGACCGGCTACGGCCTTCATGGCCTTGGTTTGGGCGGCGCCACCCACCCGGGAAACCGAGATACCGGCGTTGATGGCCGGACGAATCCCGGCGTTGAACAAGTCGGACTCCAGGAAGATCTGTCCGTCGGTAATGGAGATTACGTTGGTGGGAACGTATGCGGAAACGTCACCGGCTTGAGTCTCAATGATAGGCAAAGCGGTAATACTGCCAGCGCCCAGACTGTCGTTCAGCTTGGCGGCACGTTCCAGCAAGCGGGAGTGCAGGTAGAATACATCCCCCGGATACGCTTCCCGGCCCGGCGGACGACGCAGCAACAAGCTCATGGCCCGGTAAGCCCAGGCGTGCTTGGTCAGGTCATCATAGACTACCAGTACGTGCTTGCCTTGGGCCATAAAGCCTTCAGCGATAGTAACGGCACCAAATGGGGCCAGATACTGCAGAGGAGCCGGATCGGTGGCGGAAGCGGCCACCACGATGGAGTAGTCCATGGCCCCGTTGTCTTCCAATGTTTTTACAATCTGGGCTACGGAGCTGGATTTTTGCCCGATGGCGCAGTAAATACAAATCACGTCCTGACCCTTCTGGTTCAGGATGGTGTCAATGGCCACAGCGGTTTTACCGGTCTGGCGATCGCCGATAATCAGTTCGCGCTGGCCACGACCGATGGGAGTCATGGCGTCAATGGCGGTGATACCGGTTTGCAACGGCTGGTGTACAGACTTGCGGGCGATGATACCAGGTGCCTTGCGGTCTACGGGCAGGTATTCTTTGGCTTCAATGTTGCCTTTGCCGTCAATGGGCTGACCCAGTGGGTTAACCACCCGACCCAGCAAATCCTCGCCGAACGGCACGGAGGCAATACGGCCGGTGGATTTGACCATCTGGCCTTCCTGAATGTGGGTGTACTCACCCATAATTACAACGCCGACGTTGTCCTCTTCCAGGTTCAACACCATGCCCATGGTGTTGTGTCCATCGGCAAACTCCACCAGTTCCCCGGACATGGCGCCACGCAGACCGTAAATACGGGCAATCCCGTCGCCAACTTCCAGCACGGTGCCAACATTGCTGACAGACACATCGCTTTCGTAGCTGGCTAATTTTTCTTTCAGTATCGAACTAATTTCTTCCGCACGTAATGCCATTGGTTCGTTCCTTTTTACTGTGTGTTCAAACTTTAAAATCTTGTTTAGGTAAATCGGCAGGACTGGCTTATAACGTTTGTACCTGTTTACGCAACGCTTCCAGACGTCCCACATAACTGCCATCAATGACTTGATCCTGAATCTTGATGATGGCGCCGCCCAGTAACCCCGGCTCTACCCGGTTGTGCAAATCAACCCGGCTAAAGCCCATGGTGGACTCCAGTGTCTTTTGAATGCGGTTGCGCAGTTCCTCTTCCAGTTCCACGGCGGTAATAACCTCGGCGCTGGTGCTGTTTTCAGCTTGATTGCGAAATTCGCTGAATTGATCAACCAACGCCGGAATCACCCCGGCCCGGTGGTTGTCCACCAGTAACTTGAGTAAGCGATGGATCCAGACTGTGACCTTGGGGCCGAATTGCTCATCGATAAACTGCTGCTTGTCGGCCTGAGGTACACCAGGGTTTTCCAGAAACGCTGCCAGTTCGGGCACTTGTGAAAGCAGATCGCTGACAGTGCGCAAGTCTTCGTGAACCCGGTCCACTTCACCACTTTCCTGCACGCTTTCAAACAGCGCCTTGGCGTAGCGGGAGGCAACTTTGTTGTTTTCCAATCGGTTGCTCATCAGCGCTGGCCTCCCTTGATTTGTGACAGTTCATCCAGAAAACTTTCAACGGAACGCTTTTGGTCAGCGGCGTTTAATTGAGCGGCCAGCTCGGTTCGGGCATCGGCCAGCGCGTCACTCAACAAACGGCGCTCCAGATCCTTGATGGCTGCCCGGCGCTCCAGTTCCATCCGCTTTTTGGCGTTTTCCACAATTTTGGTCGATTCGTTACGGGCGTCGCTCAGAATCTGGTTGGACATGGCCTCCGCCGAAGTGCGGGCTGTGGTTAAAATTTCGTTGATCTCATCGGTCAAGGCGCCGGTCTTCCGCTTGGCCTCTTCCAGTTGGGCCAGGGCATTCTTTTTTTGCAACTCAACGGCCTCGACTTCCGCGGCCAGTTTTTGGCGCTGGGCGTCAATGCCCCCGAAGAGATTCAGCTTTTTGGCGACAAATCCCAGAATCAGCACTACCAACAGGACGTTGAACACATTGGAGTGCTCCAGTTGCTGGAGGAAGGTCATGGGGTGTTCACCGCTCTCGTGGTGCGCCTGCAGCCAGAACACGGAGGCTTGCTGCAAGAAGGGATTGATTGTTTGTGTAAGTAACATTCCTGCTGTACTCGCTCCTGTGTGGATGACTAACTACCCGTGGCGGAACCGATTTTTCCACCGGTTTTGACTTTGGCAATGACGGCTCGGGTCAGGGAGGCGCGTTCCGATTCCAGCTCTCCGTAAGTGTTTTCCCGCCAGATGGATAGATCCGCCATTTGGCGATCGGTTTCCCGTTGGGCGTCATTACGGGCGTGAATCACCAGGTGTTGGGCCGAGGTCTTGGCCTCCTGACGAATTTGCTGGATGAGTTGATGGGCTTCCAGACGAGCCTGTTTGATGCCAGCCTGATACTCGCTGTGCAGTTTCTCAAACTGCTTTAAAAAATCTTTCGCGGATTGCTCATCCTGGGTCAGTTTGCGCTCACGCTCATTTTTAATGGCCATAATCGGGTCGAAATAAATGGCCTTCATTAAGGCAACAAAAATAGCAAAACTAAGCAGGACGAAAAGAAATGTGGCGTTAAAAGTGGGCATAAGGGAAAGGGTTCCTGTGGCGCAAAGCTGAACTTGAAACTTCCGGTTACACGGTTTGATGGGTGGTTGTAGCCGCCTGTCTGGCTGGGAGCATCCAGCGGACTGACAAGCGGCTACAAGTCAGAAACGCTTTATTTAGCCGCCGAACTTCTGGAACAGCAGGAAAAAGGTTACGAAACCGAACAAACCCAGCAATTCCACAACACCCAGGGTGATGAAATATTGGGTGGTGATGTTGCCCTGAACTTCGGGTTGACGGGCAACGCTGTTGAAGAAGGCGGCGGTCATCAAACTGATACCGATGGCGGGGCCAATGGCGGCGATCCCAACGGCGAGGGCACCAGCTAATAACGCGACTGCTGCTGTTTCCATTATTTAGAGTCTCCTTTATCTATCAGGGGGAATAATACAAACCAAAATCAAGTGTTGTGGAATCGGGGAACGAAACCGGCTCTAGTGATGGTCCTCCGACAAGAGGCTGATGTAAACCGAACTGAGGATGGCGAAGATGTATGCCTGAACCACGGCCACAAACAGCTCCAGGAAGATGACAAAGCTGGGCAGTACGTAGGGCGTGACTCCCAGCGCGATGCCCGACAGGATCTCTCCAACCAGAATGTTGAAATAGAGTCGGACCAGCAAGGAGCCGGGACGGGTCACATCTTCTAAAATGTTCATGGGCAGGAAGAATAAACCGATGTACCACGGGTCTGGAGAGATGTAGTGCTTGAAGTAGCGGGGGCCCTTCTTGAAAAGCCCGTAACCGAAGTACATCAGTACGGTACAAATGGCCAGGGCGGATGTGGTATTGATATCGGCAGTGGCGGCCTTCAGTTCGCCCGCCGGGATGTGGAACAGCCGCAGGGGCAGCTGGCCCATCAGGTTTGCCGTCATAATGAACAGAAAGAGGGAGCCCACAAAGTACAGGAAACCATCGCCTCGCTTACCGGCGGTGGCCATGGTAATGCCCCGGCAAATATCGTAGAACCCTTCGCCCACTACTTGCAGCTTACCGGGAACCACACTCAAGTTGCGGGTGGACAGCCAGGCAGCCGACAAAACCACCGCCATACCCAACCAAACCATGATCAGGGTGTTGAGGTTGACTGATTGACCAGCGAGTTGAATGACCCATTCGTGTTCCATGACAATCCTTTAATACCTTTAAACTGATTTAAAAGAAGCTGACGCAAATCGTGGTTTCTGCGCAGACCCGGTAAAGAACCGGGCAGACAGAAGCGCTTGGGGCTGTTTTGTGAATCCTACCGTATTCCTGTCCGTTTTTGTGAATGCCTACCGTCCTGACGAGCGTTTTTTCAAGCCTGACCAGCGTTTTCAAGAGGCTACCAGAAGCGGTTATGAAGGCGTTTCAGCGGAAATGTCTTCTGCCTTTACCAATGCCTTGCCAAATAATGCCCATAGTGCCTGAATTGCGCAATCCACGGTAAGAATCACTTTGTAACTTAAAAATCCGCCAATGACAATAGCAAGATCGTTGGCCTTGCCGTGAGATACCTGAACCAGTGCGTAGGCGAATAAACAGGCTCGAATGGTTGAAAACGCCATCTGGATGCCTTTTTTGGGGTTTTCGGCGT
The DNA here is from genome assembly GCF_003149375.1 of Vampirovibrio chlorellavorus. Taxonomy (NCBI): domain Bacteria; kingdom Bacillati; phylum Candidatus Melainabacteria; class Vampirovibriophyceae; order Vampirovibrionales; family Vampirovibrionaceae; genus Vampirovibrio; species Vampirovibrio chlorellavorus. The sequence continues at coordinate 163,622 of NZ_QFWH01000003.1, forward strand.
TGAAGGTCAGGCTCCACAGGTAGCCAAGGCCAAGCAGCATTCCGGTTGAGCCCAGCTTCAGCCACTGTGGGTAAAACAAGGTCAAAGCAAGCAGCAACACGGCGTTCAGGGTTAAAGTGCCAAGCCAAAGCCTTTTTTTCATCGCCAAAAAAGGTTTGCTGATTACCTCAGCGCTCGGAGGGGGGAGATTTGGGGTCGTGGGTCGGGTCATCACGGTTCAGTTCTGTGTCCAGGTTGGGTGGAAGGTCGTCATTCTCTTCGGGAGGGGCGTTCTCGAGTTTCTGGTACAATTCATGCAGGGCATTCAGTGTGGTGTTGGCCCTGGCGGGAGGCGGACTGCTTGACTGGCCTGTCTTTTCTGGTTGGTGCTGTGGATCAATCGTCTTGGGGGTGTCATCCGCTTCCGTGTGGGAGGACAGATTCGGTTCCGCCCTGGGTGCCTGCGTTTTTCTCAAGGATTGCGGCGGGGGGGACGGGGTGGCGGACTTCTTCCGGGTTGGCCAGCGCTCTTTTTGCAGGGCTTGTTCGGCCAGGCTGCGCTTGTACAGGATGCGAATGCCCATAACCATGCCCAGGATGCCTAGTAAAACTGTCCACAGCGGAGAGATGCCATAGGTGCGGGTTAGCCAATTTCCCAGCAGAAGGCCACCAAGAATGGGTAGGATGAGCTGGATGGCGTATTCCATGGTGTGTTTGACCTTGCACGTTCCGGGTGGTGGGCGCCGCTGACTTTAAAGCTGCGGAGGCGTATTGTTGCGGGTATTTTTGGTCTACAATCAGTCAATGTAATACAAACCGTTTGGCTTGTAAAAATGCTCGTCGCTTTGGCTGATTACCGAAGCCAATATGGCAGTCGGCCTGATTGCCGCCTGATAGTGCATTCTAGCTTGTGCAATCTCTTGTGGCATCTGATCGGATCGCGCGTCGGGCATGGATTGATTTTTGTTTTTTGTTTTGAGTGACCTTTGGAAAGGAGCCTGCCAATATGGCCAAGGATGCCAGCTTTGATATTGTTTCCGAATTCGATCAGCAGGAGTTGGTGAACGCGCTGGATCAAACCCGCCGGGAAATCGCTTCCCGCTTTGACCTGAAAGATTCCGGCAGCGATGTGGAGATGGAAGAGGGCAAGAAAATCGTGGTGACCACCACGGATGAATTCCGGGCCCAGAATATCTATGATATTTTAGAAGCCAAAGTGGTTAAGCGGGGTCTGAGTCCCTTGATTCTGGATCGTCAGGAGCCGGAAGCCGCTTTGGGCGGGAAAGTCCGTCAGGTCATCAACCTGAAGCAGGGCATTGAAACCGATATGGCCAAGAAAATCGTGGCCCATATCAAGGAAGCCAAGCTGAAAGTGCAGGCCAGCATTCAGGGCGATCAGGTGCGGGTGACCGGCAAAAGTCGAGATGATCTGCAAGAGGTTATCAAGCACGTGCGAGAGTTCGGCGATCGCCAGAGCATGCCCCTGCAGTTTACCAACTATCGCTAGGGGCAGGCTTGGCCCGTTTCTCCCTCTTATTCTCCGGTCTTGGCTCCTCTGGATTTTGTTTTGCCTCCAAAAAGAAAAGCCGTCCAGCCGTTTGGCTAAACTGGACAGCGGGGTAGTACGGAATTGGTAGGAAGGAATAAAGACAGGAGAGAGTGTTGTGTTTAAATTTTGACTGCGCCACAAGGGCTGGCTGAATTTGAGTGCTAAATGAGCCCTAGGGAATGACTGTTCAGGCAAAGCGGTCAGGCATAAATACCCATAAACCAGATAGTACCGGTGACAAACAGCCCGGCCAGTGATAGTTTGCCCAGATTCAGGGCCAAATCCTGCCAGGCGTGCAGGGTGCCGATGGGCTGCGAATTTGAGGCTGGTGTTTGATAGTGGGTTTTAAATTGCAGCATGATAAAATTCCCGTAAGTAAGACACTGCCTGACTGGCAGCAGTAACAGGATGGCGTATTGCTCTTTGCTTAAGGTCTGGATCCGTACCGAACGGTCAGCCTTGGGCCGGGTTGGCTTTTATAGCGTGGCGTCCAGCGGAATTCTCAACAAACGCCGTACTTTTCCAGCACCCTGATTGTGACTTTCTTGTTGATTAATGACGGTCAGGTTTGAGTTTGTTCCCAATTCGCTCAAAGCGGCATCACAGAAGGAGGAAAACGCAGTGGCCCTGGGGGAGTCGGCTCTGCAATCCGGCAGGTCAACTCGTGCGAATCTTTTGTTTTTAGTATCCTGTTGTATGTATTCGGTTATATCGAGACACGTGTCTCGAAACACGGACCTCCCTTTTCCTAGGATTTTCTACTCCAATCTTTGTTTTAAAGTTCTTTTTTAATGCCCAATATAAGCACGGTGGATAACGCATGACTCCTCCCTCCCTCACCTCAGACGCTCCCACGACCGAAATCCCTCAGGCCGGTAGCTGCGGCAAGAAAAAAGTGGGCTTTGTCCATTTAGGCTGCCCTAAAAATCTGGTGGATACCGAAACCATGCTGGGCATTCTGGATAAAGACCAGCACCAGATTGTGGCCAGCGAGGAAGAGGCGGACATTGTGCTGGTCAACACCTGCGCTTTCATCGACTCCGCCCAGAAAGAGTCGGTCAGCGTGCTGGCCAATCTGGCCGAGCAGGGCAAGGAGCTGTTGATCACCGGCTGTCTGGCCCAGAAGTTTCAGGGCGAGCTGCTGGATTTGTTCCCGGAAGCCAAGGCCGTGGTGGGCATCAACAACGTGGCCGAGATTGGCGACGTGATGAAGCGGGTGGAAAGTGGCGAGCGGGTGCTGGCCATGCAGCAGGATCCCACCTATATATTGGAAGAAGACACCGTGCGGCGGCACATTACGGTGGGTTCCTACACCTATCTTAAAATCGCCGAGGGCTGCGATTACAAATGCTCCTTCTGTATTATCCCCAGCATGCGGGGCGCTTTCCGCAGCCGCAGTGTGGAAAACATTGTGGAAAACGCCCGGGAAATGGCCCAGCGGGGCGTCACCGAAATCATTCTGGTGGGGCAGGACACTACCAGCTACGGCAAGGACATCGGTTCCAGTCTGCCTGCCCTGCTGCGGGCCCTGAACGAGGTGGAAGAGATCGAGTGGATTCGCTTTATGTACGCTTATCCCAATCTGGTCTCCGATGAACTGCTGGAAACCATTAACGACTGTGACAAAGTGGTGAAGTATCTGGATTGCCCCTTGCAGCACAGTCACCCAGACGTGTTAAAGCGCATGCGCCGCCCGGTGACCGATCTGGTGGAGTTTGCCGCGCGGGCTCGGGCCAAGATCAAGAACGTCAAGCTGCGCACCTCCTTTATTGTGGGCTTCCCCGGCGAGACGGAAGAGCATTACCAGCACCTGAAAGAAATCATTGAGCAGGTGCAGTGGGATCGCCTCGGTGTGTTTGAGTATTCCGACGTGGATACCGCCCACAGCAAGACGCTGGACGGTAAGGTCAAGAAGAGTGTGATCAAGCAGCGTCGTAACGAGCTGATGGCCTTGCAGCAGCAGATCGCCTTCGCCAAAAATCAGGAAATGATTGGGCAAACCGTGGATGTGTTGATCGACATGGTCAACCAGTACGGCACTCTGATTGGGCGCACCCAGTGGGACGCCCCGGAGGTGGATAATACCGTGCAGGTCAAGGGGCAGGCCGTCCCGGGTGAGATTGTGAAGGTCAAAATCACCCATGTCACCCCCTACGATTTGAAGGGCATTATCGCCGCCGAGTAGCCGGGCTATTTACGTTTCCCGGCGTTGGGCAGGGTCTGCCCGCATTGGGCTGCCCAAACTGGAAATGGCTTTTTTGCCATCTGGTGCGGTGGTGTGCTTGGGCCCTGATGGAATTGGCGCCATGATGGGATTCAATCTTGTGTAACGTTGTGCTTCAACTTTCGCGTGACGACAGGGCCGGAAGGCTAATATAATAAAGTTGTGTCTGTCGTAGTCTGGTGTATTGCTCGTATTTTTCAGCAACACCAGCCACACGCCGCAAAGCCGAACCCAAGCGCTATCCGGGGCAATATCCGCATGAGAGAGCAATCCAGGCCCATGATTATTCAGGGAAATTTTAAACCGGCCAGAAGTGGCTGGCTGCTCAGGATGTCCAGCCGGGTACTGTCCCTGTTTCTGGGGGTTTTGGTCATTGGGGCCCTTGGCTCCTATGGGATCAAGGTGCAGTTTGAGGACTCGATCAACAAGCTGGCCAAGCACACCCGGGATATGAACGAACAGAACAAGGAATTGCAGGTCAAGCTGAACCACATCCGTTCCTACAAGAACGTGGAAGCGGCTGCGGCCCGGGTACCCCATCTGCACATGCCGGAAACGGTGATTGATGTGCCGCCATCGGCAACGGTGATTCAGTTGCCCGCTCTGCCCCCTGTCAAGCAGGAGTTTCCACGTGTCTACGGGTACTAGGGACGGTTACCGCCAGCGACAACGGCAGCATTTGCAGCAGCGACGCACGTCATCGCCGCCGCGTCCTCCCCGTGAGCCCCGGTCCCGGGATACTTTTTCTCCCAAGCGCTTCCGCATTTTATTGCTGATTCTGGGCTTTATCCTGATGGCCATGATCGGCAAACTGTTCTACATCCAGCTGATTGACGCCAATCACCTGAAGAAGAAGGCGCAGCTATCACGCAATCAGGCCCTCACCCTGTTCAATCGGGGGCGTATCGTGGATCGGGGCGGTATGGTGCTGGCGCAGGACACGGTTCTCTACGATTTGTTCGTGCATCCCAAGTATTTTTTCAAGATGCCGGTGGCGCAAATTGCCACAGCATTGGCTCCGGTGCTGGAGATGGATGAGACAAAGCTGCTGGAAAAACTTTCGGAGCCTTACACCACGATCGGGGTGAAAAAGAACCTGACCAAGCCCCAAATGGAAGCCATTCTGGCCGTGCGAACCCCCGTGGTGGCCCAGGACCCCAAGACTAAAAAGTTGATTCTGGATGACAATGGCCGTCCGGTGGTGCGTCAGGTGCGCTTGCCGGGTCTGGATTTTGTGAAAAAGAACGTGCGGAACTACCCGCAGGGCAATCTGGCGGCTCACGTGCTGGGTTACGTGAATGATGAGGCCCAGGTCAGCTCCGGGGTGGAGTCTTCCGCCGCTAAAATCCTCAAGAAAAAGCCCACTGACCTGAACAATACCTATCTGGACGGTCGGGGCAACGTGGTGGACCTGGGCAAGCTGGATCCCAAAAATCTGGTGACCTTGCCCAAGGCGCAGGACGTGCAATTGACCATTGACGCCCGTCTGCAATACGTGGCCGAGCGGGAACTGGCCGCTGGTTTGGCCCGTAGCCACGCCAAGCGGGGCACGGTCATTATGATGGATCCCCGCACCGGGGAGCTACTGGCCTTTGCCGTATTGCCCACTTACTCGCCGGATCGTTTCTACAAGGCTTCCGCTGAGGAATTGAAAAACTGGGCCATTACCGATGTGTATCCCCCCGGCTCCACGTTCAAGATTTTGACGGTGGCTTCCGGTCTGGAGCTGGGGAAAATCAGCCGGGACAGTCGTATTCTGGACACGGGCAAGATGAAAGTGGGTGGCTGGACCATTCAGAACTACGATTACGGCAAGCATGGCGCTCCCGGCATGATTGACCTGACTTACCTTCTGATGCACTCCAGCAATATCGCCAGCGCCAAAATCTCCCTGATGCTACCCGCTCAGCAGCATCATGCGATGCTGAAACTGATGGGGATTGGCTCCAGAACCGGCATTGATATTCCCGGCGAGTCGGCAGGGATTATTCTACCGCCCAAGTCCTGGGATGAATCCACGCATGCTTCCATTGGCTACGGCTACGGCATGGCGGCCACCCCCCTACAGATTGCGTCCGCGGTGGCGGCGATTGCCAACGGGGGGATCTGGAACTCTCCGCATGTTATGAAAGGCTCACCGGTCACCCATCGACGTATTTTCAGTGAAAAAACCTGTGCCGATATGCGCTACCTGCTGACCCGCAGTATTCAGGACGCCAAAACCTCCACCGTGCGGGTGGATGGCGTGGAAGTGGCCGGAAAAACCGGAACCTCTCGTAAGCCCCGAGCCGAAGGCGTTGGCTACAGCCCCGATGTGTACACCTCCTTTGTGGGCTTTTTTCCGGCCAAAAGTCCCAAGGTGCTGATTATGGTGGTGGTGGACAGCCCGCAGATGGCTGAATCCTGGGGGAGTACCGTGGCTGGGCCCATTTTTCGCAATATCGCTCAGGAAACGGTCAGCTATTTGGGCCTGAATGCTGCTAAAATAGCACGTACAAGCGTTGCTTCTACCAGCGGATTGGGGGGTGTTCACTCGATGGCCGGGGTTCCGGTGCCCGCATCGACGCACACCCACTGATTTCAACCCCGGAAGGTTTCAATCGGCATTGCCACAGAACGCATGCCACCAGAGTTACGGTTAACGCACTGAGAGACATAACGTGATGAAATTGACCGATCTTTCCCAGTACCTGTCAGAGCCCAAGAGGGTGACCCCGGATTTGTTCACCCGACAAGCGGAGCAACCGATTGACGGGGTGACCAGCGATTCGCGTCAGGTCAAGGCGGGTACCGTGTTTGTGGCGCTTGGGGGTAGCCGTACGGACGGGCATCAGTTTTTACAGAGCGCCGCCCAGCAAGGCGCGGTGGCCCTGATTATCGAGCAGGATCGTCAATCCGGCCTGTCCTTGCCTGCCAATATCCCGGTGATTGCCGTCCCCAACACCTACAGGGCCCTGGCTGAAGTCAGCGCCGCCCTGCACGACTTCCCCGGGCGCAAGATGCGTCTGGTGGGGGTGACCGGCACCAATGGCAAAACCACCGTCACGCACCTGATTGAGCAGATGCTGGCGGATCAGGGTGAGAAAGTGGGGCTGATTGGCACGTTGGGGCAAAAGACCAGCAAGCGCCAAGCGTACGACTCTACCGGGCACACCACGCCTATGGCCACTGAATTGCAGGAAATTTTGCACGAGATGAAGGACGAGGGCAACGACTACGTGGTCATGGAGGTCAGCTCTCACGCTTTGGACCAGTACCGGGTGCATCATTGCGACTTTGAAGTGGCCGTGTTGACCAACCTGACCCAGGATCACCTGGATTACCACAAAACCATGGAGAATTACTGGAAGGCCAAGGCCCTCCTGTTTAGTCGTCTGGAAGTGGCTCCCGACAAGCCCCGGGCCGCGGTCATCAATCTGGATTCCGATTATGCCCGGGAGTTCATCGCCGCCTGCCCGGAAGGGGTGACCCTGTATACCTACGGCATTCACAGCCCGGACGCCAACGTGCGCATTGAGAACGCCGACTACAGTATCGCTGGCTCCTCTTTCACCGTGGTCACGCCAGCGGGTAAGGCCCAAGTGAAGCTGAAGCTGGGTGGACAGTTCAGCGTGTACAACGCTTTGGCCGCTTTGGCCAGTGGTCTGGCGCTGGGGATTTCGCTGGAAGCCTGCGTGAAATCGCTGGAGCGGGTGCCCGGCATTCGGGGCCGCTTTGAAGTGGTCTCTGAAAAGCCTTATGTCATTGTGGATTACGCCCACACCCCCGATGGTCTGGAGAACGTGCTGAACGCCGCCCGAGTGGTCACGCCCAAGGATGCCCGTCTGATCGCCGTGTTTGGTTGCGGGGGCGATCGGGACGCCACCAAGCGCCCCAAAATGGGGGGCATTGCCGAGCGCTTGGCCGATGTGCTGGTGATTACCTCCGATAACCCCAGAACCGAAGACCCCCAGCAGATTATTACCGATGTCATTTCGGGCATTCAGCGCTTTGATTCCGCCCGCATGATTGTGGACGCCGATCGGCAGGCGGCCATTCATCAGGCCATCGATCTGGCCCAGCCCAACGACATCATCGTGGTGGCGGGCAAAGGCCACGAAGATTACCAGATTCTGGGCGATCGCACCATTCACTTCGATGATCGGGAAGTGGTGCAGGACTACGTGAAGCAAAAACGCGAACTGTCGTCGGTTTAGGGGGTGGCCACTGTGAGTATTGCGACGGACACCCTGAATCAACCGCTGACCCTGGACAAAGCCCGGCCCGTCCACTTTGTGGGCGTGGGTGGCGTGGGTATGAGCGGTCTGGCCAAGGTATTGATTGAGTCCGGCTTTCAGGTGAGCGGGTCGGATGCCGCTGAAAGCGCCTACACCAAAGCCTTGCGGGCCTTGGGCGGAACCATCCACATTGGGCATGCCGCGAATCAGGTGCCCGTACAAGCGCAGTTGGTGGTGTCCTCCTCCATCGATCGCCAGAACCCGGAAATCGCCCTGGCGTTGGAGCATGGGCTGGAAATCCACCATCGTTCAAGCCTGCTGCGAGAAGTGATGCAGGGCGGCCTGCTGGGCCATGAAACCACCATCGGCATTACGGGCACCCACGGAAAAACCACCATCACCGGCATGACCGGGCTGGCCCTCAAGCTGGCCGGACTGGAGCCGACCGTGGTGGTGGGCGGTAAAATGCCCCAGCTGGACACCAACGCCATTCTCAGCCCGGATGGCAAATACGCCGTGGCCGAGCTGGATGAGAGCGACGGCACCATTTTGCAGTATCAGCCCACCTTGTCCGTGGTGGCCAATCTGGAGCTGGATCACGCTGATCACTACACCAACGGGCTGCAAGGCGTACTGGATACCTTTCGCACTTACCTGAACGCCCTGAAACCGGGCAGCAAGGTGTTGTTTAACGTGACCTGCCCCAATACCAAGGCCCTCATGCAGGATTGTCCGGCTAGTGTGGAGCGGATTCTGCTGGCCCCGGGCGATGTGTTTACCGGTCAGGAGACGGAGACTACTTATTGGCTCAAAAACGCCCGTCCCTACGCCAAGGGCTGCTATCAGGCCTACGTGTACCGTAATTCCAAAATGCTGGGTGAGCTGAACATGTCCGTTCCCGGCAAGCACAACCTGTTTAACGGCCTGTGCGCGGTGGCCGTGGGCGATCAGCTGGGGGCGGATTTTGACTCTCTGGCCGAGGCCCTGACCGCCTTCACCGGTATGGGGCGTCGCTTTGAGAAAGTGGGCGAGTGGAATCACGCCCTACTGGTGGACGATTATGCCCATCACCCCAGCGAGGTTCTGGTCACCCTGAAGGCGGCCCGGGAATCCCTGCAAGGCACCAATGGGCGGGTGATTGCCGTGTTTCAGCCGCATCGCTACTCTCGTCTGCAAGCCCTGTGGGATGAGTTTTTAACCTGCTTTGGCGATGCCGATTTGCTCTTTCTGACCGATGTGTACGCCGCGCACGAGCCGGTCATTCCCGGGCTGACCGCTGATGCCTTTGCCCAGAAGGTCAAGCACCCTAAGGCGCAGTATGTGCCGTTGGCTCCTGATTTTGAGCCGGTTCGGGAGGCCCTGAAAGCGGTCATTCAGCCGGGGGACATCGTGCTGTCCATGGGGGCGGGCAATATCACCCAACTGCTGCGGCACTGGATCTCCCCATGAGTACATGTGTTCCCCAAGTGCTAATGGGCGCCCAGTTTACCACCTACCGCATCGGTGGCCCGCTGGATGAAGCCTATCAACCCACCACAGAAGCGGAGCTGGTGGCCATTTTGCGGCAAACTCAGGCCGCTGGAAAGCCCCTGACCATTCTGGGCTGGGGCGGCAACAGCATTATCGCCAGCGCTGGCATTCGGGGGGTGACCATTATCACCCGTAAGCTGGACTGGGTGGAACCCATTACGGACACCCGCATGGCTTTCGGGGCCGGTGTGCATTTGGCCAAGGCCGCCAGTACGGGTCTGAAATATGGTCTGACCGGTGGGGAGTTCATGATCGGCATTCCCGGCACCATTGGCGGGGCGTTGCGGATGAATGCCGGGGCCTTGGGGCAGGAGACTGCCAATCTGGTGCGCAGCGTGAATCTTTACAACCTGGAAACCGCACAGGTGGAAACCTGGCTGCCCGAGCAACTCGGCTTTCAGTACCGCAAAAGCGCCATTGATCCCAAAAAGCACGTGGTGCTGAGCGCGGAGCTGGAATTTCAGCCCGGCAATCCCGCCGAGATCAGCGCCACCATGACCCAAAGCGTGCAGTTCCGTAAAAGCCACCATCCCAAGGAGCCCAACGGGGGCAGCGTGTTCAAGAACCCCTCCAGGGACATGCCCGCCGGGAAACTGATGGAGGAACTGGGGGCCAAGGGGCAGTGGCGGGAAGGCGGCGCTATGGTCAGCCCCTTGCACGGCAATTTCATCGTGAATGTCGACCACGCAACGTCTTTGGATGTGTTGCGGCTTATGCGGCGGATGCAGCAGGCCATTAAAGACCGCTATGGGCTGGATGCGCACCCGGAGAACCTGCTTCTGGGCGATGCCAGCCCCGAAGAGCAGGCCCTGTGGCAGGCCTTGACCGCCGGGCATTAAAACTTAAAATTCGTTTCAATCTTTATCCACAAGGATATTTTCAATGACCAGTACCCAGCAGAATTCGATTTTGAACCATCATACCCGCATCGGGGTGTTGTATGGCGGCCTCTCTTCGGAGCGGGAGGTGTCCCTGCGCTCCGGCAAGAACTGTTACGAGGCCTTGCGGCGATTGGGCTACGAAAACGCCACCCTGATTGATGTGGATCAGCACATTGCCCGCACCTTGGCCGATCAGAAAATTGAGGTGGCTTACATCGCCCTGCACGGCAAGTACGGGGAAGATGGCTGTATTCAGGGTGTGCTGGAGCTGATGGGCATTCCTTATACCGGCTGCCGGGTGGCGGCCAGCGCCCTGACCATGAACAAGGCCCTCACCAAGAGCGTGCTGAAGGATGCCGGGTTGCCGGTCATTGATTCGGTGGTGTTTAAGTCCGCCGCGGTCAACGGCAAGCCCATAGAGATGACCATTCCTTACCCGGTCATGGTGAAGCCCCTGAACGAGGGCTCCAGCATCGGCATGAGCAAGGTGGATGCCCCCGAGGACTTGAAACCGGCCTTGAAAACCGCCTTGAGCTATTGCGACGAGGTGATGGTGGAGCGCTACGTGTACGGAAAATCCATTACCGTGGGGGTGGTGGAAGTGAACGGTCAACCGAAAGTGACCCCCATTCTGGAGCTGCGGCCAACCCAGTCGGAATGGTACGACCTGGAGGCCAAATACACGGAAGGCGGTACCGAGTTTATTCTGCCTGCTGAACTCTCCCCCGCTGTGACCGAGGCCATTCAAGAGGCTACCTTGCGAGCCCATCGGGCCGCTGGCTGCCGGGGCGTCTCCCGCATTGATTTTGTGGTGGCGGATGATAACCGGTTTTATATTCTGGAAATTAACACCATTCCGGGCATGACCGACCTCAGCGATCTGCCCGCCCAGGCCAAGGCCATGGGAATTGATTACGATCAGCTGGTAGAATGTATCCTGAAAACTGCCGTCAGCTAGAAAAGTCCAAGCGCTTATGTCCCCCATTGAACAGCCGGAAGATGCCGCCAACCGCGAGGCCGATCAGCCCGCCAGTTCCATGCGGGATTTGACACGGGCCTTGTCCCGAACTGCCGATGACACGGCGGAGGCGGAGGCCGAACCGCTGGCCAGCGGACAGAGCGTTTTCTCCAGTCGCAGCGGTATTCAGGACCCCCTGGTGAAAACGCCGGTGACGGAAGGGGAGCTTCCGGCGCCGGATGAGGAAGCGGCTTATTGCCCCCTCAGCGAGCGGCCACTCAAGCGGGGTAAGAAAGGCAAGGGCAAGCGCAAGGATAAATCCGCAAAAAATAGCGCGGCCACTCGTCCAGAGCCCCCGGCGGTTAAATCCAGACGGCAGCAGGAACGGGCCCGTCGGCGGCAGGAAAATTATTTGCAAAAGCGGCGCAAGGAGAAAAAGCTCCGGGTTTTTTACGGGCGGATTCGTTCCATTCTCAAGTTGTGTTGCGCGTTTTTATGGGCCTTTTTGTTATGGGAAATGTTTCAAAGCCCCTTGTGGGTGATGAGCGCCCCTCGCTATCAGGTCAGTCATCAGCAACTGTTGCGACCCGCGCAATTGGCCCCGCTGGTGCAGCCCTGGGTGGGCAAGCCCCTGTACGCCATCCACACGGGAAAACTGGCGCAACAGATTGAACAGCGCTTTGCCGTGGTGGAGCGGGCAGAGGTGCGTCGGGTGTTATTCCCGGCCAGCTTGCGTATCCAGATTATTGAGAAGCAACCCTGGGCGGGTCTGTATTTGCCGTCCAGCTACGATAAGGCCCATCCGGCCAAGCCCACTGCCGCTCAACCCGATGCTGACCCTGGAAACGCTTCCTCGGAGAAAATCCGGCGGCGCTGGTGGGAAACACCTTTTGGCATGGCCGCCGAAAACGAGCTGATTGGGCTGTCTGGCTACGCCATTAAGCCCGAGCTGTTTGCCCCGGCAGAGAAAGTGCTGGTGAACCCGCGGGTTACGCTTAAGCCCGCTTACTGGCGGCAATTGCGGGAGGTGGCCTGGCAGGCCCGGCAAATCAAGGGCTTGCATCTGGAGGCCGTGGATATTCGCAACCCGAATCAGGTGATTTTGCGCTATCAGGAAATTCCGGTGATTCTGGGGCTGCTCAACAGCACGGCTTCCCAGCGTTTGGCCCGGCTGATTCCTCTGCTGCCCAAAATCCGGGAGTATCGGGATGTGATTGAATCGGTGGACTTGAAGTGGGAAGAGCAGGTGACTTTCCACAAGCGTCCCAACGCCCGGCTTAAAGAAACCAAAGAGCCTCAGGTGCAGGGCTAGCGGTTAATAGCCTTTCTCGTTCCCGGGGAAACACATTGCGTGTGGGGCGTCTTTCGGTTAAAACCGAGCTATTGTTGTTGATGGACGGGGCAGGTGCCTTTATGGAAGCACAGATGCAAGCAAAGCAGATTCGGGTGGCCGTTTGCGGGGGCAAGGGTAAAATGGGCCGGGAGGTGGTTAAAACCGTGGCCCAGGACGCCGAACTCTCTCTGGCGGGCGTGGTTGACCCCAGCGCTTCCGATGAAACGGTCAAGGCCTACTTCGATATTGACGCTGATCCGGGGATGCTGTTTGATTGCAGCCTGAAGGATATGCTGGCTCGTGAAAAGCCCGATGTGTGCGTGGATTTTACCAATCCGGAGGTGGTGTTCGCCAACACCATGGCCATGATTGAGGCCGGTTGCCGTCCGGTCATCGGCACCACCGGGCTGACCGCCGAGCAACTGAAAACCATTGACGACGCCCTGCGTGCCCAAAATCTGGGGGGGCTGGTGGTGCCCAACTTCGCCATCGGGGCGGTGCTGATGATGAAATTCGCCCAGGAAGCGTCCAAGTACTTTGATCACGCCGAGATCATCGAGCTGCACCACAACAAAAAGGCGGATGCTCCCAGTGGTACGGCTTTAAAAACCGCTGAACTGATGCGGGAAAGTCAGGCCCGCTTTGGGCGCAGCAACGCCCCGGAGACCGAGCTGATTGCCGGGGCCCGGGGGGCTTGTGGCCCTGCGGACATTCACATTCACAGCGTGCGACTGCCCGGTTTCATCGCCCATCAGGAAGTGATTTTGGGCAGTCCCGGCCAGATTTTGACCATTCGGCACGACAGCATGGACCGAAATTGCTTTATGCCCGGCGTGGCTCTGGCCGTCAAGAAAAGCATGACCCTGACCGGTTTGGTCTATGGGTTGGAGCATATTTTGTAACCGGGATATCCACCCCAATGGCTTTTAAAGGCTGCCTGACCGTATAAAGTGAGGGCGTCCGCTGCGCCCGTTGGCCCGGTGCAATCACAGCACGACTGGCCCACCTGCCAGCTCAGGGTCTCCCCGTCCACTCTAAACGTCTGGAGTTTAGGGGGCTTGCTGCTGCCCCTTGAATGTTTCGGTGAAGGCTTTGGCCACTGGGGTTTGGGCCAAGCCGCCCTCGGCGGTTTCCTTCAGGCTGGGGTGCATCAGCTTGCCCACCGCCGCCATGGCTTCCACCACCTGATCCATGGGAATAAAGCTCTTCACCCCGGCCAGAGCCATGGTGGCCGAGGCCGCCGCTTGAACGCCCGACAGGCCGTTGCGCACTACGCAGGGCACTTCCACCAAACCCGCCACCGGGTCGCAGACGAGCCCCATCAGGTTTTGCATGGAGATGGCCGCCGCATGTACCACTTGTTCCGGGGTGCCGCCCATCATTTCCACCAGACCGCCCGCAGCCATGCCGGAGGCCACGCCCACTTCCGCCTGACAACCGGCAGCGGAGCCGGACAGGAACATGCGCCGGGCGGTGATTTCTCCGATGATCCCAGCAGTAATCAGCCCCTTCAGGGTTTGCTGGGGGGGCACGTTTTTATCCTGCTCCACGGCAATCAGGGCGGCGGGCACCGAACCACTGCCCCCTGCGGTGGGACAGGCCACGATACGCTTCATACGGCTGTTTTCTTCCAGCGTGGCCAGCCCAAAGGCGATCATTTTCATTTCAACGGGAGATAAAAAGCATTGCGGCTGGTTCATAAAATCCATGATCCGTCTGGCGTCTCCCCCGGTCAGGCCGCTCATGGACTTTTCGGTGGAATGAATGCCGCTGGTCACGGTGTCCCGCATTTGTTGCAGGATGGCTTCCATACCCGCCAGGATTTCCGCTCGCTGCTTGCCGGAGTAGGCCTCCTCATAGCGCAAGGCCGCTTCAGCCACGCCGCATTGATGCTCCTGACAGTAGGTCAACAGTTCTTGAAACGAATTGAAGTTGGGCATGGGTGGGAATCCTGAACTTTCTATGGAATGGAAACGTGCCAGACAGAGTGGCGCTCTGAAGGGGTCAGGCCGGTAATTGATCGATGCACCGGGCCGTGTGAATGTCGGGGATGCCTTGAATGGCCGCCACGGCTTTGGCAGGCGGCATGGAATCCAGGGTGATGATCATGAACGCCTCCACCCCGCGTTGGTTGCGGTTGCAGGTCAGGGTGGCGATGTTGATTTGCTGTTCCGCCAGAATTTTGGTCACTTGCCAAATCATGCCCGGCTGATCCTTGTAAAAGAGGATGAGAGTGGGCATTTCTCCCCGGATGTTGACGTTGTGGCCGTCGATTTTGGACACGTACACCTTGCCGCCACCGATGGAGTGCCCGACCACCGTAAGCATCTGGCCGTTTTGCAACCGCATGTTGAACACCACGGTGTTGGGAGAATAGTTGTTTGCCCCTAAAAACGGGGTGATGGTGTAGTGAAGGCCCTGGGCTTCAGCCAGCGCGAAGGCGTCCCGGATGCGCTCATCGTTGACCCCGTAGCCCAGAATGCCGGCGATGAGGCCGCGATCCGTGCCGTGGCCCTGATAGGTTTGGGCGAAGGAATTGTAAAGCACAAACTCTACTTCCTGAATGGGTTGATCGGCCACCAGCCTTGCCAGATTGGCCAGCCGAACCGCCCCGGCGGTATGGGAACTGGAGGGGCCCACCATGATCGGGCCGACAATATCGAATAGAGAGCCACCACTCATGCCAAACACGCTTTCATCTTTGTGAAGGATATTTCAATTTTGACACAGAATTTTTGCAAAAAGGCTACTCAATTTTTTGAACGTGTGGTATTAATTATAGAAGTGACTTTTTAGTTTGAATAGTAGATTTTTTCCCCTGGCATCTCAAGTTGTTGAACCATGTTTCAGGGCAAGTCCACGGGTACGGCACAAGTATAATCATCGAAGAGATTCACTGCCGAGCGGCTTCAGGATAGTCATAGCAAAGTTATTTTAGTAGTAGTAGTTGATTCGCTAAACTTCCAATCTTCAGCAAGCGCCGAGTGAGAAAGCCCAGGTAAACCATATAAAAAGTCGTCGTTTTGGAATTTGAATAGAGTTGAAGGGTTATACGAATCCGCCCTGTCACAGCGTTCTTTGGGTATCAATCTGAATCTGGATTCGATTAAGTCAAGCGGATAGAAATTCATTATGTTCACAAACCAATGCTCTAAATGTGGAGAGGTCTTTGAGACCAAGAATCCCAAGCGGGTGATTTGTCCCAACTGCCTGTACCCGGAAGGTGCGGCGCCCGGTGGACGTCCCAGTGGTCCTCCCCAGTACCAGCAGCCACAGCGTCCCTACCAGCCTCAGGGGGGATATGCCCCACAAGGCGGCTACGGGCAACATGGTGGATATAATCCGCAAGGCGGTGGCGGGTATGGTCCGCCGCAAGGAGGAGGCTATCAACAGCGTCCTCAGGGGTACGGCCCGCCGCAGGGTGGGTATCAGCAGCGTCCTCAAGGATACGGCCCGCCGCAAGGGGGCGGATACCAGCAGCGTCCACAGGGCGGCGGTTATGGCCCGCGTCCGGGTGGTCCACGTCCCGGTGGTTTTGGTGGCCCGCGTCCTGGTGGCCCACGCCCCGGTGGTTTTGGCGGTCCACGCCCGGGTGGCCCACGCCCCGGTGGTTTTGGGGGCCCCCGTCCGGGAGGACGTCCCGGTGGTTTCGGTGGCCCGCGTGGTGGACGCCCCGGTGGCCCGCCCAAGAAATTGCTGGTCACCAAAGAGCAGTTGATTGAGATTGAAAAGCTCTACAAGAATTGCTTGCCCCTGCCCAATCCGGATGTCCACGAGGTGATTGGCGAGCAGATTAATCTGGCGCCCAGCAAGGTATTTTTCGGAATTAATCTGGTGCGGGAAAAAATGCGCCTGCCCAAGCTGGAATACCCCAAGCGCAAGCTGGCGGTTACGCCCGAGCAATTAATGGCCATTGAAACCCTCTATGAGCCGTATTTGCCTTTGCCGCCCTTGGGCATTCATAAAATTATTTCCAAGCAGTTGCGCATGGATGAGTGGCGGGTCCACGTGGCCATCGGCCTCATTCGTAAAAACCGCAACTTGACCCGCTGGAACGAAGAACGGGATGATCTCCCGCCGGAGATGAAAGAGGCCCAGCAGCGTTCTCGGGAAGAGCGTGAGAAAGCGGAGCTTGAAAAAGCGGCAGCCAAAGCCCAGGCGGCCAAAGAGGCCGCTGAGCGTAAAGAGGCCAAAGTCTCTGAATCCGCTGAGGAAAGCGCCCCTGCTGAACCTGTTGTGGCGGTAAGCGCTGACGCCCCAGAGGCTGCTGAGGCCGCCGAAGAAGTGGTCGAAGCGGTTGTGGCCACCAAGCCAGCGCCCAAACCTCGGGCTACCCGTACTAAAAAAGCAGCGGTGGCCGAAGTGGTTGAGCTGTCCCCGGCGGACGACGGTGCGGACGCATCCGACGGTGAAACTGAGGAAGCCCCGGCCCCGGTGGCGAAACCCAAAGCGCGGGCCACTCGGGCCGCCAAAGAGAAATAAATTTCTCTGGCTACCATTTTCTCGAAAATACTGATAATCAGGCTGTCCTCTTTAAGTAGGATGGCCTGATTTGTTGTTACGAAGGTCTTTCTCTATACCCTTCTCTGTCTGTGGGTTGGATGCCCATCAAAAAAGCCGCCTCTGGTAATAGAGACGGCCTTAAAGAGAAAATTCCGAGTTTGTGTCTAGAACTGGATCATGGCGTGGGTGTGTACCAGCGTGGGGAGTTGCTCCCGACCGTGCAGGAACTCCAGTTCAATCAGGAATTGAATGCTGACCAGTTCGGCCTTCAGCTTTTCCAGCAATTTGCAGGAAGCGGCAGCGGTACCGCCGGTGGCCAGCAAGTCGTCAATCAAGGCCACCCGAGCGCCCGGCTCCACGGCATCGGCGTGGATTTCAATGGTGTCGGTGCCGTATTCCAGGTCATACTCGTGTTGCTCAACCAGACCCGGCAATTTGCCCTTTTTACGGATGGGAATAAAGCCAGCGCCCAGTTTGTAAGCCAGCGCGGCGCCCAAAATAAAGCCACGGGACTCAATGCCCGCCACGTATTGAATCTTTTTATCTTTCAGCTGGTAGTAGAAATAGTCCACCACCTGATTGAGCAAGACGGGGTCTTTAAGAACCGGGGTAATGTCCTTGAACAAGATGCCGGGCTTGGGGAAGTCGGGAATTTCACGGATCGCCGCCTTGATTTTGTCAACGGCGATATGCTCCTGAGTGGTTGGCATGAGTGCGGGGTTCCTGTCGCTTCTGATTAATGACTGAGAGTTGAAACTTGCGAATTCAGTGTGATTACACTGGGGCTGAGACCTCTGGCTGCGAGCCTGGCTCGTAATTGATCGCGGAGGCCATCAGGGCCGTTGATGAATTTAACACAAAGTCACTCAATATGGATGCGTTCAATGTGGATTTAATGGTGGCAATGGGGGTTTTGAGAACCCAGGCCCGGAATTTGCCGACTTCTTTCAGGGCTTGCTGGAAAACGGCATACTCCAGCCGTCGGGTGATGTCCTCCTGACTGCTGGCGTTTTGGGGGAGGAGCCTCACTTGTAGTTTCTGCAAATTGCCAGTTTCGGCGACACAGCTTTCCAACAGGTTCAGTTTTTCCAGCAGCATCAGACCGTGGGTGACCACCGCTTCGGTGGTGGCCAGCTGAGAAGCGAATGCAGGGACTTCCAGCACCTGGCTTTCCTCGCCCCGACGCAAAATCTGCACAATCAGCTTCAGATAATTCTGCTCGGAGGCAAAAATGGGCACGCTTTGGTATTTTCCGCCCACCAGATGAATGACCTCGGGCCGAACCCGCTTGAGCAGAGCCTGAAAGCTCTCCGCTGAAGGGGGCAAGTCCCACAAAATGAGTTCCTGAGCTGGGGTTAATTGAGTGCGGGTTTTCAGTAGACTTTCATTCAGGAAGGGAATATCCGGCTTTTTACCCTCGTGATAGATCAAAACGCTGCGTTGATCCTGCAAAGGCAGCATCAATTGCCCAATGAACACATCAATGGATTCCCGCCCCCGGTGATCAATCCATTGGGGCCCGCTGGGTTGGCTCTCGGACTCTGCCTGTGAGGGGACGGTTTTAACGATCGTTGTCACTTCGGGCTTGAGGGCTGCCACCTTGGCTGGCTGGACGGCTGTTTGGGCGGGCTCAATTGCCGGAGCGTTTTGGGTTTCGGTACTGAGTCTGGCGGCCTGATCGGTTTTGTAATCTTCAATAATCAACTGGACTTTGGTGGTGCCATTAAAGCTGTTGAGCCCCGGAACCACTACAAAGCTGTAGGGGGCTCGGGCGTCAAAGCGCTCTTTGCGGCCAAAGTTCCAGATGATGGCCTCCAGCGGGGTGTTGGATTCCCCTTTTTGGCCGTTTGGATTGGCCAGCACCAGCTTGATATGCCGTTCGTCCTCGCCCATAAAGCGTTGGGCGGCCACATTCACATTCTCCAGCACGAATTTGGGCGACGGGTTTGCCATGCCAAAGGGGGCCAGCTTGTCGATGAGCGTGAGCAGGTGGGGATTAACCTGGCTCCAGACCAGCTTGGCGTCCACTTCCACTGACGGGCGCATCTGTTCCTCGGTAATTTTGGCTTGGCAGATCTGGTGCAAGTCTCGCTTGAAGGCCTCTAGTCGATCCAGCTTCAGGGCAAAGCCACCCGCTCCCGCGTGGCCGCCAAACCCCAAAAAGTAGCGCTCCAGGGCCAACAGTTCGTCATGCAGGTGAAACCCCGGAATCGAGCGCGCCGAACAGCGCACCTCGGCCTTGCTCTCATCGACCACCATCATGAACACCGGCACATGGTACTTTTCAATCAGCCGGGAAGCCACAATGCCGATGATACCCGGGTTCCAGTCCGGGCTGGCCAGTATGATGGCCCGTTTGTCATCCAGACCGCCGCTTTTTTGCAAATGCGCTTCGGCTTCCAGATAGGTCTGATCGCAGAGATCCCGGCGCTTGCGATTTAAAAACTCCAAGTGGGCGGCAATGACCCGGATGCGCTCCGGGTCTTGCGAGGTAATCAGCTCCACCCCCTGATCGGCCCGTTCCAGCCGGCCTAAGGCATTCAAGCGGGGGCCAATGGTGAAGCCCAGCGTCTCACTGGTAATGGGGGCGTCGGCCTTGGCTCCCGCCTGCTCCAGGATTTCGTTAAAGCCGGGACGCTGTCTGCGGTTCAGAACCTGCAAGCCCCGGTACACCAGCCAGCGGTTTTCATGCACCAGCGGCACCATATCTACCACCGTGCCTACGGCCACAATGTCCAGCAGGCTTTCGGCGGCCCGTTGGGCTTCATCGGCGGGCATGGATTTTTCCAGCAGAATTTCACACAGTTTATAGGCCACCCCGGCGCCGCACAGGTGCCCCATGGGGTGGTTGGCATCCACTTCCGTCAAAAGCCGTTGAGAGTTGATATTGGCCAGCGCCGGGGGCAAATTTTCCGGCAGGGCGTGGTGATCGGTGACGATGGTGTCCACACCCAGCCCGTTGAGCAGGCTGACTTCCGGAAAGTTGGTAATGCCGGTGTCCGTGGTGATGACCAGCTTGAGTTTGCGGGAGCTGGTCAGGCGAACCAGCGCCGCGGTGTTTAAACCGTGTCCTTCTGTGGCCCGATCCGGGATATAAAAGCTGACGTTGGCCTTCAGGTGCTTTTTCAGCGTTTCATACAGTACAGACGTCCCGGTAATGCCGTCCACATCAAAATCCCCGTAAATGAGGATGGGCTCCTGAGCCTCAATAGCCTTGAGGATGCGGTTGACGGCGGGCTCCATATCCGGCAGGGCCCAGCCGCTGGTGGGTTGATAATCTTGCAGGTTTAAAAAGGCCCGAATGTCATCCGGGGTGCGTAAGCCCCGGTTGGCCAGCAATTGGGCAAGAAGGGGTGAGCCTTCCGTAGCGTCCAGAATCTCTTGGGGGAATGGGGTGCCTGATTGGTGGATATGGTCTCGGAACTGCCAGATAGAAGCCAAGTGGAAATCTCCTGTGGGTGAGCGTGATTCAGAATTGCCCTGTTTCTATTGTACGCCCTGCCACTATTTGCGATACGAGTAGCAGCTTAAAAGGCCAATGATCACGGATACAAACCGATACAAACAGTTACAAAAACCGGTTCGTACAATCCAGAAACAGCATACCCGAGGCATCTCTGAGTTGAACACAGGACAATGCTCGGTTTTTCAAACCCAGTCGCTAGTGTTTGGGAGACTTTGGCTCCGGGCTTGATGCCTGAGACTCATCAGCCTGCGTTTCCAGCGGGGCCGCCACGGGAGAATCCAGGGATTTGGCGGTGGCGTCCTTGGCTGATTTGCCAGCTTTGCTGGCGTTGGGTTTCACGAATTCCAGCTGGATTTCCGGCTTGAAGACCATTTTCAGGATGACCAGCACAATCCCCCACAGCAAGAATCCTTGATACAGGTTGATTTCAGGGCCTTTGACCCCTTCAAAAACCAGAGCGTTCCACAGAACCATCATGAAGGAGGCCGGGAGGGCCAGAAATACCAGCACAATGCCCAAAATGGCCAACAAGAACACCAAGACGCTGGAAAGCCCCCGGAAGTGAAATACGTGCATGAATGGTTTCTCCAATTTACCTGCCGGTCACTGTGGTTGGCCAAGAATTGGCATTAACTCTTTTCGGTGCCGGAGGAACGCTTTACGGATGGGGAAAAGGGACGGGTTGGATGAGTCGGACCACTCAGGAAGCGCCTTCTGTGGCGACTGAATCCAGCATGGCCAGTAAGTCTGACTCGCTTATTATTTTAACACCAAGTTGCGCCGCTTTGGCTAGCTTGGAGCCCGCTTCGGTTCCGGCCAGCACGTAGTCGGTTTTCTTGCTGACGGAGCCCGAAATTTTGCCGCCGTGGGCCCGAATCAAATCGCTGGCCTCCTGACGGGACAGCGAGGGCAGGGTGCCAGTCAGCACAAAGGTTTGATCCTGAAAGCGGGTGGAGGTTGCTCCCAATCCTGAATTATTCTGGGTTTCTTGCAGAGAAAAGCCAAAGTCCCGCAGTTGGGTCAGGAGTTGCTGGTTGCCCGCATCGGCGAAAAAGACCACGATGCTTTCCGCCACCTTCTCGCCCACACCCGGGATCTGGGTCAGCGTTTCCAGGGAGGCCTCACTGATAGCGGAAATGCTGCCGAAGGTTTGGGCCAGCAATATGGCGGTTTCCTGTCCCACGTGCCGAATGCCCAGCCCGTTAATGAGGCGGGCCAGCGGTTGCTCTCTGCTTTTTTGGATGGCGCTGTAGGCGTTTTCCGCGGATTTCAGGGCCATGCGCTCCAGGGTTAAAAAGTCATCCACGCTTAATTTATACAAATCCGCCGGGGATTCCACCAGACCACTTTCCACCAGTTGCTCCAGCAGGGCGGGGCCCACGCCGTCTATATCCAGCGCCCCTTTACTGACCCAGTGCTGCAAGCGACGCAAGATTTGAGCCGGGCATCCGCTGGGGTTGTTGCAACGCAGGGCCACTTCCCCGGGGAACGCAACCACGGGGGCCTCACAGACCGGGCAGTTTGTTGGTGACAGAACCGGTTCATGCGCAGAGGCGGGACGCTTTTCCAGCACCACTTCAATTACTTCCGGGATAATTTCAGCGGCCTTTTGTACTTTGACTGTGTCGCCCGGGCGCACGTCCTTTTTGGCCAACTCTTCAAAGTTGTGCAGGGTGGCTCGTTGCACGGTAGAGCCGGAAATCAACACCGGTTCCATAATGGCCACCGGAGTGATCACGCCCGTGCGGCCCACGCTGAACTCAATCTCCAGTACCCGGGTTTCCTGAACCTCGGGCACATACTTGAAGGCCACCGCCCAGCGGGGGCTTTTGGCCGTGTAGCCCAATTCGTCCTGCCAGCGTAGGGTGTTGACCTTGACCACCACCCCATCGGTGGCGAAAGACAGTTCCCGACGGGCCTGATCCCAGTGACGCACAAAGGCCATGATCTCCTGAAGGCCTTGGCAGTGCTGCTTGCCGGGGTTGGTTTTAAACCCCCACCCGCTCAAAGTTTCCAGCATGGCCCAATGGGTTTTGGGCAGCGGCGCTTGGCCTGCTTCTAAAACAGTCGCCCCGTAAAAAAAGGCGTCCAGATTGCGGCTGGCGGTGATGCGAGGGTCCAGTTGCCTTACTGAACCCGCCCCGGCGTTGCGGGGGTTGGCGAATTCCGGCTCGCCCCGCAAATTGCGCTCCTGATTCAGTTGGATGAAGGCCTCCTTGGGCATGAAGACCTCTCCCCGAATCTCTACCCGCTCAGGGACTGTTGAATCTCCGGTGACCGGGATTTTCAGGGGAATGCTCTTGATGGTTTTCAGGTTGCTGGTGATGTTTTCGCCTTCCGTGCCGTTCCCACGGGTGGCTCCCCGCACCAGATGCCCGTTTTCATACAGCAGGGTGACGGCCAGCCCGTCGATTTTCAGCTCCGCCACGTAGTCGATGGCGCTATCCGGCTTGTCCAGTAATTTTTCCACCCGCTTTTCCCAGGCGATCAGATCGGCTTCGGAAAAGACATTATCCAGACTGTACAAGCGCACCGGGTGTTTGACGGTTTCAAAGACCTTCAGGGGGGCATCGCCCACCCGCTGGGTGGGGCTGTCCGGGGTGATTAACGCTGGATTTTGCTGCTCCAGGGCCACCAGCTGATGGTAGAGCCGATCGTAGGTGGCATCGTCAATTTCCGGGCGATCCAGTACGTAGTACAGGTAATTGTGTCGGTTCAGCTGCTGGCGCAGGCTCTCTATCGTTTGTTCGGCGGAAGCCATGGGGGTGGGGGCGTCAAGGTTACTCATCATGAGCGGAGTATAGCGAAAAATCCGCCCATAGAAAACGGGAAGCCTCAATCAGAACTTTCAGAATTTGGGAGTGTACATTTTAAATGCCTTTGGGTATAGTTTCATCCACAGGTTGTGGAAACGTTTTTTTAAACGCTTCCGTCCCTTCCCAGGGAAACCCTCTGTTGGAGCGGTGTCCGAGTGGTTTAAGGTGCAGTCCTGGAAAGACTGTGTTGGTCTAAAGCCAACCGGGAGTTCGAATCTCCCCCGCTCCGCCACTTTTTTTCGTGTTCGTGTATCCTTCCCTTTTTCTGGGTTCATTCTTTTGTCTACCAATTAATGAATTGGTAGACACACCTCGGCAGGTACGCCTACTTTAATATGTAGGCTTAATCTGCAAAAACGGCGCGCACGATGGTTATTGATCGGTAGTTGTCGATCAATGGTTGATGATCAAGAGTCCAGCTTCAAGGCTCGTGCTTCAAGTGGAATCCCCTCTAAAAACGCTGTTTCAAATCCCAGTGTGCAAATCCCGGTCTTCAAGTCCAGTGTCCTGGAAGGTACAGGTTCGAGGGACAGCGCATGGCACCCCATGAAGTCCTTTCCTCTGGCGGCTGATGCGAGAACCGGGCTGGCTGGAACGTCGTCTTTGAATTGGTTTTTCTCTGTTTGTATCAGGAGGTTTGGCAATGATTACTTTGGGTAACGCGCTTCGGTTTGGGGGACATCATAGTCAGGAGACCCTGCGGACCAGTCGATTCTTGTTGGGCTCTCCGGTCGCTTCTATTGGCAGCCCCTTTGGTAGCGATGTGTCCCTGTCCTCCAGACGCAGTGAGTCTCTGGAGCGATCCCCCAGAGGGGAGCGGAAACCGGCTGTCAGGGGCGAATTAACCAAGCTCGCATATCAACAGGCCATTCACAGTACGCAAGCCTACATGGCCCAAACGCTGAAGCTGGTGAACATGATGAACATTGCCGCCATGCAGGGGAAAGAGACCCATCAAAGCCTGCTCACCCGGATTCGCTCTACCGAAATGGACGCTCATGGCGCAGACATGATCCTGAATGACCTGAACCGGACCAGTGAGGCCTTTGACGATTTGCAGCAAGACTTGCAGCGGCTGGTGCAAAGTCACCATCAGCTGGTGAAGACCGTGCGGCAGGACCCTCGCTTTGATCGCAAGGCTTGAGGCGATACAGCCTTGCCCAAGGAGGCTTTACTCCCGGGCTTGAGGCACTTGCGCTTTGCTCTGTTCAGGAGTTTGATGCTCAGGGCCAGTGTATTGGCTGAAGCGTGCAGGTAGGCCTGTGCAAACTTCAAAAAGCGACGGGTGTCTGTAGGAGTGCGAAAACAGTAACCTGAGCCGGAAAGCCAAGCGCGTTTGCGGCAGCAAACACGTGGATGGGGCTCAAGAGCAGCCTTTTTAAAAAGGGAAAAAGACCCAAAGCCAATGGCTTGAGCCTTTTAGGGACAAACGAGGTGGTTTATGTGGATTCTATAGGCAGTATGGCCTTGGTTGCCGCACTGGCTCATCCACTGAACAATGGAGTCAAAGAGGCACAGGCACGGGCTCCTGTAGAAGATGGAGGGTGAAATTCGCCTCAGCGGAACAATGCTTTTTATATTACAGCGCCGGAGGGCCGATCCACGGCCTTTGCAGATCCATTGATGGCAGGACTCTTTTCTGAAAAGTCGAACTGAAAATCAACCATTGGGTCGGGGCGGAATTGATCTGCGGATCAATGCAATCGGGGGCCGCCTTTGTCATACTAGGAGTGTAACGAACAAAGCGATGTGGATGGCACTCCGTTCGACATACCCGGGTTCACGCAAACCACAGGGATAAGCGAGGAAGTTATGGTTGATAGTATTTCAGGGAAATCCAATCCAATTCAGGACAATGGTCTGCTGAACGTTGATCGGCAGCAGTCCGTGGAGAAAACCAACCTGGAGTCGGCTCGGGAGGGACAGTCCGCAGGCCTGGGCAAGCTGCTGGATGAGGCCACCATTTCGGATGAGGCCAGAAAAGCCTATGAAAAGGACAAGGAAGTGATGCGTTTCAGCCGCCTGGCCCAGCGCATTCAGGTTCCCTTTGATGGCGAAAAAGTGGCCCAAATCAAGAATTTGCTGGATAACGGCAGAATTAACGAGTACCTGCGCAATATCAATACGGACGAACTGGCTCAAAGCCTGCTCGATTCCCCGTCCGCCGCTTTTTTGCGCTAGAACTGCGCGATCGGTTTGGGGCCTCTTTCAGGTAAAGGGGTCTCAATATCCAAAAAAACTCCTGTGGATTGCCAATAGGCCTCATCGGCAAAGCCGGTTGGGGCCTTTCCTTTTGGCTTAGTTTCTTGGGTTGGTTTCCCGATGAGCCGGTTGCCTGAAATCAGGGGGCGCCTGCCTGTTTGAAGATCCTCCATTTGATGGAGCCAACTTGCCCTCAAGGTTTTCCCCCTCCTACCGATAACCGGGTTATCTGGTCCCCGATCGGTTGAACGAAGGAGTTTACCTGATGCCAAGTCCGTTGGGTTTTAGACATAAAAGCGCCGCTTTGCTTCTGTTGGCCTGTCTGGTATGGACAGCGGCCCCGGATTTGACCGCCGAAGCCAAAAAGAAGGCTGCCAAGGTAGATCCGGCTGCGCAGGCGGCGGCGGAGGCTGAGGCCAAGGCGAAGGCCGCTGAAGCGGAGCTGCAAAAAGGACTCACCCCGCTGGCCACTGATTTGACCAGGCTGATGATGCGCATTCAGGGGCGGGGGTTGCTGTCTCCTGAGGAGGCGGGCAAGCTGGTGGAAATTAAATACAAATTGCTGGACTTGATGGAGCAGTACCCGCAAAACCCCATGTTGGCCAAGCCCCTGTATCAGGCAGGCACGCTCTTCTCCGAGCGGGAGGCTTATAACGATGCCTTTGAAATGTTTCAATACCTGGCCCAGGGGTACATGAGCAATCCCTACGGGGCCAAGGCCAAAGGACAAATCCAGATGCTGGAGCGCAAGTTCGGGGCCAATTACTTCTCCGTGGAGATGGCTGCCCCGGTGGCCCCGCCTGCGACCGCTGAAACTCCCCCGGGCGCCGTTGCCAGTGGGAGTCCCAAAGCACCGGGTACCCCGGTTACGCCAACCACAACGCCACCCGCAGCGCCCGCTGCCCCTAAGAAATGATGCTTCAACGGAGCTTATGTAAAGGATTGTAACGAAGGGGTCAGTCCGCACTTCAGTTTTTTCCAACCCGACACGATACATTCACAAAACAATAAACTTCCCACGGACAGCACTGATTACCGGAGCCAATTGTCGGAGATCAATCAACCCCAATGACTGTTTTTCATCAGCTTGAATCCCTGCCCATCGCCTACTTGCTGGTGCTTGGCTGGGTGCTGTGCGCCACGGTGACTGGTAAAATCCTGGGGCGCACGCTGCTGGATTCTACCTCAGGCTCTGTGCAACGGTTGTTGTCCCGTGATGTGGGTATTGAGCTTACCGCGGACAGTTTGCCCGTTCACGTGTTTGAGAAGGCCATACTGGACAGTCTGAATGTTCAGATTGTGTTTCATTGTATTGGCGATTTTGCCAGACTGGTGGGGGGATCAACCTTACAGCCGGTCTTGCTGGTCAATCCACGAACGCCTGAACCGTTGTACCCCGAAAGATACTGGAGTGGATGTCCGCCTGATTGCTGTTCCCGGTTCTAGCGAGCCTAGATTGTTTGGTGGATTTTTGGGCTCAATACAGCCCGGGATTTATCCAAACTGGCGCAAGAACGCTAGACTATACAGTAAGTTGGGATTAGGCGTTACATCTTTGACAACATTTTTTGGAGGTATTTGTTTCATGAACCAGTTTAAGCGTCAACAAGGTTTCACTTTGGCGGAACTGTTAATCTCTCTGGCCATTTTGGGGGTTATTGCCACTTTTACCATTCCTAAAATTCTGACCTCTTCGGCCAACGGGCAGAACACGGCCATCGCCAAGGAAGTGGCCTCCATGATTTCAGCGGGTTTTTCCACCTACACGCTGAATAACGGGGTGGCCAACACGGTTGCCCCTGGTGACTTGACTCAATATTTTAACTATGTGTCCACCACCACTTCCGGTACGCCCAGTGCGGCCACCACTGGGCAGGCCTTGCAGACCTGTAGCGCTACCTTGCCCTGCATGCTCCTGCACAACGGGGGGGTACTCCAATGGGATACTGCCCAGACCTTGAACGGAACCACCACCACCCACGCGGTTACCTTCAACCTGGATCCCGACGGGGCCGGTGCCCAGGGACGGATAACCTTCTGGCAGTTCGCCAACGGTCGCTTTACCACCGGTGGTCAACTGGCTGGTATTACGCCACAGTCTTCGGCCATTACCTTAACCACCACCACCACCGACCCCAGCTATCTGGCCAACTGGAACTAGGTTTAAAATACGCCTGAACGGGCTCCCTGTATGACAGGGGCCTGTTTTGGCCTTTGTGGGGTGTCGTGTGTCATTCCGTTTCAGTCATGCGGTGCATTTGTTCGGATTCCGGGAGCGTATCATTGCCTCAGGCATTCCCTCAGGCATTCCCTCAGGCAATGCCTCCGGCCCGAATGCGCTGGACCAGCCCGGGTACGATCTGGCTTTTGAATCGTTGGACAAGGCTGATCTCCTCAGGCGCTAACCCGACTCCCACCGGGAGCGCTTGCAAGGGGAGATGGGAGGAAACGGCCTGAGGGCGGGGTCGGTGGAGGGCTGTTGTCAGGGGTTGCCTGAGGGAAAAGGCGTCCGCCGCCCGATGAAAGGCCTCCAGCGTTTGATCCAGCCGCTGCAGGGTGGTGTGTTGCCCTGTGGTCTGGGCCAGCTTGCGGGCCACCCGGACCGCCAGATTCATGCGGCACCAGTAGGCGATTTCAGGATGGGTCAGGGCGGCTATCATGGCGTGGCGAACATGGTGCCCTCTGGGCAGCGTGGGGCTGTGGCCATGAGGGGCTTGCGCGTATATTTCCCGAAAGATCTGCGCCGCCCCTGGGCCCATCTGCCGCATCCGCTCCAGGAACTGCTGGGCCTGAGTGGGGCTTGCCGGGGTGTTGTGCGGTCGGTGGGACATACAGGCTCCTTTATGGGAAAGGAAGGCGGCACATAGGGAAAGCAGACTGCAAGAAAAGCGGCAGTCAGCCCAAGAGAGACAGGCAGGTCAGGTCATGCCCGCAATTAACTTGAAAGATTGCGTGAAAGCTGATTCGCTGAAAGCGGAGGCCAGCCCCGGCAAGAGATCTCGCGGGCTTGGCTGGATATTCAGATTGTCCTCACTACGTATATGAAAACCGGGTTCTTTTCTGTGTGAAAAGAAGGCGGGGTTGAATCGGATGGGGGGCATTGCCACACGGCTTGCCCAAAAGACATATTATTGATCGAATCTGGATCTATCATAGCAAGGTTGAGAATTATTCTCAAGTGGTTTTTCAAAATCTAGGGCGCTTGTGGGAGGGCGCAGGACTTGAGTGGTTGCGACTCCAGCTTCCAGCGGACTGTCAGGCGCTTCAGGGTGCCGTCAGCCCGCATGGCCTGAAGGGCCTGATTGACGCTTTGTTTCAGGCTGTCGGACTGATGGGGGTGGCCGCTTTTGCGAAAAGCCAGTCCGTAAAGCTCCTGGGACAGGGTTTCCGGTAAGCGCCGAACATCGCATCGCTCTGAGAGCAAGCCATGGAGCAAGGCGTCATCACTGCTCAGGGCCTCTCCCTGTTTGGCGTTAAAGGCGCTCAAGGCCTCGCTAAGGGTGGGGAAGGTTCGGTATCGGGCCTGTGGAAGGCGGGCTCGAATGGTGGCTTCACTGGTGGTGCCTGCCACCAGCAGGATCGTTTTATGGCGCAGATCGCTCAGGTGTTTTGCCGGGCTGGCCTTTGGGACGATCACGATCTGTTGGGCCACAAAGTAGGGCTCACTGAAGTCCATCAGTGTGGCCCGTTCGGGGGTAATACTGAGGGTGGCGGCCACCAGGTCAAGGCTGCCGGTATTCAGGGCCATCAGCCGGGTGGAGGCAAAGACCTGATGGAAACGCACGGCCTCGGCGTTTCCCAGAAGTCGCCGGGTGATTTCTTTCAGCAGGTCAATATCAAAGCCTTGTGGCCTGCCCTCAGCGCTCAGGTAAGCAAAGGGATGGCTGTTGTAGTGGACCCCCGCCCACAGTTGCCCCCTCTGCTGAATTTGGGAGAAGGTGGGGGCGCTTTGGCTGTGGGTGCAGGCCATTAAGGCAAAAAGGCCCACGCAGCCAAGCACAAGGAGTGCCGCCGGCATGGCTGTGCGCAGGACAGTGGCGGCTGCCAGACTGGATGGCCGGTTGTGTTCTCTCATGGTTTTTACCAAAAGCTGTTTCTGCCAAGCGCTGATACGCTGGATCACAAGTATGGGCCTCCGCCTCCTGCCCCGGCTGGCCGGTCAGTCCAGGGGCCGGGTTGATCGTCTCCGCAACCAGCATATCGCACCTGCCCTGATTCTGAACAGCCTTTTGGGTAGACGGTCATTATGATTCCGCTATGATTCCAATCGACAGACTGTCTGGGCTGCCCGCACGTCCGGGGACCTCTTTCGGGTAAATCGAGACGCCTCCGCATAAAGCGGGCTCAACTTTTGAACGGGTTGGCCGATACTGGATCAGTGCGGCCCGCTTCGGGCGGTAACGGATGTCGACGTTTCAATACCTCGTCTCAATGACGAATCTGGAGTTCCTTCGCTTGTGAGTTTTATTGGCCCTAACTTCAGACCACCCGGACAGTCGTCCTATCAGTCCCGGGGCCCCGCCCAGGGGGAGGGACTCCAGTCCACTGGGGGGCCTGCTCATCCGGAGGGCGTCAGTCCGGGGAATTATACCCGGCCCGCAGGGTCGGCTTTGCCTGCCGGAACTTTGCCTTTGGCGGCCCTGATGGCTGGGAATCTGCCCTTGCCTGCCGAGGACTTGGCCCGATTGCTGCGAAATTTGTTTCAGTTGCCCAAGGACATGATTCAGCTGTTGGCCCTGTTGTCGGAGCAGGAACCGGCAGTGGGGCAGGCCTTGCTGGAAGCGCTGGCGCAGGAAGAAGCCAAAGTACCGCTGGAGGCCTTGCAGGATTTTTTGCAAGGGCGGGTGGATACGGCCCAGCAGAAATTACTGAAACTGTTGCAGGGGAATCCCTCGGCCATGGCGGGCTTGGGGGATGTCGGCACGCTGATGCAGGGGCTGGGCGAGCTGGCCGATAAAATCAGGCAGGGGCCGCAAGGGACCCTGGATGCCACGGTCACCCTGTACCTGCCCTTTTACCCATTGCATCCGCCGCAAGCCTTTACCCTGCGCTTTGAAACCCCGGAGGAAGGGGCTGAAGGGCGATCCGAATCGGTTGAGCCCCAACTGGTGGTGTATGTGGAGACCCTGACTCTGGGCGCCTTTCGGGCGGTGATTTTGCCGGACGCCGACAAGCCTGCCGGTCATTGGCAGGCCGTGATGTCGCACGAGGCCGCAGCGGGGCCTTACCTGCAAGCCATTGAAACGGGTCTGCAAGAAGCCGCTTCGGGTTCAATGCCCATTCGTTTGCTGTTCGCCCCCAACGCCAGTGAGCGCAATGCTCAGGGGGGCAAGGGTGACCCGGTGACTACGGAGGCAGCCTCTTCTCAGGGTTCAGTAAATCAGCGTTCGATAAATCAGCCTGCTTCTGATGGGGGAGGGTCCGCTGGCCGACAGTCGGTGGGCTTGCACCCGGCGGGGGGCGTCTCCGTGCTGGCCATTCAGGTGGCCTATCTGCTGATTCGGGTCATTCTGGAGCTGGACAATCGCAATGCCCTGCTGAATGCAGGAAGTGCTTAACCCGGGTTCCGGCGAGGCTTGTAAGAAGTGCCTTTTAATCTTCAAGCGAGAGGGGCAGGGCCATGGCGTCTTCATCATCCGGGTAGTAATCAAATTCCAGTCCGGCCATTTGCACAATGTGCCCCTCTTCGGCGCCTTGGCGGGCCAGTTCCTTGTACACGCCCATGGCCTTGATGATGTTCATGAGGCGCTGGGAGGCTTCCCGGTTTTTCATGTCCGTCACGCTGAACAGACGGTCGATTTTTCCGCTGACCACGTTAAAGACTTTGCCTTTGCGATGAATCTCAAAGTGGCTGTCATCGTTGTCAAAGGCCCGTAAGTCGGCCACCAGAGGAACCACTTCCTCATCCGGCGGCAGTTCTTCCAGCATGCGGAACACGTGGTGCAGCAGCGGATCAATGCCCTGATGGGTGACCGAGGAAATGGCAAAGACCAGTCCCTGGGTTTTCTGGGCCAGTTCCGCCCGGTAATGCTCCAGTACCTCTTCAGGCACGGCGTCTATTTTAGAAAGCACAACCACCTGCGGCTTTTGGGCCAGCCTTTGGCTGTACTTGGCCAGTTCGGTATTGATTAAATCAAAGTTGGGAATAATGGTATCCTCCGGGGCGGACAGATCCACCAGATGCAGCAGCAGGCGGGTGCGCTCCACGTGGCGTAAGAACTCATGCCCCAGGCCAATGCCTTCGCTGGCCCCTTCCACCAAACCGGGAATGTCGGCCACCACAATGCCATCGCCGTTGGGTTTTTTAACCACACCCAGATTGGGCACCAGCGTGGTGAAGGGGTAATCGGCGATTTTGGGTTTGGCGGCGCTGATCACACTGATAAGGGTGGATTTTCCGGCGTTGGGCAGGCCAATAATGCCCACCTGAGCCAAAAGTTTTAACTCCAGTTCCAGATTGCGCTCAATGGCTGGTTCGCCCGGTTCCGAAAACTGGGGGGCCTGACGCTTGGAGGAGGTAAAGCGGGAGTTCCCTCGTCCCCCCCGGCCACCGGCGGCCACCAGTACCCGATCGCCCGGTTCTCGCAGGTCGGCGATGGCGTCGCCGTTGTCGGCGTCTCGAATGATGGTGCCACAGGGCACCCGAATGGTCAGATCTTTGCCGTTTTTGCCGTGCATGTTTTTAATGCCGCCCTTTTCCCCGTCTTCGGCCTTGAAAATGGACATGTATTTAAAGTCCATCAGGGTATTCAGGTCGCTGGTGGCCTCGATAAAGACATCACCGCCCCGACCGCCGTCCCCTCCCGCCGGGCCGCCAAAGGGCACGTATTTTTCCCGTCGCCAGGCCACCATGCCGTTACCGCCGGAGCCGGACATTATGTGAATGGTAGCCTTATCAACAAACATGGGGAAATCCTTATTAAACAGGGGGTGAGGGAGGGAATCGAATGAGGGATGGACACTGGGCAACAGGCCTGAGGGTTGTTTGCCCGTATCGGCCGTGGGCCCTATGGTACTACAAACCGGGGACAGGTTCACGCTTGGCTGGATGGGAGTGGCCTCGTTATAATAAGTAGAAAGGTCTTTCTGGTTTGCGCCAGCCTTGGACCGATGGCCGTATTCAATAGTTGGGAGCGTGTGTTTTGGGCGTAAAACGATATGGTGTGTTGCCGCTGGCTTTAATGGTTTTACTGGCCGGTTCCTGGTTGGCCCAGTCTCAGCCGGTGCCCTTGCCGGGCGCCTCGAATGATGCGGGGGAATGGACTCCGGCTGCCAGCCAGGCGCACCCTTCCGCCAAGCCCTGGGCTACCCATGCCGTGGCCAGCAGCGCCGGGCCCGCCAACGCCGCTCAAGGCCTTCAATTGAAATCGACCAGCACGGTGAAACAGGGGGAAGTGTTGAAAGTGACCCTGCAACACGCCACCGGCATGCAACTGGGCACCAACGATTACGCTTATGCCACGCTGGCCGGACGCAAAGCACGACTGTTCAGCCAGCCCGATGGCCAATTATTGGCCCTGTTGCCGGTTTCCGTGTATGAAAAACCCGGGGTGTACCCGCTTTCCATTTACAATGCCGCCGGGGTACCGGTAAAAACAACGGATATCACCATTCAGGATGGCCGCTATAAAACCCAGAATGTTTCTGTAAGCAAAGGCACCGCTGGACTTCAACCCTTACCCGGTGAGCTGGAAGCCATTCAGGCCCTGAAAGACACCGTCAGTCCGGTGCGTTACTGGGAAGAGCCCTTTGTCAGTCCCACCGTGGATTGCCAGAACTCCCCGTTTGGGGTGAAGCGTTACCACAATGGGGTGTCGACCGGGGATTATCACAAGGGCGTGGACTTGCGTTCTCCCGCGGGGCGACCGATCAAGGCCACCGCCGCTGGCGTGGTGAAAATCGCGACTATGTACCGCTTGCACGGGGGCACCGTGGGGCTGGATCATGGACAAGGCATCGGCTCGGTGTACATTCACATGTCCAGGCTGGCCGTAAAGCCGGGAGAAACGGTCAAAAAAGGCCAGACCATCGGCTATGTGGGCTCTACGGGATTTGCTTCCGGGCCTCACCTGCATTGGGGGCTATACGCCAGCGGCTTGCCGGTCAATCCCAATCAGTGGGTGGCCAACGTGCCCAAGTGTAACTAGGGCTTTGCCAGTGCCTTTGGCATAGAATAGGGGCGTGTTGGTAAGTTCCAGAGGCACCGGTTATGCCCACCCAGTCCAAATCCCCAAAATCGCCCAAGCCCGATTCAAAGTCATCGCTTCAAAAGACCGCTTCCAAAAAATCGGCTAAAGCGCCTGTTGCCAAGGGTTCAGCTCGTGCGGACAAGGCCCCGTCGGCCCCAAAGGCAGTAACGTCCGCATCCGCCTGCCCCATGGACACCCACACCATGTGTCAGGTTTTGGAAACCTTGACCCACACCTATCACTACCATCCCATGGGGGAGTTGACCCAGCATGACCCTTACAAGGTGCTGGTGGCTTGCGTCCTCAGTTTGCGAACCAAGGATGAAGTGACCATGCCCGCCAGCGAACGCCTGTTCGCTCATGCCGATACGCCTGAAACAATGGTGCAACTGCCCGTTTCCCAAATCGCCGAGCTGATTTACCCGGTGGGCTTCTACAAAACCAAGGCCCAGAGTATTCTGGATTTTTCCCAGAAGCTGCTGGACGATTTTGCCGGAGCCACGCCCAAAACCATCGAGGAACTCCTGACCCTGAAAGGGGTGGGGCGAAAAACGGCCAATCTGGTGGTGGGTCTTGGGCACGGGTTGCCCGCCATTTGCGTGGATATCCATGTGCATCGCATCTGCAACCGGCTGGGCTATGTGCAGACGAAAACCCCCGATGAAACGGAAATGGTGCTGCGCCAGATTTTGCCCGGCCCCTACTGGAGCGTGATTAACACCATGATGGTGCTGCACGGTCAGCAAATCTGTCGTCCCATTGGCCCCCATTGTGAGGTTTGCCCGGTGGCCGATTTTTGCTGCAAGGTGGATGTGAAGCCCCGCGCGGGAAAAGCGGTGAAAAAAACCGGTTAAAATCGGCGGCCATTGTGAAACGCCTTGTTACAATTGCGTTTGGCCCACCTTGGGATTGCCGGGTGCCCGTGTTATAATCGTACCTGCCAAAAGGTTGATGGCTTCATAATTGTTCGGTTTGAGTCCGCTTTGACTGGCCATGCCATGATGATGAGTCCGATTTGAGCTTTGTCTTTGGACTTCGTCGTTGAGGCCACCGGTGACCCGCAACTATGAGACCGCGTTTACTCGTCGTTCTTTAGAAGTCAATCCCAATGGTAATCAGCCGTTTTTTGCGACCGGCCACCCTGGTTGCGATAAAATCACAGGATACCGTCCATGATAGAGAGCGTTCCCACTATGACCCAATCCCAGTCTTCTTATGGCGCCGATCAAATCCGAGTACTGGAGGGGCTGGAAGCGGTTCGGTTGCGGCCCGGTATGTACATTGGCTCTACCAGCCAGCGGGGCCTGCATCACCTGGTTTACGAAATCGTGGATAACTCCGTGGATGAGGCCTTGGCCGGGTATTGCACTGAAATCCAGATCACGGTGAACGAAGATGACAGCGTGACCGTGCAGGACAATGGCCGGGGCATTCCGGTTTCCGTCAAGGCCGATAGCGGCAAGTCCGCTTTGGAGATTGTGCATACCGTCCTGCACGCCGGGGGCAAGTTCGGGGATGGTGGTTATAAGGTTTCCGGGGGCTTGCACGGCGTGGGCGCCTCTGTGGTAAACGCCCTCAGCGAAAAAATGGTGGTGGAAGTCTACCGGGAAGGGGCCACCTGGAAGCAATCCTACGTGCGGGGCGTTCCCCAGCACGATGTGGAAAAGGTGGGCGAGGCCCATATCACCGGCACCCGCACCAGCTTTTGGCCGGACGCCGATATTTTTGAGACCACCGTTATTGATTGTGACGTGATTTCCACCCGCTTGCGGGAAATGGCCTTTTTGAACAAGGGCCTGAAGCTGGTTTTCACCGATAAAAAGAGTGACAAGACCGAGGTTTACCATTACGAGGGCGGGATTGGCAGCTACGTCTCCTACCTGAACGAAAACAAAACAGTGATTTTTGACCCGCCCTTTTACGTGGAAGACACCCGGGACGGGGTGCAGGTGGAAGTGGCCATTCAGTACACCGATTCTTACTCGGAGACGGTGCTGAGTTTTGCCAACAACATCAACACCCACCACGGCGGCACCCACCTGACCGGTTTCCGCAACGCCCTGACCCGCATTGTGAACGAATACGGGCGTAAAAATAACGTCATTAAAGACAATGAAGCCAACCTGAGCGGTGATGACATTCGGGAAGGTCTGAGCGCCATTGTCAGCGTGAAGGTGCCCAATCCCGAGTTTGAGGGCCAGACCAAGGAAAAGCTGGGCAACAGTGAAGTACAGGGTATTGTACAAAACGTCATGAGTGACAAATTGGCAGATTGGCTGGAGCTGAATCCCAAGCACGCCAAGCTGATTGTCTCCAAGGCGGTGTTGGCCTTACAGGCCCGTGAAGCCGCCCGGAAGGCCCGTGAATTGACCCGCCGCAAGACCGTCCTGGAAAGCAGTACTTTGCCCGGCAAGCTGGCCGATTGCTCCAACCGGGAGCCGGAGCGTTGCGAAATCTATATTGTAGAGGGGGATTCCGCCGGGGGTAGCGCCAAGCAGGGCCGAAACCGGATGTTCCAGGCCATTTTGCCCCTGCGAGGCAAGATCCTGAACGTGGAGCGGGCCCGTCTGGATAAAATCTACAACAACACCGAGATTCAAAGTCTGATTCAGGCGCTGGGCATCAGTATTTCCCGGACGGAAGAAGAGTTTGACATGGAGCGCCTGCGCTACCACAAAATCATCATCATGACCGACGCCGACGTGGACGGGGCGCACATTCGCACCCTGTTGCTCACCTTCTTCTTCCGTTACGCCCGCCCCCTGGTGGAGAACGGTTTTGTCTATATCGCCCAACCGCCATTGTACAAGGTCAGCATTGGACGGGAAGAGCGCTATCTGTACAACGATCGGGAACTGGACCGCATGATGACCGATCGGGGTGTGGCTGGTCTGGAGCTGTTTGATAAGGATCGCAAGGTTTCCGTCAAGGAAGACAGCCTGAAGGCCATGTTGTCCGATATCAACAAGTACCTGTCGGCCCGGAATTACCCGCTGTTCAGGTATCTGCCCAACGAGTTGCTGTTCTGGCTGCTGGAGAACAAGATTGAATCGTCTGAATTGGCCAGCGAAGAGTCTGCCAACGGACTTTTGGGCAAGATGAAGGCCCAGTTCCCCAAATACACCTTCAGCGTGGAGTCTCACCCGGAAACGGATCGGTACGTGTTGCTGATTGATGATCCGGAGAAAGTGACCAGCGCCTCCGATGCCGATTCCTTTGTGCGTATTTCCGTGGAGTCTCTGGATTGTCTGGAGTTTGAGCGTCTGCGGGAACTGCGGCCCAAGGTGGAACCTTTCCTGCCTACCGAACAACGCCCATTGTTGCTGGTGATCGCTGGTAAAGAGGAACGGGAAATTCAGGCTGTGGAAGACCTCAAGTTCTTTGTGGAAGAGCGTGGCAAGAAGGGCACCCAGTTGCAGCGCTTCAAAGGCTTGGGTGAAATGATGCCCCAGCAGCTGTGGGACACCACCATGAACCCGGAAACCCGCACCTTGCTCAAAGTAGAGATTGATGAAGCGGCCACCGCCGACAAGATGTTTGACATCCTGATGGGCGAGCGGGTAGAACCCCGTCGTAACTTCATCGAGACCAACGCTTCCACGGTTAAAAACCTGGACGTGTAGGGCTACCCTCAATTAAGTTGTGGAAAGCGCTGTCCTGTTCTGGATGGCGCTTTTCTCCTGTTGAGCGGAGTTGACTTTGTGATAGGATGATGCGCATTAGGGTTGAGTTGCGTTTTTCGGTTCCAAAGTCGGAAAAATTCAAACTGGAGAGATATTAGAGATGAAATCCCTGCAAGTTCCGGGCAAGCGTTGGTTAAGTATGGGTGTATTATCCCTGATGGCCTGGATGGCAGTGATGGGCTTGCTGGCGCTGGCTCAGGAGCCTCCCGCTGTGCCGCAATCCACTCCTGATGAAACGCAGGCCATTGAAAACGCCCAGACCTTGCGGGATCAGCGCGTGCCAAAAGCCCGGGTCAGTCGCGAAAAAGCCATTGAAATGGTGCAAGCCGCCGGGTGGATGCAGGCCGACGCCAAGGGGAATTTTCAGTCTCAACGCTCCCTCTCTCGGGCGGAATTGGCCACGGTGCTGACCAAGGCGTTTCAGTTGGACTCCCGGAAAAGTGGGGTGGAAGAGGTGGAGAGCCTGAAGGACGTGCCGGCCAACCACTGGGCGGCCCCCAGTATTGAAACCGTGATGCGTCTGGGTATTATGAAGGGCTACCGCCCCGGCTATTTTTATCCCAACCAGCACATTAACCGGGCCGAGGCTCTGTCTATCATGGCGCAGGCTTATGGGGTTCAGCAGTACGACGATGAGACCCTCGACACCATTCTTGCCCCTTATTCCGACGCCGGTCAGATTCCGGGCTGGGCCAGAAAGGCATTGGTCACGGCCCTGAAAAGCGGTTTTATTGATGTGGATGACAGCGGTTCACTCAATCCCTTGAAACCCATGACCCGTGGGGATATGGCCTATGCGCTGGGCCAGTATCTGAAGCGTCTGGAAGAATCGACCCGCCCGAACCTCAATTAGCGTTACCGCAATTCAGGTTCTATTTGCCAAATACGCCATAGTCTAGGACAATGGGCTCAGGATAGCTGATCACTGATTTTGTCTAAAAGCTTTATCGTTGGAACGTTTGATGCCGATACTTGTCCTCTCACTTCGCCTTTTTTGTCTGGTTGCGCTGGCTGGATTTCTCTCGAACGCAGCCGGAAGTTTTGCGGCAAGCCCTGAGACTACTGCTCCTGAGGGGCTTGCTCAGGAGGCGCCTTCCTTGCCGACCTCGCAAATGGGGCCAGTCTCGCAAAGGGGGCCGGTTCAGCAAGCGGCCCCGGCTCAATCTGTGTACCCGCCACAAAAGCCAAACGTCGCCACCCCCGCCAATAAGAACGCCCCAGAGGAGCGGGCCGCGGATCGTAATTTGCCCGACGCCTCCCCGCCTCCCGCACAGGACATTCAGGCGCTGGAGCAGCAGCCCATTCATTTGTTTGATGAGCAAAAGCTGGAAGAAGGCCGTTCCCTGCTGAACAAGGTTCTGACGGCATCCGTGGTCAAGGTGCAGGAATATCCGGTGGATTTGCCCACGGTGTTAAAACTGGTGGAAAAGCAAAACCTGTTCTTGCAGGATTCGACCATTAACGCCAAAGTGGAAAACAACCGCTTTTTCCGCTCCGTTTCTGACTTATTGCCGGATGTGACCGGGACGTATAACCAGTCTCGCTTTCAAGGGGCCATTCAGATTTTTGGTAGCCAGACCTTGCAGGTCTTTCAAACCCGGCTTGTACCGCAGGCCACGGCCAGCTGGGTGATTAACCCCGGCGGACGGGACGTGTTTACCGCTCTGGCCTTCAAGCAACGGGCCCGTGAGGCCAAATACTTGCTGAACCAGACCTTGCAGGAGCAGTTGACCCAGGCCACCATCGAGTATTATGAGTTGATTGCCGCCGGAGTCAATGTGGCCAACGTGCGGGCCAACATTCAGGAAGTGCAGAGTCAGGTGGCCCTGAACGCCGCTCGTTTGAAAGCGGGCGTGGGCACCAAGCTGGATTTGGAACGGGCCCGCTCCCAGTTGATTGAGCGGGAGCAGGAGTTGATTACCGCTGAGAACACCTTGGCCAAGGCCCAGCAGAATTTGCTGAGCCGACTGAATCTGGACCCGGATGTGGCCTTGCTGCCCCCTCAGGTGAGAGCGGAAGCCCGCATTTTGATTCCCTTGAACGTGGATACCCAGCAGCTGGTTGATCGGGCCATGGAGAAAAACCCTACCCTGAAGGCGATTCAGCAAGAAATTCGGGCGCTGGGGTATGAAGGAAAAGCGGTGCTGGCCGATGCCATTCCCACCGTCACGCTGCAGGCTTATATCAACGGGACTGGCCCGGAAATCGATAAGCTGGGGCTGGGTCGTTTTGGCGGATTCGCGGTGCAGTCCACCCTGTTTAACGGGTTGGGCACTACGCTTCCGCTGGATTACCGCACACGCCGGTTGCTGGTAGCCCAGCAAAAAGTGCGCCTGAAGGAGCAGGAACGGCTCATCCAGACGGATGTGATCAATGCGTTTCTGGACAGCCGGGCGGGCGCCAAGTCCATTTTTACGGCTCAGGAGTTGCTGGGCGTGGCAGAGGAGGCCTACCGCCTTTCTTTTGGGCGCTACAAGGCCGGTTTGGGTATTAACGTGGATGTTTTAAACGCGCAAACGGCTCTGGCCCTGGCCCGGGTGCGGGTGGTACGCGCCATTTTTGATTTCAATGAAGCCCAAGTGCGCCTGCTAAAGGCCGTTGGCGAAGTTACCTCCTCCCACATCCTGAACGGAATGAAAGCAGATGCATTTACACAAAAGACTAAATCCCCTTAAAGACGTCCGATACTCTCTGGTTGCTGTTGGTTTGGTATTGTCTGTTTCTCTGGCCGGTTGCGCCGGTGGAGGGGGTGGCTGGGAAATGCCTCCGCCGGTGGTAGAAACCACTCGCGCGGCACAACAACCCTGGACGATTAATTATGCGGCCACCG
The DNA here is from genome assembly GCF_003149375.1 of Vampirovibrio chlorellavorus. NCBI lineage: Bacteria > Bacillati > Candidatus Melainabacteria > Vampirovibriophyceae > Vampirovibrionales > Vampirovibrionaceae > Vampirovibrio > Vampirovibrio chlorellavorus. The sequence continues at coordinate 203,982 of NZ_QFWH01000003.1, forward strand.
GCACTCTGCAGGCCAACAACCGCATTGATCTGAATACGGAAACACCAGCAGTGGTCAGCCATATTCTGGTGAAAGAGGGTGACGTGGTCCGGTTGGGGCAGGTGTTAATGCGTTTTAAGGCGGACAAGCAGCTGGCTCAGGTGCAGCAGGCCGCCGCTGGTATCGCTGTCTCTCAGGGCAACGTGGAGCAGCAACAGGCCGGTATCAGCCAGTTTCAGGCGCTGGCCGAAAGCACCCGGGTTAAGTGGCAATTGAGCAAATCCGAATTGGCTCGCTATGAGCAGTTGTATCAGGATGACTTTGTTTCCCAGCTGGAGCTGGATCAGAAGCGTACCGCCTTTCAATCAGCCGCTTCCGATTATCAGGCCGCTTTGCAGCAATTGAACGCGGCCAGGGCACAGGCCGCCCAGGCGGCTTCGTCGCTGGCTCAATCCCGGTCGAGTTACCGGTATAATATGGCTTTGGCGGGTGAAACCGTTATACGGGCCCCTTTTTCAGGGGTTGTTGGCACCAGATACGTTGATTTGGGTGATTATGTGGCCCCCACCGAGAAGCTAATGACGCTGGTGGACAATTCCGCCTTTCGTATTTCCTTCACCGTGCCGGAACGCTATCTGAGTCAACTCAAGCTGGGATTGCCGGTTTCCGTCAAATTTGAGGGGCTGGGTGGCAAGACCGTGGCGGGTCAGGTCAACTTTGTGGACCCGGTGATCGACGCGAATGCCCATACGGTCAAGGTGAAGGCCATGTTGCCCTCCGCTCCGGGGCTGACGGACGGCCTACTGGGTGATGTCTCACTGGCTTTGGGGGTGATTCCCGATGCGGTGGTCATTCCGGAAGAGGCCATCGTGCCCCAAGGGGAAAAGACCTTTGTTTATGTGGTCAGACACGAGGTTTATCAGCCGCGCACCGAGGCAGGTAAGGATAAGGCGCCTGCCAAGGCCGAAGAAAAATCCGCCAAACCATCGGGTCCGGTTGATGTGGCCCATTTGCAGGAAGTGTCCGTCGGTTACCGGGAAGCAGGCAAGGTACAAGTGGTCAGCGGGCTGCGTCCCGGCGATCGGGTGATTGTCAGCGGCCTGCAAAAGGTCAGCGACAACCTGCCGGTGAATCCTGATCCCGCTCCTCCCGGTGCCACCGGTACGAAAGGGAACTAGCCATGTGGATTTCCAATATTTCCATCCGGCGTCCGGTACTGGCCACCGTGGTTTCCGTCTTGATGATTCTCTTCGGGCTGGTCAGCCTGTCCTTTCTCTCCGTGCGGGAGTATCCGGACATCGATCCGCCCATTATCTCCGTGGCCACGGTCTACCCGGGGGCCAGCGCCGAGATTATGGAAAGCACCATCACCGAACGTCTGGAAGACGAGCTGATCGGTATTGAGGGCATTCGTAGCCTGAACTCGGTCAGTCGAGAAGGCATTAGCAATATCATTGTGGAGTTTGAGCTTGATCGGGACGTCAACGTGGCCGCTCAGGACGTGCGGGATCGGGTGTCCCGGGCCCGGGGACAGTTGCCCGATGATATCGAGGAGCCCATTATCTCCAAGCAGGACACCGACGCCAGCGCCATTATGTGGTTCAGTTTGTACGGTAAAAATTATTCTCCGCTTCAGATTACCGATTACGCCGATCGCTTTATCACCGACCAGTTGCAGACGGTGGACGGGGTGGGTTCGGTTATTATCGGCGGAGAGCGGGAGTACGCCATGCGCCTGTGGCTGGACCCCCATAAAATGTCCGCCCGGCAGGTTTCGGCGCTGGATGTGGAGAAAGCGCTGCGGGCCGATAATGTGGATATTCCCTCAGGGCGGATTGAAAGCACCAATCGGGAGTTTACCGTGCGCACCCAGGGCGAGCTGAAGACCCCGGATCAGTTTAACCGCCTGATTATCAAGCGGGTGAACGGCTTGCCGGTGTATCTCTCCGACATTGGGCATGCCGCCATCGGGGCCAAGGATGAACGCTCTCTGGTGCGTTTTAACGGGCAACCGGCAGTAGGTTTGGGGATTGTCAAGCAGTCCAAGGCCAACACCCTGGATGTGGCCCGCTCGGTCAAGGCCAAGGTGCAGGAAATCCGCAAGACCCTGCCGCCCGGCTTGAGCATGGAAACGGCTTTTGATAGCTCTATTTTCATTCAGCGCTCCATTGATGAAGTGGTGGAATCCCTGTTTGTGGCCTTTGGGCTGGTGGTTCTGGTCATCTTTTTCTTTTTGCGGAACCTCAAGGCCACCTTCATTCCCTCCATTTCCATTCCCATTTCACTGGTGGCCACTTTCACCATCATGTACTTTCTGGGGTACACCATCAACACCATCACCCTGCTGGGGCTGACGCTGACCATCGGTCTGGTGGTTGATGACACCATCGTGGTTCTGGAGAACATCTACCGACGCATTGAGGATGGCGAAAAGCCCATGGAGGCTGCGATCAAGGGCACCGAGGAAATCGGTTTCGCCATTATCGCCACCACGGCGGTTTTGGTCGCTGTGTTCCTGCCCATTATCTTTTTGGGTGGGGTGCTGGGCCGTATCTTGAAAGAGTTCGCTGTGGTTGTGGCGGGTTCGGTTATGATTTCGGGCTTTGTGTCCCTGTCGTTGACCCCCATGTTGTGCGCCCGTATGTTGAAAGCGGACCACACCCAGGGCAAGCGCGGCTGGAATCCCATTGAAGGGGTTCTGGATGTTTTCTACGCCTTTGTGGAAGGCTGCGCCAACCTGTTTGAACGCACCCTCCGCATGGTCATGGATTGGAAGTGGCTGGTGTTTGCCGCGGTGACGATTCTCGTGGTGGTGTGTGGTGCGCTGTACAACCTGATACCCCGTGAGTTCCTGCCCACTGAGGATCGGGGCTCCATCCTGACCTTTGTCAGCTCCCCGGAAGGGTCTACCCTGGATTACACGGACAAGGCCGTGCGCAAGGCGGAGCGGGTCTACATGAAGACCCCCGGGGTGGAAAATCTATTCTCCGTGATTGCCTTGTCCGCCACGGGGCCCGGGCAGGTCAACAGCGGCATTATGTTCGTGGATCTGCAATCCCAGGAGGAACGCAAGCTGAAGCAGGATACCATTGTGAATATGGTCATGCCCCAGCTGTTGAGCATCCCGGAGGCTTTTGTATTCCCCATTAGCCCCCCCTCCAGCCCGGTGCAGTCTTTTGGTAAGCCCATCGAAATGGCCGTGCAAACCAATGGCGACATTAAGGAGCTGGACGGTGTCATTAACAAGATTATCGGACGTTTGGCCAAGGAAGTGCCTTTTATGGTCAACGTGGATTCCGACCTGAAGCTGAACAAGCCCCAGCTGGAAGTGGGCATCAACCGGGAGAAGGCTTCGCTGCTGGGTGTTTCCGTAAGGGATACCGCCCGTACCATGCAGATTATGCTGGGCGGTCTGGATTTATCGACTTTTCAGTACAACGGCAAGCGCTACGATGTAATGGTACAGGCCCTGCCGGAACTGCGGGCCACCCCGGATCAGCTGGCCAATATTTACGTCGCGGGTCGGGATGGCATGCTGGTGCCCTTATCCAATGTGCTGGAGTACGCCGAGGCCGTAGCTCCCAAGGAGTTGAACCACTACAACCGGATGCGGGCCGCTACCATCAGCGCCTCCCTCATTCCCATACCCGGTGTCAGTCTGGGTGGGGAGCTGGAGAAGCTGCGGCGTATCACGCAAGAGGAAATCACCCCCGGGATGCGGATTGCCTGGAAAGGGGAGGCCAAGGAGTTTTTCGACGCCAACTCGGCCACCTTCTTTGCCTTTGGCCTGGCGGTGCTGGTGGTGTTCCTGGTGCTGGCCGCCCAGTTTGAAAGTTTCAGCGATCCCTTGATCGTTATGCTGACGGTGCCATTGGCCGTGGCGGGGGCGGTACTGACCCTGTTTGTGTTGTCTTACGGGCCTATGCTGCTGAAAACCCTCCCCATGTTTGCCGATTGGGTGCCGGTCAAGTACAACCTCAACGTTTACAGCCAGATTGGTCTGGTCTTGCTGGTGGGCCTGGTCACTAAGAATGGCATTTTGATTGTGGAATTCGCCAACCAGATTCGGGAGCGGGAGCCGCAAAAATCCCCTCGGGAAGCGGTCATTGAAGCGTCTCGCATTCGCTTCCGGCCCATCGTCATGACCTCGGTGGCCACTATTTTTGGGGCCATTCCCATTGCCGTCGGTCTGGGCGCTGGTGTGGACGGGCGGAAGCCCTTGGGGGCCGTCATTGTGGGCGGTATGCTGCTTGCCACCTTCCTGACCCTGTATGTGGTCCCGCTGATGTACGACTTGGTGAAGACCCGTCAACTGAGCAAAGCGGTCAGTCGCTAAGAGTCATACGAAAGCCATGGTTTGATTGCTGTGCCGGGCTCCTTTGAAATTCTATTTTGTAATTTCAGTATTATTGCATTATGCTCATTGCCGGAATACACAAACTCTGGAATATGATCTGAAGGAATAATCGCGCATGAAGCATTCAATCGTGGGATGGGGGCGGCAGACTGTGGCCCTGCTAGTCTTGGGGGGAACACTGGGAGTGGTGGCCGGTGCGGGCTGGGCTGGGGCGGAACCGCTGCAGGATGAAACGACTCAGGAAGTGGCCCTGAGCCCGGATGAGCGCATGGTGGCCCATCACGAGGGGTCCAGCGCCGGGGTCGGTCAATTGCTGCACAACGATGAAGACCCGGATGCGGAAGTGACCGACAGCCTGTGGGGCAACCTGCTGTTGTCCATGGCCTACCGCCGGGACGCTGAGTTAAAGCACCTGGTGAAAAAAATGGGTGTGTCCAACAACCTGTTTCTAGCCAGTATTGCTGGGGTTAGCGGGCTGGGGTTGGCCCAAAGTGTCACGGGTTTGGCAACCTTGTACCGGGCAGAAGGTGGCTCTCATGACGAGCATGGCGGCAGCGGGCACCGTGAGAGCAAAGGCGCCTCCATCATGGGCGTGGTGGGCAGTGGGGTGACTTTGCTGAGCATTGGTACCCACGTTTATCTGGAACATCGCTACAAAAAGCAGATTAAAGCTCGTCAGCAGATCATCAACCATCAGGTGCTGCACGTATTGGAGGACCTGGAATCCGGGGTGAATACCGAACTGGTGCAGCCTCAGTTGGTGTCTCTGGTGGGAGGGCGGGCCACGGGCGAGTTTTTGCAACTGTGGCGTGCCGCCCATCCCTAGGTAATAGTGGCATATACAGCTTGGCTAACTAAAATCTTTGGTGAGGGGTGGCCTCACCCAATGTTTTAAACCCCGCTCTCGGTCTGAAAGCGGGGTTTTAGTCTTGAATCGGTTTTTGGGAATTATGTGGAGCGCTTGAAGTCTAGATTTTCCTTGCGCAAGCGGATGTTCTGCGGGGTCACTTCCATCAGCTCATCGTTTTCGATGTAATCCAGACCAAACTCCAACGTGACTTCCACCGGCGTTTGCAGGACTTCCAGCACATCGGCCCCGGCGGAGCGCATGTTGGTCAGCTTCTTGGTGCGGCACACGTTTAGCACCAGATCCTGCGGGCGGTTGTTTTCGCCAACGATCATACCCTTGTACACGGTTTGGCGGGGTTTGACGAAGAACACACCCCGATCTTCCACGCCTTTCAGAGCGTAAGCCGTGGTTTCACCGGGTTCGCTGGCTACCAGTACACCGTTGCGGGTGCTGCCGATTTCTCCCACCCAGGGGCGGAACTCGCTGAAGGCGTGCGTCATCATGCCTTGGCCCTTGGTCATGCGGATGAACTCGCTGCGGAAACCCAGCAAGCCACGAGAGGGGATTTTGAATTCCACCACCGTACGGCCACCGGAGTTTTCCATGTGGCGCAATTCGCCTTTGCGCTGGCAGAGTTTCTCGATACAGCTGCCGGTCATTTCATCGGGCACATCAAAGATCAGATCTTCAAACGGCTCTTGCAGTTGGCCGTCAATGGTCTTGGTCAGAACTTCCGGCTTGGAGACCTGAAACTCATAGCCTTCCCGGCGCATGGTCTCAATCAGGATACTCAGGTGCAATTCGCCCCGGCCACTGACCACAAAGCTATCCGTAGTCGAGCCCTCTTCCACCCGCAGGCTGATATTGCTTTTCACTTCTTTCCACAGGCGGTCTTTCAACTGGCGAGAGGTGACAAACTTGCCTTCCCGTCCGGCCAGCGGGCTGTTATTCACCGCGAAGGTCATCTTCAGGGTCGGTTCTTCAATGCTGATCAGCGGCAAGGCTTCCGGGTTGCCGGGATCGGTCAAGGTTTCCCCGATTTGCACTTCCGGGATGCCGGCTACGGCTACGATATCCCCGGCTTCGGCCTGATCAATCTCGATGCGCTTGAGTCCCTGGAAGCCAAACAGCTTGGAAACCCGGTGCTGGGTCAGTTTGCCGTCCCGCTGGAACAGGCTGACGGTTTGCCCGGTTTTGATTAAACCCCGTTTGATACGGCCAATGACGATACGGCCGAGATAATCGTTGTAATCCAGCGTGGAGACCTGCAATTGCAGGCTAGCGTCCTTGTCGCCGGGGGGAGACTGGATGCGGTGGATGATGGTTTCCATCAGGGGCTTCAGGTCGTGTTTACCCGCTTCCAGCGGTTCTTCCATGGTCAGGGCGGAGGTGCCAGCCAGACCGCTGGCGTAGACTACCGGGAAATCCAGCTGATGCTCATCGGCGCCCAGCTCAATAAACAGATCCACCACTTTATCAATGGCCCGATCCGGGTCGGAAGCGGCCCGATCCACCTTGTTGATGACCAATACGATGGTCAAGCCCAGTTCCAGAGCCTTGCGCAGTACAAAGCGGGTCTGGGGCATGGGGCCTTCCACGGCGTCCACAATCAGCAGGGCTCCGTCCACCATGGTCAAAACCCGCTCCACTTCCCCGGAAAAGTCGGCGTGACCGGGGGTGTCCAGAATGTTGACCTTGTAATCGCCGTAAGGAATGGCCGTGTTTTTGGCCAGAATAGTGATGCCCCGCTCTTTCTCCAGATCGTGGCTGTCCATGGCCCGTTCTGCCATATGTTCGTTGTCCCGTAAAATGCCGCTTTGACGGATCATGCTGTCCACCAGCGTGGTTTTTCCGTGGTCAACGTGGGCGATGATGGCGATATTCCGGATGCGATCGTTTAAAATCTGGGCTGTGGTGTCGGTTTCAGAAGTGGCGATTTCAGATGTCATAGTGGTCCTGTGTCGGTGACAATGGGGGTGGGGATGTGTGCGGAAACCCGCTGGTGCTTACCGGTTGACTTTTACTTAAAAGCTGCTTTTTTGTAACGTCTCATTTTGACCCGACCCGGTTTGGCTGTCAATTCTCGGTCTCAAAGGTAACCTCTACGGGGAGGGGTGGGCTAACAGGGCGGCGGTGAGTGTTTCCCACTCGGCGTTTGCGGCTTCCAGCGTTGTCTTTTGGCTTTCCAGTGATTCACTGAGGGCTTGCAACTTCTGAAAATCCTGCTGGATGGCCGGATCAGACAATTGCGCCTCCAGTTCGGCAATGGATGCTTCCAGACGCAGAATGTCCTTTTCTTGCCGGGTCAGCTTTTTTTCGATTTCCTTGCGGGCTTGCAGGGGGCTGAGCTGGCTGCCCTTGCTGGCGGGGTTGGGGTCCATGGCCACCGAGGTGACCTTTTTAGAGTCCCGGGCGGCTTTGCTGGCAGCGGCCTCCAGCGTTTTGGCCCGTAGCTCGTCCCGCTTGAATAGATAGTAGTCGTAATCGCCCGCGTACTGGATGAGATGGCCCTCATAAATCTCCCAGATGTGGGTGGCCAGCTCCTGAATGAAAAACCGATCGTGGGAGATGCACAGGATGGTGCCTTCAAACTCTTTAAAGGCTTCCGCCAGCACTTCCTTGGCCGGGATGTCCATGTGGTTGGTCGGTTCATCCAGCAACAGGGTGTTGGGGCCGGTCAACATCAACTTGGCGATGGCCAGCTTGCTTTTTTCGCCCCCGCTCAGCACTTCCACCGGCTTGAACACCTCATCTCCGCTGAACAGAAAGCGGGCCAGCAGGCTGCGCACTTCGGTGTGGGTCATTAGGGGGGCCGTTTCGTGCAGGGTGTCGAAGGGGGATTTCTTGGCGTCCAGGGTTTCCAGCTGGTTTTGGGAGAAGTAGCCCAGCTTGACGTTATACCCCTTCTCGATGGTGCCGGTGGTGGGCTCTTCCAGTCCTAATAACAGCCGGAACAGGGTTGTCTTGCCGCAGCCGTTTTCCCCCAGGAGGAAAATACGCTGGTTGCGCTCAATATCGCCTTCCAGTCCTTTGAACAAATGTTTATTTTCAAACGATTTTTTGAGATCGCGCAGGCTGATCACTTCCCGGCCACTGGCTTGCGGCGGTGGGAATTTAACGCTCATGCGGCTTTGATCCGTCTGGATGGTCTCCACCCGCTCCAGTTTGGCCAGTTGACGCTCCCGGCTTTTGGCCTGAGTGCTGCGGTTAGCGCTGGCCTTGAAGCGTTCCACAAAGGCGGTTTGCTTGGCGATTTCTTTTTGCTGGCGATCGTAGGCGGATTGGGTGCGCTCGATCAGATCGGCCTTTTGGCGCTGGAAATCGCTGTAGTTACCCGTCCATACGGTAACCCCGCCCAGCTCCACTTCGGCAATCTCGGTGCAGACTTCATTCAGGAACCGACGATCGTGGGAGACCAGCACAATACCGCCCGGATAGCCTTTCAGGAACTGCTCCAGCCACTCGCAGGACTCCAGATCCAGGTGGTTGGTGGGCTCGTCCAGCAGTAAAATATCGGCCCCTTCCAGCAGGACCTTGGCCAGGTTGATGCGCATGCGCCAGCCGCCGCTGAAGTCATCAGTTTTGCGCTCATAATCATTCTGACTGAAGCCCAACTCTTGCAGTAAGCGGCCAATACGGCTGTCCAGCGTGTCTAAATCGTATCGGTTCACTTGCTCCTGCACGTCGCACAGGCGGGTGATGGCCTCGGTCTGCTCATCGCCGGATAAATGCTCCAGACTCTTCAGAATGCGGGCTTCTTCCGCGCGCAAGGTGTCCACTATGGCGTACACTTGTCTCATTTCCTCATACAAGGTCAGGCCGGGGGTCAGTTGTGGCTCCTGGGAGAGGTAGTTGACGTGGCAACCGTAGCCATGGCTCACGTTGCCGCCATCCGGCTGGTAGATGCCCATCATGAGCTTGAGCAGCGTGGATTTTCCGCAGCCGTTTCGCCCGACCAGCCCCAGTCGGCTATCGGGCCGCACTTGCAGGGTGATATTCTCAAACAGGGGTTCTCCGGCGAAGGTTTTGGTGACGCCTGACAGTTGTAGCATGGGGCTGGGTTTACTCAGGTTATGGGGACGAGAGGTTTATTATAGAGGGACTTATTATAAATATAAAACAGCACAGAGCGGAAGCCTGCCTTTTTTCTGGCCGGGAATTTACAGAAAATGGCTGGACGTGTTGCACGGTAGAGGTTGCCAAGCGGTTTGTGAGGCGCTAGCTGCCCAGCAAGGCATCCTCAGGGTGGGGATGAGGCTCCACTACCGCCAGGCTCTTGCGCTCCTTGACCGTTTGCAGCATCAGGGTGGCCGCAATCATGGCCATGCCGCCAATAATCAGGGCCACGGCCACGTTGTCGTTGAAGTAATCGTGAACGACTTTGCCCACCAGTAGATTACTGACCACACCGGGCGCGGCGATAAAGATGTTGAAGGTGCCCATCATGACGCCTTCCTTGCCCTTGGGCAGGTGATCCGACAACAGGGCGAAGGGGATGGACAGGGTGGTGGCCCAGCCGATGCCGATCAGGCCCATGGCGATCATGATTTGCAGGGGGGAGTGAATGAACCACATGGACAGAAAACTGCCGGCCATGCAAAGCAGACCCAGCGAGTGAACCGCTTTCTTGGAGCTGAGCCCGCACAGTTTGCCAATGAACATGGAGAATACGAAGCAGACCCCATTCAGGATGGCGTAGCCGATTTGCACCAGTTGCACGCCTTCGGCGTAGCGGGCGCTTTGGGGATCGGTGGCCCCGAAGATATGATGGGGGACATAGACGGAGAAGAAGGTAAACAGGCACATCAGGCCAAACCAGGTCATGCTGTGAGCCAGACAGAGCTTCAACCCCTCCTTGGGCATGCTGGCGATGGACTTGAGGGTACCCACCAGAAAATTATCCTGCGGCTCGGAACTGGCTTCCGGGGAGCTGTACTGGATGCCCACCGGCGGTTGCTCCGGGGTGGTCAGGCTGGTCCACAGCATGGCCAGCAACATGGCCCCGGCTCCCAGATAAAACAGGCCGTGCAGGCTGGGGAATTGGGCGGCAATGACGAAGGCGGCCACTGAGCCCAGGCCGATGGTAAAGCTCATCATGGAATAGGCGGTGGCCTGCTGGCTGGGATGCACCACGTCCGGCACTAGCGAGCGGTAAGGCCCCTGGGTGATGTTGATGCTGGCGTCCAGTACCCACAGCAACACGGCGGCCATCCACAGGGCGGACACGTTGGGCATCAGCACCAGAGAGATAACTGTGAGAATGGCACCCAGCAACAGAAAGGGACGACGGCGGCCCATGGGCAGGCCGCAGCGATCGCTCAGGGCGCCTACAATGGGTTGTACCAACACGCCGGTCACCGGCCCCGCGCAATTAATCAGGCCCAGCATTTGGGGATCCGAACCCAGACGCTCCAGCAAGGGGCCCATTTGTCCGTTCTGGATGGCCCAGGCGAATTGTATCCCCAGAAAGCCCACGCTGATATTGAGTAACTGCCAGAAATTTTTCTGCTTCCAGGCATCGGGGTCGATGGGTGGCTTGATGCCTGTAACGCTGCGTTTTTCCTGGGCGGGGGGAGTTAGAATTCCTGGCGGCATAAAAACGATAATTCCTTCACGGCAGGTGCCATGTCTTAATGAAAACGGAAGCGAACGAGATGTGTGTCCATTTGCGCTATTAATGTAAACCCCTAACGGACGCCTTCTATTGTCCTACACCGGCGCTGAATTGACCAGCGACCCGAAACCACCTAGCCGAAATAAAACAAAATGAGGGCATTGAAGGGGAAAATACAGCTTTATATTTCTTCACCAAAGCCAATATTTAAGCGGACGTTCCGGGCGTGTCACGTTTCAAAATGCGCTTCAAAATGCGGTTGGCCTTGATGTCAAATTTGGTGGCCTCAGTCACGCCATCGTCAGCCAGTTTCACCAACTCACCGCTTTCCTTCAGCTTGAAGCGTTCTTTGGTTTCGATATCCACGTAAACTGTGCCCGCTTTCAAGTGGTCGGACTTCAGCGGTAAGGCATTGAGGGTGCGTCCTGGTTCGCTCCACTGACCCTGGACGTTGCTGTAGCGATCGGGGCTGGTTTTGTCGTTGGTGTCCAGCGCCGGGATTTGCTTGCCGTTGGCGGTGTTGGGTTTGCCGGTATCCACCAGCACAATGACCTGATCCGCCCCGTTGTCCCGAATAATGGGCAAAATGCCGTGTGCATCGTTGGTTTCCACCGGCAGAACAATCCCGTCTGTCAGCACGGATAACTGCTTGCGGCTGTTGAAAATTTGTCCCACCCGCTGCCAGTATTTGCCAAATTCACTGTCTTGGCCTTCTTGCAGGCGATCGGTACGGATGATGCCCCGGTTTTGGCTGTAAATATTTTTGGTAAATTCACTGCCACCCTGGCCGAACAAATCCGGCAGGTATACGGAGGGGTTGCCGGGTAAGGCGTTCTGAATGGCGAAAATACGTTCCTGCTTGGCCAGCACGGGAGACATGGCCGTGTTGTACAGGTTGAGTTTCAGCGTTTCAATCTGAGGTTGAGTGAGGTTCGTTTCTCTGAGTCCTTTATGGGCGTAATGAAACACCTGATTCAAAGCGGCATCCAGTGGCATGTAGCCAAAGTGGGCGCCCCATTGTTGAATGGCCTGATCCAGACCCTTCCAAATGGCTTCCTGTTGCGGGGTGGTGAGGGCGCTCGGATTGTTTTTCAGCACGTCTGCCATGGCGTTGTTGATGATCCCCCGCATGGCTTTGGCCTCACCGGGTTCGGCCATGCGATTCTTGAGGATGTCCTCAAGTTTGTCCAGTGCTTGCTTCTGTTGCGCTGCGTTTGTGCCCTTCAATACCGGGCTGAGTTCCGTCAGTTCCCGTAACACGGAGCGGTCGTTGCTGCCCACACCTTTCTCTGGATCCAGGCGATTTTCGATTAATCCACGCAGCTGTTTGGGGAATTGGGTACGTAAATCCATAGGAAGGGCGCCCCGCAAGTAGTGTTTCTCGCGCTCTGTTTTTTCATCCCATAAAGCGGCTTTGGCTTTTTCCGTGTAAATTTCAGCAGGCCAGGTAGGCTTCTCCTTGGACAGGGTGCCGGGGATATCGGCGTTGCTGGCCGGTTGTAGCCATTTTCGGAAGGTGGTCAGCCACTGGTCTAAAGTGTTGTCATCGGGCAGCCCCAATGCCTGTTTCAACTCGTCTCGTCGATGGGCGAAGCTGGGCATATATTGCACTTCGTGCAGGCCCTGATCCATAAACTCCAGCAGGCCGGGCTTTTGACTGCGATCCTGATTGAACAGTTCCGGGTTGATCAACAGGGCGTGGCTGGTGGTGCTGAAGTCGTGGCTGCCGGTCAGGTTCTGGAAATTGCGCTGGGCGAACAGGGGCACTTCCTGCGTCATTTTTTCCACATGGTTTTTCAGGAAATGGTTGGGCGTCATCTGGGAAGCCCCGAATTCATCGGGTCGCTGGGCGTAGTTGACCAGTTGCAGCAGCGGGCTGTAGGTATGCTCCATGTTGGGGGCGCTGGTAAAGGTGTTGCTCTCAAACAGGCTTTTTTTCAGGGCCTGCCCTTCCTGACTGTGATCATCGTCTCGGGCCAGCAAGCCAAAATCGGTCAATTCGGCGATGACCGAAGCCTTGGGGAACACGCCCCGCATGGCGTCGCCCAGCTTTTGTCCCCAGAATTCGTTGAGGTACTTCACCTGCTCCCGGAAGGCCTCACGGGCTTTTTCCGTGTTGGGGGCCTGACGCACTTGATCCAAATCGGCCACGTCTTTAGCGGCGTCAATCCGCCAGTTCAGTCCAAACTCCCGTTCCTTCAGCACGTTAGCGGCCAGATTGACCAGCGAGGGCTCCAGATCCTGCACGATTTTTTCAACTTCTTCCCGAATTTGCACTTGCAGTGACGGCTCGTTCTTGGGGCCAGGGTAGTTCAGCTCCCGCAGGCGCTGGCGAATTAAAATGGGCAAGCGGCGGGCCGCCTCCCGAGGAGGGGCCTCAATCAGGCTGGGTGGCAGGCTCTCGTAAAAGGCCGTTTCCAGCGCTTCGGGGTTGAGGGCCAGTTCTTCAGCCTCTTTCAGGCTTTTTCCGGTAATCAGGCTAATGTATAACTTTTCTCCCAACTGATCGGCCACAATGTCCTGAATGGCCTCATGGCGCAGTTTGTATCCGGCTGAATTCTCTTTGTTTAAGTCCAGCTCGTTGAAAATCTGCTGCATTTTGCGGCCCACCGCTTTTTCAATGCGTGGGGAAAACACAAACTGGCTGAGGTATTCAAAGGGCTTGCCCACATACGGAATGTCAATCAGGGTGAGGAAGCGATCCTCCAAAGCGTTCATCAGCTTGCCCTGCCGCAGGGGCAGCGATTTTAAAAACTGGTCTTCATTCAGGTTGGCCTTGAACAGGATGGGAAAAGGCACCGTGTTCAAGGGCACATTTTGCAGCAGGGTATGGGCAAAGGCCTGACCGGTTTGGACCCCCTCGAAGGTGGGCTCGCTGTTGGCAAATTCCTTGAGCGTGTCCTCTTTGAAATGGTCGACTGGCAGCGCGGTTTTGGGCGGTAAAATACCGTAGGTTGGCTGAATATCCGGGGGACCGTCCCTCAGCGTTACACTTTCTAAAATCTCGGCGGCTGTCGGTTCTTTTGTCTTGTCCTGAGAGGCCGCTTTGAGTGCCTGTTTGGCTTTGGCCATGTTCACCGCCACCTGATGGGTGTAGTGGTTCATTACCATGCGGCTCCAGTAATTGACAGCGCCTTTCAGGTAATTCACTACCTCGGGACTTTGGGTGTTCATCAGGGCCACATCCAGTTGCCCGTCCCATTTTTTGGAGGAATGATCGTTATCTGGCGTGGTCAGGCTCAGGTTTTTCCAGTCCAGAAATTTGGCCTTGGGATTCAGCCCCTCGCTGCTGGCTTCCAGCTTGGCTTTCACTTCTTTTGGATCCACCGGGAAGCGATACTTTTGCACGGAGTTTTTACTGCTTTTCAACTCGGCGGCCAGCTCCGGGCTGACCCGTTTGGGCTGGCCCTGTTCATCTTCCAGTCGGGGATCATACAGTTCGATAAACGTGGGTTTGACTGCCTGATAATCGTCCTGCACCGGGTTGTTGAGGATGCGGATGGCAAAGGCGTCAAAGTCAACCTCGCTGCGTCCGGCAATGGTTTTGGTGGGTAAAACGCCAAACTTGTAGGGTTCCTGGGCCAGACTGGGCAGCTTGCTGCGATCGCTGGTCTCGTTTTCCCCGAAGTGGAACCAGGTGCCCCAGTAGGGGGAGTTGGCCCGATGGCGCAGGTTGGAGAGAACCTGTATCCCGTTCATACCCTGGTTGACGAAGGCGCCGTCGGCAATCACCTTCATGCCGTTTTTCAGCATTTCATCCAATGAATTGCGGAAGGTTTGCTTGTTGCGGAAGGTGTCGTTCAGGATGTAGGGATCGGTGGTCCAGTAGCGATGAGAGGACAGGTTATCCCCGCCGATGAACGGTTTGAACAGTACCGCGGAAAATCCCTGATCCTTGATCTTGGGAATCAGCTCCCTGAAACCATCTTCGTGGCCTTGCCCGGCCGCCTTGGCGAATGCCAGAGTGTCGGCCGTGTCGAGCTTATCGGTTGGCGGCTGTTGCCCCAGAGTGATTTGGTTGAACTTGTTGAAGTGGTTGCGCACGGGCAAGACGGGCAGGCGTTTTTGGGAGGCCTGAATGTTCCAGTTCCGCGCTTGCCGCTCCTGCACGTCCAGCGCTTGAATCTGATCCTGGGTCAGGATGCTGTCGGCGTAAATATCAGCGATGACCGAGCTTTTCTGTGGGGTTTGCAAATCGTGCAGGGCAATGCGGTTGAAGGTATCGGCCTGCTTGGTTTTGCTGTTCTGCACCTGTACCGTTTCCAGATAATCCAGAGGCACGGTCACTGGTTTTTCATCTTCGTCCAGGGCTTCAAAGCGATAAACGGCTCCCGCTTTCAGGCCTTTGTGATTTTGTAAGCGCCAGTACCCGCTTTGGGCGTCTTTGGTTAAGGCCACGGTTTCCGCGTTGGCGGCGTCGGCATTGGGAGAACTCAAAATTTTGGCGTGGACTCTGGCGATTTTAGGGTCCTGAAACCCGGGCAAAAACAGCTCGATTTTGTCTGTTTTGCCATCGGTTTTAGCCTCAGATCTATCATAGCGATATCCAGAAAAGCGAACGGTGGGTGGCTTGATACTGGTCACGGCTGAAAGTTTCCTTTTAAAGCAATCGTCAAAATCGACCTTGAAAAATTGAACCCGTTTGCAATGGATGGCTTGCCTGCGATTCAGTGTATCGATGCGAGACAACCAGAAGCAACCATGTGAAACGCATGATGCGGCAAGGTTTGCAGACCCCTGAAAGTTTTACCTGCATCAGTCATACTATAAAAGTTCTGGCATGCCAAAAGTTGCGAATCAATTTCAGTATGGGTTGCCTGTGAGTGTATCTGGTTAAAGATAATAAAAGCAATTTAGTTAACAATCATGAAACCAGTTGGCTTTCCCGTGTGTTTCATGACAATTATTAGCATTGAGGGCTGTTATATGAGTAGCTCCAAAGACAGGGGTCTTGGTTCACCGTACAATCACAGCCCTACACATTTCAAACACGGTCAACACAATCTGCCGGAAACCGGCAAGTATTCGAAAGTCTAGGGGTCTCTTTCGGTTTTTTTGCATGGGTATCACACCAACCATTACATCCTATCCCAACCCGGCAGGAGCCAGTCTCCGTCCCCCTTTCACGCCTTGGGGGCAGCTTGTTGCGCCCCTTGCCAGTCAGGCACTTACCAGCCAGGTAACCAATGGCGTGAATCCGGCCCTGTTGTACCGTCAGGATACCCGCCCGGCACCGGTCACCGAGTTACTGGCTGACCCCATCACCCGTAAAAAATACGGCCTGAGTACCCCCTTCGACGACACTTTGCTGCGCTTGTCCCCCTGGGGTAAATTGAAACTGTCGGCAAATGAAACTTTGGTGAAATTGCCCAAAACGCTCTATCACGGGTTGCGGGGCGATCAAAAATTCACCTTTTCCAATTTCCTGAACGTGACCAGCATTCCCTACTATCTGGGTGGCGCTGTTTTGGCCCTCAGTTTCCGGGCCGGACGGGCCCATCTGGATTTTTCCCGCCAGGCGGTAGGGGTTTTGCTTTACTATCTGGGCACCCGGGCCGCCAATACGTGTATCGACAACTTCTACAAGGCTAAAACCGGGGTGGATTTAAACCTGCGTTTCCGTAAAGCCAATGGCGATGTGGAGCGGGTGTTCGCCAGTACGGACTTCCCCCGTTTTGATCTGCTGGAGAGCAAGGACTATCGCCGCATGATGACCCGTTTGGGGGTGCCGGACGATGTGTCTGATCCCAAGCGAGAGGTGCAGGATCGGGTGCGCACCATCATCAGCGCCGCTCGGGCGGACAAGCTGATTTTAGGAAACATTCTGGCTGCCGTGGGGGCCGGTTACATTGCCCGCAGCGATGCCTGGGCCAATGTGATGCAGGGCGGTCCCGGTGGTTGGGGCAACCTGAAAAATATCTGGAATTTGTCAAACAAGCTGGAAGGCGGGCCGTTCGATCGTCTGGCGAACACGGGTAGCCATGTGGCTTCCAAAGTCGCCGAACCTTTCAAGGAAGCCTTTTTCGGGAAGGCCAACACGGCCGGTATGAGCGCTTTGGACATTCGTCACGCCAACCTGAAACGCTACGGGGTATGGGGCACCGTGGGGACGCTGGGGGCCATGATTCTGGCTCACAGCTGGATTGCCAGCCGTCCCAGCCGCAAAGCCTTTGAGTCGCCATTTATTACCAATCTCTCACCGGCCCTGGCACCGGAGCAATCCGCCGTTACGGCCGCCATTCAGCAGCAGCTACCGGGTGGCTCGGTGGATAAACTGCCCCGTAAAGGGGTGTTTGAGGTGGCACAGCGGCTGGAGTCCGGTCAGTCCTCTCCCGCTCAGCAGGTTTTGCTCACTCAGAACGCGCCTGCCTTTACGGGCGTGACCCCGGGGCTTGGCAACGGTTTTCTCCCTTGGCCTGCTCTGGCCCAGTTCCCTGAAGGGAGGGTTCAATGATTGGAAGCGGCTTGCCGCCAGTCTATGGGGCTGGCTGGTCGACAGGCTATCAGACCAAGTCCTTCAGCCCGCCGGTCTCTCCCAATGGCTGGGTCCGCCAGCACTGGCGTCCTGTACTGAACCCCATGATGGGCCCCAGCACCCTGCTGCCGCCAGTCAAAGTGGCCAATACCCCGCCGGTGAACTTGCCGGTGCAGGCACCGCCTTCCAACGATGACTTACAGCAAAAGTATCCCGGGCTGTATGCCCGCCTGGCCAAAAACCAACTGGTGGAAGACCTGAAGCCGGATCTGGTAGGGGTGGCCAAAACACTGGGGCAGGTCAGCCGTCAGCAGCCGGTCAAAGATTCCAGCATGGCTGATCTGGATGACAATATGAAGCGCTTTGGCAGTTTGGCCATTGCCTCGCTGGCCACTTTGGGGCTGAAGCAAAAGATTCTGGGTGTGGGAGAGTACGTTGGCTTTTTAAGCTGGTTTGCGGCCATGGCGGCCACGCCCACGGTCATTAACAATATGGTTCGCCTGAAGACCGGTGTTAATTTGGGGCAGAAGTACGACAGCACCTACGGTGAGCGGCTCAACATCTTTAAAGATCCCAACTACCTGCCGTTGCACATTTTACCGCCGGATGAGATGGCCAAGGTGGCCAAGCGGCTGAACGTTCCGCCGGGGCCCAACCAGCGCCTGGAAACCGAAGAAAAAATGCGTCAGATTTCCGTGCAAACCCACACCTGGTGGATGCTGATGGCGGGCCCGGCGACCCCGGTGATTTCCGGTCTGGTGGCGGATAATCTGCAACAGCCGGTCATCCGGGGCTACAACTGGCTGGGAAGTCACTTTGCCAGTTGGCGGGCCAAGCAGTCCTTGTCCAAAGCCAGCGACGCCGTGTTTGAAAGTCGCCTGAAAGGGGCTGTGGATCGCCTGACGGGTGGCCTGCCAGAGTCCGAGTTGACCAGCTGGTGGAAAGATTTTGGGGAGGCCATCACCAAGGAAACTGGCTTGCGCAACGCCCTGACTCGCAAGGAGGTCATGGACGAGGGTGAGTATCTGCTGAGTGATAAAATTACCCGCTATTTCACCAACGAGGCCAGGGACAAGCAGCGTCCAGTGGCCGGTTTCACCAAGGAAAAAGCGGATCGTACCCTGGCCTATCTGGCCCGCCAGTATGAGGTGATTGAGAAATTTGATGAGAACGGCAAGCCGATTCGTGAATATGGCGGCAAGCTGGGCGCGCTGAGAGAAAAAGCGCTGGGACTGCTGCAAGGGTTTGAGGAGCAACTGGAGGCCGAGCGGAAGGCCACTCAGGACGCCGAAAAACTGACCAAACTGCAAAAGCGGATTGATCGGGTTCGCTGGTATGCCGCCGAGGTGGACAAGAATATTGTGAATGCCGGATCGACCGTGCAGCATTACCAGGCCACCATGAAAAAGGCCCTGAAAACCTTTGAGGCGGATTTGGCCAAGGACAAGCTGGATAAGGCGGTTCATAAAATTCGTTTAAACCTGGATAACAGCAATGTGACCCATTTGCTGGATCAGAAGCTGCAAGGGCAGTCTCAGGTGGCCCGTCAATTAGGACGCTCGGCTTTTGCGGAGCTGGAAAACGCCATGGCGGGCGGTCAGACCCACACGGTGTCCAAGCTGATGGGCGCGAATCCCAAGACCCACCTCATGCGGGTGCTTCGGGATGTGAAGGCCCATAGCATGTGGCGGAATCGCATGGTTTATGGTCTGGGTGGGGCGCTGTTCGCTGCCTCTGCCCTGTACACCACGGTGATGGTAGGCCGCAACTTTAAGCCTGCCGCCCCTCCGCCGCCCAACCCACAGGGAGGGCAAGGATGACCATGCAGCTACCCCCGATTCAAATGTTTCGCTATGGACAGCCGGTGTCTCCGTGGTCAGGTCGTCCTGAGCTGTCCCTGAGGAGTCAGGCACAGGGGGCCAACCTGCCGAGCCTTCCGGCCCTGTCCCCGCTGCCTGCCCCAGATGTGTTTGTGCGTCGGGCAGCCATGGGGCCCACGGCTGCTGGCCCAAGTTATCCCGCCAATGGCCTGTTTACCATGGGAGCCATTCCTCCAAGCATTGCCCCGCAGCCCGTTTGGCAGAATCGTCTCAAGCGCATGTTTCATAACAATCAGGCTTCCATCTACGCCCTGAACATTCGCACCTTTGGGGCCAAGGATAAAAATCTTGATGGCCGAATTTCTCCCATTTCCGGCGAGAATGGCACTTTTTTGTCGGCGGTGCAGAATCTGGACCAACTGGTGGCCTTGGGCGTCAACACCATTCACCTGCTGCCCATTAACCCCATTGGGCAGGCCCGCCGCTTTGGGGCCGCTGGCAGCTTGTACGCCCCCTCCGATTATCATTCCGTCAACCCCGAGTTTGACACCCCCGGTAACAGCACCACGGCTTTGGAAGAGGCCCGTCAGTTCGTAGAGGAGTGTCACAAGCGCAATATTCACGTGATGGTGGATGTGCCCAGTTGCGCTTCGGAGGACTTGGCCCAGTCCCGACCGGATCTGATTCTGAAGGATCGCCACGGTAACAAGCTGACCCCTACCAATTGGGTGGATATCGTCATGTTCAAGAACGACGATGCCCTGCGTCAGTATTACGAAGGCTTTTTTGATTTGATGGCCAACCAACTGGGCGTGGATGGCTTCCGGGTAGACGTGGCCCGTGCCCGCACGCCTGATTTTTGGCGTTACTTTACCGGTAAATACGCCGATAAGGCTTGGCTGGCTGAAAGTTACTGCGAAGAGGATCAGTCGCCTTTAAAAAACCTGCCCCGGGATATTCCCGAAACCCTGCTGAAATCCGGTTTTGATTCCATTTACGGACAGTTCCATATTTTCCACGCCATGCCCAACGCCAAGGAGTATATGGATTACTTGCTGTCCAACCGGGCCATGTTCCAGCGGGCCAGCCAGCAAGGCGGCAACGATAAATCGTTCATCGGCTCGTTTTTGACCCACGATGACCCCAGCCTGATGGAACACGGCGGCGCCCCCATGTGTCTGCTGGCCTCCGGCTTGATGACCACCCAGCCGTGGACCAATCCCTATATTCTGGACGGCTTTACCACGGGCTACACCGGGGAGTTCGATATTTTTAACTTTGTACCCCAGCACAAGGGAACCCACCCGGAAATCGGACTGTTTTTAAAGCACATGCTGACCCTGCGCAACAGCCCGCAATACGGTCCCGTGTTGACCCAGGGGGCTTTTATTCCCATTCCGGTCAACAGTGAGAATCCCAACAATCAGGTCATTTCCTTTGCCCGTCAGGCCAACGGAAAAACCTTGCTGGTGGTGGCCAACAAGGATGTCAACGCCCGCTCTCGGGCCACTCTGTCCATCCCGGGGATGAATTCCTTCCAGCCGTTGAACAACCTGGCTCCCAGCTACGGGCGTCCCAGTCAGTTTTATCCCGGCGTCAATCAGCTGGAAGTGGACTTGGGGCCGGGTCGCTTCCATATTTTTGAAATCAACACACCGTTTCTGTCCCGCTCATTGCCCACCTATTAATTGAAGGTGAGGGCAGACTCACCTGATTTAATCTTTCCGGAAGCATCTCAAGACATGGTGCGGCCTGTCATTCCCACCTGCGTTGGAATGACAAATACCTCTATAGGGAAGCATCTCGTAGCACGACAGGGCAGCATTCCGAATCTTTCCGGGAGATCGTGCTTTTTAGGGTTAATCTTTTCGCAGTGAGAACAGTCGGCCCACGGCGGCCCAGAATTGCTCGTTGCGCTGCCACAGCCAGGTCCAGTAGCGTTTGATATTGGCCACAACACCGGCGTTGTTCTCCACGGGCCCTGGGCTTGGACGGGTCTGCACGTACTGGGGCTCAGCCGGTGTCGGTGGGTTTAAGGCCGCCCGGAAGGCGTTGAGTTCATTCGTGTGTTGTTCGCGGATTTTGGCGTCCACACGGTTGGATTCCAGGGCGGGCAGGTAGTAATTCTGGATAATTTTTTCCCAGCTATGCTCGGTGTCCACATACTTGATGGCATTAATGCGGGTTTCTGTATCTTTCCCGCTCTTCAGCAACTCAAATCCGCGATAGAAAGCGTCGGTCAGCTTGTCGGCGGCTTTCTGATTGATTTCATCATTTGGCTGAATGATCGTAAGAACTTTGTTGTACTGGGTTTCCAGATCCTGAGGGTTTTCTTTCAGCAGGCGGTGGGCGTCCCGGATTTCCTGGGCATGCTCGGAAAATTTGCCGTTCTTAATTTTATTGCTTAACTGATCTCGTTTCTCTTCCATGGCCTTTTTGCGCTGGGGAGAAGCGGTGGGATCTGCCTCCAGCCGAGCCAGGGCGTCCTGGAAATCTTTTCGTTGAATCTCAAAACTTTTCAGTTTGTAATCCAGGGTGTTGGCCAGCCCTTCCATTTTGCCCAGCAGGGCCACAAATGCCTTTTGCTCCGCCGCCTTCAGCTTGGCTTCTTCTTTGGCGTCGGGCTTGCTTTTCAAGGCTTCCAGCGCCGACCGGTTTGTGACCAACGCTGCCTTCAACCGCTCCAGATGCTCATAATCCTGCCGATCATCGATGTACTCCTTGTACTGATCGATGTCTAACGGATCCATCAAAAAACCGTTTTGGGGCTTATCCCAGACCGGTTCCCATTCTTCTCCGGCGGCGCGGGCTTTCTCTTTCAGTTTGGCGTTCATGTCCGGTTCGCTAACCGTGGTGCGCAAGCCATCCACCCCATGCACCACCGGCAGGGAACCCATTTTCATGGCCTCCAGCTGGGTCAGGCCGTAGGGTTCGTATAAGCTGGGCAGGGCTGTGAAATCGGCCCCGGCGTTGATCTGCTTGACCTCATCCTGGGTGGCGAACACGTTGGGGATGTACACCCGATTCTCACCAGAATTGGTGTTGTATTTTTTGTTAACGCCCTCGATCCACTTAATGATTTCTGGATCCGTGGTATCCCCCACCATGACCACCTGAACATCGGGGTTATTGGCCAGCAGGGTGTCCACGCTTTTCATGAATACGTACACGTTCTTCTGGCGAGGATCCAGCCGGGCGGCCCAGGCAATAATAGGGGCATTGGTATCCTGCTTGAGGCCCAGCTTTTTTTGCAGGGCCATTTTATTGGCCCTTTTAAACGCCTGCATTTGTTCGGCCGTGGGTAGTGTTTCGCCCGGATGGACTTCCAGCTTCTGGAATTTATACGGCTGATTGTCCTTGGCGGTGCGCCCCGCTTCCGCTGCCGTGATTTGGGTGGTGATTTTTTTCAGATTCTTTTCAGCGTTATTCCAGGCTTCTTTGGCCAGTTCGGTTTGGGCCGGGTCATTTTGCTGCTGGATGGTTTCGAATTTCTCTTTCAGCGTTTCGACTTCTGTTTCCAGTTTGGCCTTTTTAGCCACCGCGTTTTGGTGCCACTCGTCATACCCTTCTTCCAGGCACCTGGGGGCTTGCGGGCCAGAGGCGGTGTAATCCGAGCTGAGGCCGTGGTGCAGGTTGTAAGTGCGCTGGTCCTCGCTTTTTTGGCGCAAGGTACTGATAAAAGGCGCGCCGTTGGGCAGGGTGCTTTCCAGCATGGTGCGCTTGAAGTTGTTGTTCACCCAAATGGAATCGGCGGGTTCAATGCCCGCGTTCAGGGCGGAAAAAGTGCGTTCCTGATCAAACAGGCGGTTCGGGGTGAGCAGACCCGCCCGGTGGGCCACGTGAGGGGCCTGTTCCTTATCGAACATGTTATGCACCACAAAGTGCTTGCGGGTATAGGGATCGTCCGCCAATTCGTTGTTGACCGGGCCGGTCAGCCAGTCGTGGGCGATCACAAAGTCAATGCTCTTGCGGAAGTCTTTGCCCTTGGGCACTTCCACGCCCTCCAGGACCGGGAACTCCGCCGGTTTATGAAGGTTGTTGAAGCGCTTCAATCGGGCGGCCCGAGGGTCGGGGTTGTTGCCATCCAGCAGGGGCACCAATTCGCTGGCCGCCCGGTTGAACAGCATAACCTTGTCAAATTCGCCCGCTTCCGGGGTGTAGGTGTAATCGGACAATCCTTTTTCCGTCTCAAGGCCGTATTTGTTTTTCCCGATGAAGTAGTTGTCGTTGCGCAGGGCGTACACCCAGTTGCCTACTCGCTTTTCTTCCGGCTGGGTGTGGTTGAATTCCTCAAAGCCGGTGGCGCTCTCAAATTTTTGCAGCACTTCCAGCTTGATGGTGCGGTGATCGTCTGTCTTGTAGGACAAAAAAGTGCCGGTGGGTTGAAATAAATCCGCCTCGGAAACGGTCTTGTCGCCTTTGGCAATTTTGTCCCGGATTTCCTGATCGACCTTGCGGTGCGCTTTCATGTAGGGGACGATAATGCGCAAGTCCTTTTTGTGGGTGAATTGGGCAAAGGCCTCCGGGATGGTTTTGGACACTTCGCCCAGCCCGCCCACCTTGGCCGGAATACGTTCGGTGGTGATCCACACCCCGTTTTGGGGCTGATGATCAATGTTGCCCCGGGAAGGAATGCTGGCGGAGCCGAAGCGGATTTTCAGGCGATCCGACGGGCCTTGCAGGCCGGGAGTCAAGGTACCCATTCCGATACCGGTATTTGCAGGGTGGGCCGTTTGGGTTGAAGGGGCTACACTGGCCGCTCCGAAACGAACCTGCCGCCGTGGGTCAGGATACAACTGGGGACGGTTTTGTATGGTGTAGGACATTGGATAAAATACCCCTGTGCCTTTCTTCCTGTGGATGAGATTGAAAAGCTAAGAATGAAAAGAACGCTGAAGCGTTGAAATTGCTTATTGGCAATTAAAAAATCAGACCCATCAATTGCAGATTATTAACGCACAAAGGCGGCTCTGTGCCAAGCGGCTCTGACGCATGACAGGCATGGGTTTTAACGTTTTGGTGACTGTACAAAAAGAACAGCCCCGAACGACGAATTTCGGGGCTGTAAGGGTTGGCGTGCAAAGTCTGGCTTTAGTATTGCGCCGTTTTGGCCGGGGTGTTCAGTTGCAAGGGCGCGGCCTGAGTGTTGGTGGCCGGTGCGCTGTAAGGCATGCTGGCCCCGCCTTGCGGCTGCGGAGAACCGCTTTGCTTCAGGGCCATTTCCTGAGCCTTTTCTTGCAGTTTGGCGATTTTTTTCAGGTACCCTTCGCGCTCTTTCACCGGCAAGTCCGGGGATAAGCCCAGATAGAACTGGTAAGAGCGGGCGGCCAGATTGTATTCCTTGGTTTTTTCATACAACTTGGCCAGCTCCAGACGGGCTTCCGGCTGACGGGGGTTTTGGGACAAGGTGTCCTCGTAAAAATCGATGGAGCTTTCCTTGCCGGTGCGCCGCCAGGTGTTGAGGGCTTTGGCTGTACGCAGGGCTTTCTGGGACTCCGCCTCGGCTTTCTCAATCCGATCGATACCCCGCTGGGCTTTCAGGTTACCCGGTTCGGCAGCCAGGGCGGCCCGGTAGGCGTCCTTGGCCCGGGGCAGATCCCCGTTCACCTTCAGGGTGTCGCCGATGATCAGCAATTGGTCTGAATTGCCCGACGCCCGCTGCATCAGCCCGTTAAAGACCTGATCGGCTTCCTGATAACGTCCCAGCGACAGGTAGGCTTCTCCCTGGGCCATGGCTTCCGCGTCGTTTCGGGGGGACCGGCTGACCAGCGTGTTCAGCTCGGCTTCGGTCATGGCCGGTTTGCCAGCCAGTTGACTAATGCGCAGGTTGGCCAGGTGCAGGCGCAGGTCGCCCGGATTCATGCGCAGGGCTTCCTGAATGGACTGCTCGGCGTTCAGCAAATCGCTGTCGGCGCCCATGGTCTGGCTCCAGTTGGCCTGTTTTTGGGCAATGACCGTCAGGGCTTGGGAAATGCCGTTAATGGCATCGGCGTCCTGCGGGTTCTGCTTCAGGGATTCCTTGTAGTATTGCAGGGCCTGATCCGGCTTGTCCACAGTCAGGGCCAGGCGCCCCAGCCGGTTGCGACCTGCCGAGAAGTTGGGATTGACGTTGATGGCGCTGCGCAACTCGGACATGGCCAATTCGCCATCGCCCCGGCTGTCAAAAATATCGGAAATGGCCACATACGCTGGCATAAAGGCGGGGTTGGCCTGAATGGCCTTGCGGTAGTTGGCAATGGCCGCCGAGGTATTGCCCTGGGCCTGATAGGCGTCGGCCATTTTGGACATGACTGAGGCGTTGCCCTGATTCAGGGACAGGGCCGTGTTCAGGGATTTTAAGGCTTGGTGCGTGTCTCCGCTTTGCAAATAGGCTTCACCCAGCCGGTAGTGGGCCATGTAGTTTTTACTGTTTAGTTTAATGGCCCGTTGGAACTGTTGTTTGGCCCCGTTCACATCGCCGGAACTCAGGCGCATGATGCCTTCGTTCAGGATGGCTTCCGCAAAGCGGGGGTCCAGTTCCAGTGCTTTCTGAAACTCGCTTTGGGCCTCGGCGTTGCGTCCCATAAAGCGATAGGTTACCCCCAGCTGGTTGTGTGCTTCCGGGGAGCGGGGATTGGCTGCCACGGCCTTTTGCAATTCACTGGCGGATTTGGCCAGTAGCTCATCCCGTTGACCCCGGTAGGTCATATCCAGCGAAGCGGTCTGGTTGCGGTACACAATCCCCAATGCGGTGCGGGCGGTGGCGTTATTGGGCGATTTGGCCAGCACCATGTTGGCGTTTTTCTCGGCGGCACCCAGTTTGAAGAGTTCCGCCTGGGCATTGGACAAGGCCGCCCGGGCGGCGATGTTTTTAGGGTTGGCCTGTAACAGTTTGGTGTAACGGGCCTCCGCAGCCTGGTAGGCTCCGGTTTGCAGGTAGGCATCCGCATTTTGCGGATTATTGTAGGAATAGGAGGTTCCTGCCTTGTAAACCCGAGAGGCTGCTTCTGCCCCCAGGTTCGGGGTGACCAAGGCGGTCAGGGTTAACAGACTTACGCCACAGGCTATTGCCCACGCTCGGCTTGATTGAATCCTCATAAAATCAGGGCTCTCCACTCAACAATGTATTTTCATTGGCATCATAGCGAAATAGCAGTCCTGAATACATCCCTCTACAGTGTAATTGTCCGGCTTTTGGCATGCGGGTACCCTTCCGGAGCCTTTTTGGCATGGGATAGGGATGAGACTGATTACCCACGCGTTACCCATCCATAGATGAGCCGATTAACTGTTTGGGTTACCCAGGGCTACACAAGGATAAGAAAGTCCTCTGCCTAACTAGCTACTTAGCAATCCATCAGGCTTTCCCTATAATTCGGCCATCGTCTCGGATTGACGTTTGTGAAGGGTTATTCAACCAAACAGGTTAGCGTTGAAAAGATAATATCGAGGTTAGACCGATAATGATTGACAATTTAAAGCGGGAAAGCGAAGGAAAACATCGATTGGTAATAGTGGAAGATTATAAACTGGTTCGCATTGGTCTGAGGATGGTGTTGAATGCCGATCCGGACTTGCAGGTGGTTGGGGAAGGCGACAGCGGGGAGCAGGCTTTGGCCTTGCTGAAAACCATGACGCCCGACCTGATTTTACTGGATTTGGGCTTGCCCGATATGGACGGTTTTCAGCTGATTCAGGAAATCCGGCGGTTTAACCGGACTTCCAAAATCCTGATACTCAGTTCCCAAGAGGCGGAAGAGCCGGTCTTGAAGGCTTTGGCCATCGGGGTGAACGCCTATTGCCTGAAAGACATTCTTTCCCAGCGGCTGGTGGAAGTGGTGAAAATGGTCTGCGGCGGGGCCATCTGGCTAGACCCCCGGGTAGCCTCCAGAGCGTTGCAGCGCTTTTCTCAGGAGGCCAACCAGCATGCCCTGGGTTCCGCGGCCACCCTCAGCGAACCGGAACGGGAAATCCTGCGCCTGATCGTGGAAGGGGTCAGTCATGTGCATATCGCCCAGGCGCTGGATTTAAACCCTTCAAACCTGAAGCGTTATTTGGGTAGTATTTTACAAAAGTTATCCGCCTTTGAGGGCATACACGCCACCCCGTGCGCCCGCAATTACGCCACCCTGTGCTAATTAATCGAAGGGGGGATAAGGCTTCGCTATGGCAGAGGCTCCGTTCATCGCCGGATGAAGGGAGCTTTTGTCTTTTGGTAACCCTGTCGTTCAAGGTCGGCGTGGAACCGGATAACCGGTGTAAGACTCGATAAGATAAAAAGAGATAAAAGACTGCATATCAATGGCTGGGTATAACGATGGGAAGAACGCCTTTTTGCCGTTTAATTGCGCCCTGAGTGAATTGAGCCTGATGAATGAGGCCACTCACAATCTTGCCAAATGCCATAAGAACCCCATTCCAAAAGAAGCCTATTCAAAAAGTTCGTACAATTCAAAAAGCCTGCCCTCAACAGAAGGCAGGCTTTAAGACTTTAGCAGAAACCGTGCTTATTTCTTGGCAACGAGTTCTTTGAACTTTTTACCAGCAGAGAAAGCGGGAACGGTTTTCGCCGGGATTTTCAGCTCTTTGCCGGTTTGAGGGTTACGGCCGGTACGAGCAGCGCGCTTGCGGGGCTCGAAGGTGCCGAAGCCAATCAGGGTTACTTTTTTGCCTTTGGCAACGGTTTTGACAATGGTTTCTACGATGGAAGCCAAGGTCTCATCCACTTGCTTCTGAGACACTTTGGTCTTTTTTGCGACTTCTTGTACTAATTCTTCTTTATTCATGGGAAACACAACTCCTCAGATTTAATTACACCCTTATTATAGGGGTTGTTTAACCAAAGGCAAGTAGATCTTTTGCGACTTCATGCGTGTTCTACGGATGTAGAATACTTGGATGGCAAGCCTACCCCTTACCTTGGGGACTTGAAAGCGTGATAGGCAAAGGCCACTTTTCAAAGCCTGTCTGTGTTTTGGCGTATCCCTCTTCTGGCTGTAGCTTCACAGGATGAGCTTGGTGTGAGGCCCACACCATTCAGGTTTTTGCTAAGTTTAGAATGCAAATTCCAGTTTTGATTCCTGCCCGCTCTGTAGATGTGGGGCGTTTCTCAGGTGGGGAGAGGCTGGCTGCTCTCCACCCGGTTTTTGCTTTGGGGCCTTTTAAACGACAAAAACACCAGAGTGGTTCTGGTGTTTTTGTGGCGCTGCTTTGGTGGGGCGCTCGATTCAGCGCCGCCATTGCCCTGACGGAGCATTTACAGACCGGGGTAAGCCCTTGTCTGCCAATGTCCGTCGCTGGAGAAGCTACAAAAAGGGTGATGGCGATTTCGTGATCAGTCTTCAACCGCCTTAACCAGTTCTTATTATGCGACTGGGGGTGCAATGAAATAACTGCCTGTAAGAATAAAAAAACATATATAAGGTGGCTAATCGAAATCATGCCGAAGTAGACAGTGGGCGGATGGCTGTTTTTGTGACAGTGGACATCAAGCCTGTCTTTGCCGGGCGTTCTGTTTGCTGCCCTGGCGCTGGCGTGGATACTGGGCCAGTCCTGCCCGGTGGTGAACCTGAGATGATCACCGATTGGGGGGGGGCTTCTCACGCGTGTGATGATCTCTTGTCTGGGGTCGGGGTATGATGTGGGGTATGATAAGGTACAGGTGCAGCTTCGTCGCGTGGAATTGACGCACAGAATCGTTGCACGGTTCCCGTCCTGATTTCCATTCCGTATTGAGCGTATCAGGCAACTGCGAGAGGTATCCCCTTATGAATATTCCGGCGTATTACCGCGCTTTTTATCGTCTTTACCTGCGTTTTTCCATCGTTATGATGATTGCGGCCCTGTTGATGGGGATTTTGTTTCAGGAGTCCTCCAAAAAGGCCCCCATCTCTGAAATGCTGCCAGCCGGGGCGCACCTGGAATCTGTGTTTGGCCTGTCTTTGGTGCATGGACACACCTTTCTGATTGGGGCGCTGATCCCCCTGGCCGTGACCTGGATGTTGTTTCTGGGCTTGCAGATGGGCTTTGCGCCACTCTCGGAAAAAACCTTGCGCTGGACCAGTCGGCTTTACTTGCCCAGTTCCGTGGTAGCGGTCTTGTTAATGCTGTACAAAGGCTACCACTTCCTGCTGGGGGTCCGTAGCGGAATTCTGGATTTGGCCGCCCTGAACACCTCCCTGTTTTTGGGTAGCCATGCCCTGAGGGCCTCGGTTTACGGCTTAACCCACACCGCCATGGCGGTGGGCTTGTCAATTGTGCTGATTGCCTTTTGGAAAAGCATGAACAAGTCCCAGGCATAAGTCTCAGAAATCAGCCCCGAAGCAATTAGCCTCAGGCAGGCGTCCATCCGGTTGTCTAGCTGGGGGCGGATGGGCTGGTAGCGGTCTGGTTCTCATCGGCACTGAGCGTTTTGATGGCGTTATTGATCAATGCCTCCGCTTCCGCCTGTCTGGAGGTTTTGCTTTCCAGTCGGCTCAGTTGCAGGCTGGCGGTTTGCAATGCCTGCAAAGCGGCCAGGCGATGCGATTTCTGGGATTGTCCGGCGAAACTGGCCCCAATGCTGATGATTAGCAGTAAAGCGGTCAGTAACAGGTATACCCGTTTAGAAATCATGGTCTTGTTCACTCCCCTTTGTGTCGTGATCTCTTGCACAGGATGGACTTTATTTTCCGGTGTAGAGACTTTGGATGTGTTTTCCTCAACAGTCGTCAGGCACCAGAACCGGATACGCTCCGGGTATCTTGGGCAGGCGCTTCCTGTCAAGGCCCTCTTGCATTGGACAAAATAATATTGGACGAACTATCAGTTTACGATCTGGAAATTGTTCAGTTTGAATACCATCATTATGCCTTAAATCGGGCTTGGCGAATAGCCCCAACCGGTTAGGTTCCGGCATTGCTTTTGGTGCATAATAGGCTTCTATAGCAACCAAAGCAGACATCAAAACAAACACCACAGTAAACACTAAAGTAAACAAGTCCAGGGAGGCACTTGCGACCATGACTCAACCTGTATCCAGCCAGCAACAGGTAGTGCGCACGGAATGGGTCACCATCCCGGTGGAAGGGCAGGGCATGCAGGCCTATTTGGCCCGCCCTCAGGGAGAAGGCCCCTGGCCCGCCGTAGTGGTGTTGATGGAGATTTTTGGCATCAACAGTCACATCCGGCAAGTGACTGAGCGCATTGCCGCTGAGGGCTATGTGGCTCTGGCCATTAATTACTATCATCGCACCACCGAGAATTTTGAGCTGGAATATACCGAAGCGGGCATGACCGTGGGCCGCCAGCACAAGGATCAAACCACCCGGCAAGGCATTCTGGAAGATCTGCGAGCCAGTGCGGCTTATCTGGGCCAGCAGCCTTTTGTGCGAAATCCGGAGCGGATGGCCAGCATCGGGTTTTGCTATGGGGGACACGTGGCTTGTATTGCCGCCACCCTGCCCCCGTTTGTCGCCAGTATTGCTTTTTACCCGGGTGGGGTCGCGTATAGCGCCCCCGGGGGTGGAAAACCCACCATTGAATACGCCCCGGACATGCACGGCCAGATTCTGTGCCTGTTTGGCAAAGAGGATCCCCTGATTCCGGTGGCCGAGACGCACCGGGTGGAAGCAGTTCTGCAACAGGCCCAGTGCCACTATGAAGTGATTCGTTACGATGAGGCCGGTCACGGGTTCTTCTGCGATCAGCGGGCTGATTACCGCCCAGAAATTGCCGAGGATGCCTGGCGTCGGGTCAAGGCCTTGTTATCTCAGACCCTGAAGCACTAGCGTTATTATTGAATGGCGGGTATCCCTTTACCCTATTTTTCTAACTGTTTGAGTACAGCGAGTTAAAAAAACGTGGGCTTGGCAGCTTTGCCAAAAGAAATTCCACCGACTTGTCTGAGCGGCACGCAGTTTTAGAAACATGGGGTGAAGGGATACCCGCCTAATTGTATGAGAGCGGCTATTCCAGCTCCAGGCCCTCGCCACCCACATAGGGGACGGGTTTGCCCTCAATGGCGATTTTCAGCCGATAACCGGGGTTGACGCTTTGCACGACCTTCTGGAGTTCCGTCACCCGGCCAATCATGCTGGTGGCTCCGCCGCCGGTGTTAAAGGTTTTCGATAAATTGACGGTCACCGTGTTCCCTTGCGTCCACAGGCCCAGCAAGCGGGTGCCCTTGGGAATCTCGCTTCCGGCTGTGGTTTTAAGGCCCTGTCCCAATTGACCTTGCAGCAAGTGGGTAATGGCCGCCTCCAATGAGCTGGTGGTGGCGGTGGCCGTCAGTCGGGGGGCCTGTACCGGAGTGGTCAGGGCCAGCTGAACCCGTAACGCGGGGCGAGCGGCTACCCCCAGATCATCGGGCGGATCTTTGATGATAGGTTCTGCCATGACCGGCTCTGCTTTGACCGTTTCCGCTTTGGCCACGGCCCAATCCTGAAGGATCAATGGCCGATGATGAGGGGCGAACTGCTGGACCATCCAGGTGGTGGCCAGCAGAACCAGCAAGCCCAGTAGCAAAATCAGCCACTCTGGTCGCAGGGGGAGGTACTGCTGATTTTTAATGGGGGGAAGGTAAAAGAGAGGCATGGCGAATCTCCTTTCGGACGGTCTGGTGTCTCACGATGTCCTCAGTTTAATTCTTCTCGCCGGTCAAATCATGAGCCATTCAGCGAAGAAGGATCTGGGCCATTTGGCTATCAGCCATAGCGTTCAACCGGCAAACCCAACGAATAAGCTGAAAGTTTAAATGCCCGGACAGGCAGGGAAAGTCCGGGCATTTGCGCTTTTTGGAGGCGTTTTTCAGGTGTCTCTGGCCAGTCTTTAGGAACGGGCCGCAGGCACCTTCAGTTCCCCGGGTACGGGTAGCACCTGATTGGGGCAGGCCTCTCCCCGTTCCACCTGGCTGATGTTGCTGAGGGTGGTCTGGGCGATGTTGGCCATGGCCTCCTGGGTGAAAAAGGCCTGATGCCCGGTAATCAGCACGTTGGGGAAGGTCATCAGCCGGGCGAACACATCGTCTTCCATGCACTTGTCCGAAAGATCCTCGAAGAAGATATCGGCCTCTTCCTCGTACACATCCAGCCCCAGGTAGCCCACCTTACCGGCTTTCAATCCCCGGATGATGGCCTGGGTATCGATGATGCCGCCCCGACTGGTGTTGATGATCATGACCCCGTCTTTCATCTGGGACAAGGTTTCATCGTTGATCAGGTGATAGGTCTCTGGCGTGAGGGGGCAGTGCAGGCTGATGATATCGGATTGCCGGAACACTTCTGGCAGGCTGACACACTGAATACCGTGTTCTTCAAACAGGATGTTGGGGGCCGGATCGTAGGCCAGCACCCGGCAGCCGAAGCCTTTCAGGATGTTGGCGGCCACCGTACCGATTTTTCCGGTGCCCACAATGCCCACAGTCTTGCCGTGCAGATCAAAGCCCAGCAGGCAATCCAGCTTGAAGTTGCCTTCCCGCACCCGGTTGTAGGCTTTGTGGAATTTACGGTTCAGGGTCAGGATCATGCCCACGGCGTGTTCGGCCACGGCATAGGGAGAGTAGGCCGGAACCCGCACCACGGTCAGTCCCAACTCCTGGGCCGCTTCCAGATCGACGTTGTTATACCCGGCGCAGCGCAGGGCCACCACTCGCACGCCATGCCCGGCCAGGGCCTGCAGCACCTCACGGTTCAGGGTGTCATTGGTGAACACGCACACGGCCTCATAGCCTGCGGCCAGTTGCTCGGTGGCACTGTCCAGATGCGGCTCGAAAAAAGTCAGCGCATGGCCTGCGGACTGGTTGGCCTCGGTTAAAAATTCCCGATCGTAAACCTTGGCGCTGAAAACGGCCATTTTCATGGGGATAGCTCCTTGTAGACGGTTAAACTGCGTTTATAGAATGGTACCCGATTTCAGCATTTGTGGCAGCTTGGCGGGTACGGGCTCAAAATTGCGATGGATGGTCACCGGGCGCTGGCATTTTTCCATCACCGCAATGCTGACGCTGCCCAGCAGTAACTTGGTAAAGCCCGTGCGTCCGTGTGAGCCCAGCAACACCTGATCAGCCTCGATGTCCTCGGCGTAGTCGCAAATCAGGCTGATGGGATCGCCTTCCAGAAAAATGGCCTTTTCCACCTGGCAACCCAGAGACGTTAATAGCTCCCGGGCGGTCTTCAGGGCTTCCTGCACCCCGGGGATTTCATACTCCACCAGACTCACTTCGTTGTAGTTGACCGGTACCACGTACAGCAGGTAATACTGCGTATTGGTTTTGCTGAAGGTTTGGGCGGCCCAATACAGGGTGCGGGTGGAACAGTCGGAACCATCGATGGGTAACAAAATTTTCATGGTGGGGATCTCCTTCTCACTCAGGGGTTACTTTAACTTATGAATGCTCGTTGCGCCATACCTCCAGCGGGGTATCCAGACCGGTCAACCTGTAATCCAGCCCCTGATTGCGTAAAAAGCGAAGGGCGTCATGCATTTCCATATGAGAGCATTTGAAAAAGCCAGCCCACTGGCTGAGGGAGGGCAGCAGGCAGGACGTCTCTTTTTCAGACAGGCGTTGGGCAATGAGTTTGTATAAAAACCGGGCCCGGTGGTTATTGCGGTTGGTGTGCGTGGTCGGTGCCAGGTACGGGGGGAATTGCTCCAGCGGGAGCGCTTTTACAGGTTGACTGGTTGATTCCACGGCGCTAACCCTCCACAATCAGGAGTTTGGGCTGGCGTTCTCCCGGGGCGTCCGCCACCACGTTTCCTGGAAGCGCTGCCTGTGGCCGCCCGGTCAGGGCCGGGGCGGGTCGGGGTGTTTTTGTTTTGGTCGGTTGATTTTGAGTGTGTTTCTCGGTTTCAGGGGTTGGGGTGAGCCACAGCTGGATGTCGCCATCCAGCCCGTACACCCGGTACTGACAACCTTGCTTCTTGAGTTCAAACAGGGCGTCCAGCACATCCAGCACCCCACGGTCATAAACGGCGGCCAG
Source organism: Vampirovibrio chlorellavorus (assembly GCF_003149375.1). Classification (NCBI taxonomy): domain Bacteria; kingdom Bacillati; phylum Candidatus Melainabacteria; class Vampirovibriophyceae; order Vampirovibrionales; family Vampirovibrionaceae; genus Vampirovibrio; species Vampirovibrio chlorellavorus. The sequence goes on from NZ_QFWH01000003.1 coordinate 238,013, forward strand.
GGTCAGGGCGCAAGGTAGCACCAGCGTCCGCGGGGTGCCGGTTCCCTCGGCCAGTAACTGCTGCTTCAGGTGCGCGGTGATTTGTGGGGCGCTGTCGATCCGGTCATCCAGCAGCACGGGTTGCCAGTTTTCTGTGGGGGCTTGGGGGGTGAGCTTTGTTTTGCGAACGACGGTCATAGTGCGCCTCCTTGATTATCCTTGTGGATTACGCTTGTGCTTTCAGTGTAGCGATTTTCGGCGGGGTCCGAATTGCCCGTTCTGCGAAGGCTGGAATCAGCCGTTTTACCGATAGCCGAATGCCTGATTTTAGCCCCATGACAATATGAGATTTTTAGAATGTGTTAACCCCAAAGGATGCCAACACAACAAACCCGCTTGGGGGTTCAGCATTTATCTTTCAACGGATTTCAAACTCACCCCGATCTTTCAAACACGGAATTCTCTTTGGCCGGTGTTCGGGCTAACTCCTTGGACGCTGGCCATTTTTATCGCTTTCGGTTGGGGAAGCCGGTTCACTTCCAGGTTTCAAAAAAAGATGAAGGAGAGAACACCATGACGCCCAGCGCCAAATCCATCATGAACTCGCAGGTTATCACCGCCCGTCCGGATATGACGTGTGATGAGGTGCAGCAGTTGCTGACCATCAATAAAATCAGCGGGGCCCCGGTGGTGGATCGGGAAGGTCGGCTGGTTGGGGTGATTAGCGTCAGTGATATTCTGGCCAGCGGTTTGAATATGGGCGTGTCCACTTCCGTGGAACAGGCCTTGCTGGATCGCCTGTTGGCGGAGGAGGGCTTTCATCTGGAAGGCATTGCCGAAGGCTTTGTCTCTGACTTCATGACCCGGGATGTGGTGCGGGCCTTCCCGGACACCAGCGCGCATCGTCTGGCGGAGTTAATGCTGCATCATCGGGTGCATCGGGTTATCATTGTGGAAGCGCATACCAATCAGGTCAAAGGCATTGTGACCTCTTTCGACTTGCTCAAAGTGCTGAAAGAAGCGCCCAGATCCTGTGGCGGTCATGCGCCCAATCAGTGTAAAAGCCTGGTATCCGCATGAAGCAACCCCGGTCCTCTTCCAGACAATCTTCACCGGTTCCCGCCGCTGCCGCCGATCGGTCGGAGGGGGCTGGACTGGTTGAGCCCTTGCCGGATTCTCCCTTGCCGGACTCTCCCCAGTCCCTGCTCAAGCAGTTGGGTGATTTCAAATTCGCGCTGGATGAGGCGGCCATTGTGGCCATTACCGATGCCCAGGGGCGTATTACTTACGTCAACGACACCTTTTGCAAAATTTCCCGGTACCCACGGGAGCAATTGCTGGGTCAGACCCATCGCATCATCAATTCGGGGTACCATCCCCGCTCGTTTTTTCGGGAGATGTGGCAGACCATCAGCAAGGGGAACGTGTGGAAGGGAGAGGTCAAGAACCGGGCCCAGGATGGCACGTATTACTGGGTGGATACCACCATTGTGCCGTTCATGGATGAGGCCAACGGCAAGCCGGTTCAGTTCATTGCCATCCGCAAGGACATTACTTACCTCAAGCGCATTGAAGGCGAATTGCGCCTGTTGAACGAGGAACTGGAAAAACGGGTAGCCCTGCGCACCGGGGAGCTGGAAGCGACCATTGCCCAGCTTCAGGAAAGTGAGCGGTTGCGGGAAACCTTTGTGTCCGCCCTGACCCATGACCTGCGGACGCCCTTGGTGGCCGAGCGCCGGGCCCTGGAACTGATGGACGCCCAACGGGACAAATTGCCGGAGAAGCTGGCCCCCCTCACCCAGCACCTGATCCGCAACAACGAGGATTTGCTGGCCCTGGTCAACAAGTTGCTGGAAACCTATCAGTACGAATCCGGGCGAGTGCGCTTGCTGCTGGAGTCGATTGCGCTGGCCGAACTGGTTCAGGGCAGTGTGGACAAGCTCCAGCCGCTGGCTCACAGCAAGGGCATTACGCTCTCGGTTGATATCCCCCCGATGCTTCCGTCCGTGCCGGGCGATCCGCATCAGTTGCAACGGGTGTTGGTGAACTTAATTGGCAACGCCCTGGAAAACGTGCAGGCTGGCGGCTGGGTTCGGGTTGCCGCCGCTTTGGATGACGAGACGGCCCTGCGGCTGGATGTGGTCGACAATGGCCCGGGTATTCCGCCGGAGGTCTTGCCGCATTTGTTTGACCGGTATTTTCTGGTGCAGCAGACCCGAAAAAAAATTGGTTCCGGTTTGGGGCTGTCTATCTGTAAAATGATTGTGGAACTGCATGGGGGCCGCATTACTGTTGACAGCACGGTGGGTGAAGGCTCTCGATTTTGTATCGTCTTGCCCCTGAAACCCATACCCATCCCTAATTCTTAATACCCAATGCCCCCACCTTCCTCCCCTTGAATGACTTTGCGGAGACCCTATGAATCCCCCATCCCTGACCCGCCCTGCCCAGGTTTTAATTGTGGAAGATCACGAGCTGGCCCGCTTTGGCCTGAGCATGGCTCTGGCTGAAAAAGAGGGGCTGGAAATTGTGGGCGAAGCGGAAAACGGACAACAGGGCGTGGATCTGGCTTTGGATAAAAAGCCCGATTTAATTTTGATGGACATTGGCATGCCGGTAATGGACGGCATTACGGCCACCCTCAAAATCAAGGAAGCCTTGCCGGAAATTAAAGTGCTGATGCTGACCTCCATTCAGAATCACGAGGAAGTGCTGGCCTCCATGGCCGCCGGGGCCGATGCCTACTGCATGAAAGACATCAAGATGGATCGGCTGTATCAGGTCATTCAAATGGTGCTGGATGGCGCTATCTGGCTGGACCCGGCCATTGCCCGCATGGTCATGCAAACCCTGCCGGTGGGCATGGCCGTGGCGATGGAGCCGTCAGCCGAAGCCGGTCTGGAGGCGGGGGATGGTAAGAAGGCTCAGGGGCGGGTGCGTTACAACGCGGAACTGACCGAGCGGGAGCTGGAAGTGCTGAAGTGTATTGTGGACGGCAAAAGCAACAAGGAAATCGCCCTGAGTTTGCAGGTGTCCGCCCATACGGCCAAGGCCCACGTGGCCAGCATTATTCAAAAATTATCGGTGGATGATCGCACTCAGGTGGCGGTCAAAGCCCTGCGGGAAGGGCTGGTTTAACCGCCGGAACGCGCTGGCACTCTGAGTCTGATTCGGGGAGCTGTTCAGTGCTTCCCGCTGCCAGTTGGTTGCAGGAACAGCAGGCTGCTGCCCAACGTGGAAAAACGATCCCCGGGGGTGGCCCGTGTGGCTTGTTTCAGGCGAGCGCTGACAATCCCAATCACTTCCCCCCGGACGTTGAGGATGGGCCCGCCACTGTGCCCCGCTGGCAAGTTCAGGGACAAGCGCAGCAGCACCCACTGGTTGGGCTGCCATAGTACCTCCTCAATGCGATTTTCATAAATCAGGCCCTGAATGGCCGGATGCGCGTGCAGGCCCAGCACCCACACGGATTCGTGTCGGTTTGGCAAACTGGAGGCCAGAGGCAGGCAGGGGTAATCTCCCTTGGGCAATTGCAGGACAGCCACATCGGCTTGCGGATACAGCATCAGCAAGCGGGCCGGTAAGGCTTCTCGACCGGAGAGGTAGATGGTGACAGGGCCATTGGCTTCGACAATATGGGCGGCGGTGATCAGGGTTCCGGTGTGGCTGATGAGGACGCCGCTGCCCACTGCTGTTCCGCTCTGAACCAGGGCCACGGGTTCGCTCAGGGCGGCCAGACTGGTGATATCTTTTGAGGCGGGATTGGCGCAGTTCATATTGACCATCGGGGGGCCTGCCTTGTGTGGAAGATGATGCGGGCGGGCCACCGACCGGCTGCCGGATGCGTCCAGCAGACACAGGGTTAAGGCTACCGAAAGCAGGCTATTGCCCAAGTAGGGATGCTGTCTGACCCACCCGGTGAACTCCGCTTTGGGCCTGACCGGGCACGCCATATTGCTTCGATGGTAATGACGCTGGTTGAGAAACCACAATGTCATGGTAATGCTCCAGGGCCCTGTAAGAGGTAGCATACGCCTTTTCCGGCGACTTCGCATTGGACGGGTGGTGAGTCGAATTCAGCATTAATAACATTGAATCAAATCGAAGGCAGCCTGACCTGTATTTTTGTTTTCGCCCGGATTTAATACTCAATGCCCTTGCGGGCCTTTACCCCAATGTCCCAGTAGTGTTTGATGGGGCGGATTTCTGAAACCAGATGGGCCAGTTCGATAATATCCGGGTGGGCCCGCCGACCGGTCAGAACCAGCTCCAGTTCCGGCGGTTTATTGCGCAGCAGGTCTTTCATTTCCTCCAGCGGAATCAAGCCTAAATCAATGGCGATGTTGGCCTCATCCATCACAATCATCTGATACTTGCCGGAGAAAGCGGCCCGTTTGACGATTTCCCAGCCGTTGGAGACTTCGACGGCGTCTTCCGGTTTCATGTTGTGGGTAAAAACAATGCGATCCAGCCCGGCCTGCACAATGGTCAGCTGCTTGGAAATTTGCGGGCTGAGCTGACGAGCGGCGTACAGTTCGCCGTAGTCATCGCCTCCTTTGGTGAACAACACCAGCAGCACATGCCAGCCCCGGCCCAATGCCCGAAATGTTAACCCCAGACTGGCCGTGGTTTTCCCCTTGCCATCCCCGGTGTAGACCTGAATGTACCCCCGTTGGGCAAAGGTGGGGTTCACCAAATCCTCAACAGCCGAAAGATTGCCCGGGGGAGGCGGTTTGGGTGGCTCAGAAGCCGATGCTTGCTCATCTGCGCTCATGCTTCTATTCAAACAGATTATCGTAAAAATGGGTAGGTCTGATTGTCGGGGAAAACTGCCCAAGCGGCTGATTTAATCCGCATAAAACATTGTAAAGTAGCATATTAGCAATAGGAATGATGGTTATGGACGAAGAATTCAGCATTTGCCCCCTTTGCCAACAAAAAGCGGTTAAGGTCAAAACAGTTTTCTTTCGTGAGTTAAAAAATGGCTTGCCGTCCAACACCGAGACGGAAACGGTGATTGAGCAGGAGTGCGTGGCCTGTGGCTGGATCGCCTCCAGTCCGGTCCCTGCGGTCTCCTGATTGACGGAAGCCATTTGCATCTATTTCTGGATAGTGACGGGAACGGGGGAGGTTTTTTGTGAGTCAGATTCAACCCAATCGCGCGCAAACCGAGGAGCGGCACACAGAAAGCGCCTCCTCAACGGCGCGCATTACACGTGTGACCCTGGTTATTGAGTACGGGGACGATCCCGACGCTGTGCTGCCCCTTATCCAGAGTCTGGCTTGCCTGCTCGGTCCCCAGTCCGTGGTTTTGACGCTGGTTCATGCCGAGTACGACTGGGTCAGCGTGCATTCCGATTTTGCCGATGAGGCTCAGGAAATGGGCGCTCGGCTGGCCCAGCGGGAAATCGCCCTGAAAGCGGCCAATCAGGCCGTTCGGAGTGAATTGTGCAAGCAGGGTTTTACCCTGAGTGATGAATGGGAAATGACCACTGCCGGAGAAGGTTCTAAAACTTTGCTGGCCCAGTTGAAAGAAACCGGGCAGGATCTCCTGATTCTGGTACAGCCCCCATCCGGGGGAGCGGCAGGCAAGGCCAGCCACTTTGGCCTGACCATGGCCATCCACACAGAGGTCTCTGTGCTGGTTTTGCGTAAAGTCATCACGGCCAAACCGGCTCAGCTTAAAATATGGCTGGGCGTGGATGCCTCGGACGCTTCCCTGAATCTGGCCCGCAAGTTGGGTCAGTACCTTGGTGTGGTTGATGAAGTGCCAGTGTCTCTGATCACTGTTCAAACGCCGGTCTATCAGGAAAACGCGCTGCTGGCACCGTTTGTTAACCAGTCGGTGCTGGATGACGCCTTGCTGAGCAATGCCAATCTGGTTTTTGAAATGTGTCAGGATATTCTGGAAACCCAGGGCGTTGCCGTGGCCGATTGTCGACGTTTGCTGGGCTCGCCCGCCTCCGAGTTGGGGGCGGTGGCCGAGGCGGAAGATCCCGATGTGATTGCGGTGGGGTCCCATAACCGCAAGGGGGTGTTGGCCTGGTTGCTGGGCAGTGTCAGTTCCCAGTTATTGCATTGGGATACCCACAATTTGCTGATCGTGCGTTAATTCGCAGGCGTGGCAGATTGGGTTATTCGATTTTGATAATCGTCTTGATGATCGGCCGGATTTTGAGGATGGCCGGGTCTTAATCAAGCTCGCTTCTTAATCAGGATTTGCTTTTAATCGTCCGGGGTCTGGGACAGCTTTTGCAGTTTGCGCAAGCGGCTTTTTTCCCGCAATTGCTGGGTGGATAAGGACTCCAGTTCCGGCAATGTTTTTTGCAGATTCTTTTGTTGATGGTGGTAATCGTTTTGCCGAAACAGGTCTTCGGTCACGTCCTTGCAGTGCTTATCGCTCATTGTGATTGTCCTCGGATGGTGCATGCGAATACTCACCATAGCAACTCTTTTTTGGGCGCGCCATTGGACAATAGAGGAATGACAGAGGGCTGGGGAGGTCAATCTATTGAGACCAGATATGTTTATTTTGTTTTGTTTTGTTTTTCACGTTGCGGCCTGTCATTCCCGCGAAGGCGGGAATCCAGTTATAAAGATTAAATCAACCATAAAAAAATGCAATCCGGACAATTTTTTCCTGGATTCCCGCCTTCGCGGGAATGACAAATAGAACGACAGGGGAGCATTTCGTTCATTGTTATTTCAACTCGCCGCACTCAAATAGTTGCAAACGGGTTGTGAAGGCAGCCTTACGTTCTCACTTTTTTCCGGCTCACTTTTCTGGTTTAAGTTTCTGTGGGTGGCGGATCGTGGAGTTTGTCCAGCTTGCGGAGTTCCGGCCAGCAGAGGGCGGTGCCCACTACGGTGACAATGGTGGCGATGCCGCCAAACACCACCGAGGCTACCGGGCCGAAGTAATGGGCCACGGTGCCCGATTCAAAACCGCCCAGTTCGTTGGAAGTGCCAATAAATACGTAGTTAATGGCCGAAACCCGACCCCGCATTTCATCCGGCGTGCGCAACAGGACCAGTCCCTGCCGGATGACCACGCTGACGTTGTCGCAGGCCCCGGACAACACCAGCATGGCAAAGGACAACCAGAAGTTTGTGGACAGGCCAAAGACAATGGTGGCCACCCCAAATCCGGCCACCGACCACAGCAGCCAGCGTCCGGCCTGCCGAAACTGGCTGTTTTTGGCCAGAACAAACCCGGTGGCCAATGCCCCCAGCGAGGGCGCCATCTGCAGCAGGCCCAGCCCATCCGGGCCCACCCGTAAAATATCCTTGGCGTAAATGGGGAGCAGGGCCACAGCGCCTCCAAACAGCACCGCGAACAGGTCCAGGGTAATGGCCGCCAGAATCAGGCGGGTTCTGGCCACAAATGCCAGACCGGACACCATGGACTTCAGGCTGAGGGCCTCCCTGGCCCGGGCCACCGGACGCACGGATATGATGGTGAGAACGGCCCAGAACAAGAGGCTGGATAGGCAGTCGACCGTATAAACCAATGTAGCGCTGTGTTGCCAGCCCAGCATCAAACCGCTGAGGGCTGGCCCCAGGATGGCCGAGCCCTGAAAGAAAATGCTGTTCCAGCTGATGGCGTTGGTCAGGTTTTGGGTGCTGACCACTTGTGGCAACAAGGCGGCGTTGGCTGGACTGTGAAAGGCTCGCCCCACCCCGGCCAGAAACAGGCAAGCGTAAATGCCCTGTACTGGGCCGTGCAGAATGGACAGGGCCACCAGCCCGGCTGTGGCCAGGGCGTTTAAAATTTGGGCCCCTATCAGCACGTTGCGCCGATCGTGATTGTCCACCCAGTGGCCCACCGGCAGGGTCAGCAGCACAACGGGTATCAGTTGCACCAGTCCAATCAGGCCCAGGGCAAAGGCGGAGTGGGTACGTTCGTAAACCTCCCAGCCCACGGCCACGGTCAACATCTGTCGGCCCAACATGGAAATGAAGGAACCGATGGAAAACAGCAGAAAGTTTTTTTCGTGCAGGGCGTTTTCAGGGTGAGGGTTGGAGGTCATGGGTGGGGCCTGTGTGGGAAGGGCTCGAGTAGCCCGTTTTGTGGCGGGCTAGAGGGGAATCGGAATAATGATTGGAATGCGGAAACCGCTTTTTTGCCGGGTTTTCTGAAAGTCACTGAAGCGGGACAGGTGGAAGCCGGGTGGGTTGCTGAAATCCGGCTTGGCCGCGTAAATTTTGAGCAGGGTGTTGACGTCCCGCTGGCTCAGGCGGGAGCCTTCGTTGACCGAGAAGTACATGATATCGGCAGGCTGATCGCTGTGACCCTGAATGCCCAGCGAGTGCCCGATTTCATGCAGGGCGGTGGCGTACAGCAAGCCCGGGCTGTGCGGCTGCCCGGTCTGATCGTTCAGAGAGATAAACAAATCGTTTTTGGCGATGTACTTGCCCCAGGTGGACATCATGTTGAGGCCCGCCGCTCCCCGTTCAATGGTGGGCGTGGACAGGGGCCACCAGTTCACCACCATATCGGTCTGAGTGGTGTCGGGCATAAAGACAAACATGATGCGGTTTTGCAGGGCCCGCTGCCATTCGGCAAAGGCGTCCTTGATGAGTTGGGGGTGCCAGGGCTGCCAACCCGCCAGATGGGCGGGGGTGCTGATGTGAACCAGCACCAGTCGGGTTTGATCATTCCAGCGATAGATTTTTTTCTGCAAATGAAAATAATCGGTGGGGGCGCTTTGGGGGGAGGCGACAGACACGGAGGCCGGAAAAGCGGGAGGCAGGCTGCCGCTTTGGGCCGAACCGGGTTGCCAAAAGAAACTCAGGCCCAGCAGTCCAGTGAGTAGCAGCAGGGCAGGCATTGACCGTTTGAGACGTGGTTTTGGCAAGGGTTCATTCCACCGGGTTCAGTTCATTCGACCGGGATTTAAGCAATGCTCATGATATCGCACCCTGTCCGGTCATATCCAGTCCGGCTCACCAATACGTGCGCGGCTGACCTCCAGATGGCTTTTGTGGATTGCCCGGTGTAGCCATTGTCAAGGGCTCGGAGGCTCAGTATGCTGCTACCGGGTAGATCTTTCACCGAGAGAAGGAGCAGCACCATGGCCTACGCAGAGTATCAGGCACAGGCAGCCCGGCAGTTTGTGGAGCGTCTGCGCCAGTTTGAAACGGGCATGCTCATCACCCACGGCTCCAATGGGCACCTGCACGGGCGACCCATGGCAGTGGCCGAGATAGAGCCTGTGGAAAGCGAACGTTTCAGTTGCTACCTGTGGTTTTTAACGGGCCTGGAAACGTCCAAGGCCGATGAAATTCGACAGAATCAACAGGTGCTGGTGACTTTTCAGGATCGGCAGAAGCCCTTTTTAACCCTGAGTGGCCGGGCCCACATTGTTCAGGACGCCGAGCGCGTGGATGCGTTTTGGCGTGAGAACTATCGCCGTTGGCTACCCCAGGGCAAGGGAGATCCCAATCTGGCCCTGATTCGGGTTCGTCTGGACGATGGGCAGGTCTGGGAACAGAGCGGGGCGCTGCCTGAGTCGGTCAGTTTTTAGGGGGAGGGCCTCTCCTTTCTTTTCCTTTGCTTTCTTATCCTCTCCTCTTTTTTTTCTCCCTCATTCTTCCGGGGGCGCTGAAGACTTTTCGGCGCCGGGCTTGGGCCATCGGCTCTGTCTTGCCAGTGGGCCCTGAAGGCAGTATGATGCGGCCATGGCAAACTGTTGTGACCTGTTAATCGCCGAACACCGCCAGACGGAAAGCGGGTTGCGCTGGCTTCAGGAACGCCTGGCTATCCTGAGCGGTGCTTCCCATGCCGCTGCCCCTGAGTCGGCCGATTGGTCGTCCGTGGCCGGGTTTTATGCGGACTGGGCTGCGGATTTGTACCAGCATTTCGTGCTGGAAGAAGAGGCGCTGTTCAGTCTGGTGAGTCAGTACCGTACCATGATGCTGATGACCGTGGAGCATGACGATTTGTGGGTCTTGCAGACCGACTTTGAAGGGGCCTTGACCCGCAGCGTGTCCGCCGGGAGCGCTGACCCTGAGTTGATGCGTCATTTTCAGGCGTTTCAAACCCGTTTGCAAGCGCATATTATCGAGGAGGAGCGGGGCATTTTTCCTCTGGCCCAATCTTGCCTGTTGCCGGAGGAGCAGGCGTTGGCCCTGCGGCGCTATCGGGAAATTCTGTCTGAGGCGGAACAGGGCGCTGCGCTGGGGCTATCCCGACCCACGCCTGACTTTCGGATCATTGAGACAGACCTGTCTGGGGCCGTTGACAAACCACTGAGCTATGAGACCTTGTACGAACGGGAACACGCCAGTGTGCAGCATATTCGCCTGCAGGCGGGCATGAAACAGGCCTTGCACTGGGTGGGGCCCCATCAGTGCCTGTTCCTGCTGTCCGGCTCGGTTACCCTGGAAACCCGGCAGGCACAGATTCCATTGTCTCCCGGGCAATGCGTAACGCTGGATTCGCAGCTCTATTTTGCTTTGCAGGCCCACAAGGACGCTCATCTGCTGAATTTCAGGGTCTGGCCGCATCCGCATTACATTAAGGCCAACAGCCTGAGTCAGGCTTCTACTGCCCGAAACGCATGATATTTTGAAGCGCCTGTAGAAAAAGGGATGCCCGATTGGGGGACTTGGGCTATGATCGATCCAGTCAATGGGAATTCTGGAATGGATAGTGTAGTTGATCTGGCCAAGTCACGACAGGCCCGAAACGAAAAAAACGAACACGTGCGTGAGGCCTCTCAGGATTTGCTGGCCCTCCTGGATCATCACCGGCGGCACCTGCCGGAGGAGTTTATGGCCTTTTTGCTGGCCATGGCCATTTCGGATCAGGCCATTCAACTGAGCGAGGCCCAAGGCGATCGGCAGACCGGGCAGGATTTTCTGGAAGAGGTGTTTTCCACGGCCCGCCAGTTATTTGAGGGGTATTACCCTACGCAGACCCGGCCCATACCGGCGCGCCTTCAGCATCCCCCCCGCACGGACAAGGCGGCCTCCCGCGTGGTTGCCTTCCTGCCGGAACACCCGGAATCCCCGCTTGAACCCAGTCGGACTTTATCAGACGATTAAACAGTTCATTCAAAACGTTTAGGAGAGGGGAACCGTTTATGACCGCCACAGCGCCCATTCCTTCCGGGTTTCACAGTGTTACGCCGCATCTGGTGGTGTATGACGCGGTGGCCGCCCTGGACTTTTATGAGCGGGCCTTTGGGGCGACCGTCACCCATCGGCTGACTGGCCCCGATGGCAGAATTATTTACGCGGCCTTCAATATTGGCGATTCCGTGATTATGCTGGGGGAGGAGTGCCGGGACTATGGGGTTTTCTCCCCCACCGCGCTGGGCAATTCGCCTGTACTCATCCATTTGTATGTGCCCAACGCCGATGAGGCTTTTGAAAAAGCCGTTTTGGCCGGGGCTACGATTGAAATGCCCGTTCAGGAGATGTTTTGGGGCGACCGTTACGGCAAGGTGACTGATCCTTTCGGGCATCGCTGGGCCATTGCCTCTGTGGTGCGTTCACTCAGTCCTTCCGAAATGCAGGCCGCTGCCGATGCGGCCATGGCTTGTGAGGTCAAGGCTTAAACGTTGGCGGGCGTTTCAGAGAGAGCGACTGATCCTGATTTCAGGTTCGGCTTTGTAGCAGTTCTTCCTGGGGCAGGACGGGCGGATTTTCCACCAGAATGGTCCAGCCACACTGCTGGCAATGGTATTCCACCACCGGGATCTCCGCTTCCAGCAGCACTCGGGTGGTGGCCGGGTCGTAGGTTCGCTTCTCCAGCACCTTGAACTTGAGTTTGTCGTTGCTGCAATCGGGGCAAATTTTGAACATCGGGCTACCCTCAGGTTGGTTGAGTAAGCCAGATTCTATTATCCGCCCTCTTTTCCAAGGTTACTATGCACCGATCTGGCTAAAACAGGGGGTCGCTTTTGGGAATTGGCTGGGCCAGGCCGGAATGGGGTCAGGACAGGACGGATTCCGGCTGAGCGGCTTTTTGCCCATCGCTTTGTAGCAGCGCCAGCACTCGGGTTTCCGACTGGATGACCCAGGGGAGGATATCATCGTGCAGCAATTTCCGGTTTTGCTTGTAGCCTTCCCGCATGCCATCCCGGTTTTTCTGGATTTCTTCGGGCGTTTCCGCCGCCGGGTTGTAGCGCTGGCGGGTATCGATCATGTCCAGCACCAGAAAGTGGCTAATCAGGTAGTGGTTGGCGATAAAGCGGTTCAGTTGCGGGTTGTTGGGAGTGTCCACGCCTTCCACTATCAATTGATCCAGCAGGGCCACGCACTCGTACAATTCGGATTTCAGCTTGCGCAGCTTGGTTTGTAGTTTCTCCAGCGTTTTCTTGCGGTACCCCTCGGGGAAGGTGAGCTGTTTGCTCAGCCAGTCCGGGGTGCGGAAGTCTTGCCACTCCCCTACAAAGGTCTCCATGGCCCGCAGTTCGTAGCCGTTGATTTTGGCCCCCCCCAGCGAAGCGTTGTACAGCGTTTGGGGCCGGGCTTTCTGCTGGTTGGCGGTGGCCGTTTTCTCAAAAAAGCGGATGAAGCCCTTGAAGGAGGCCAGCGTTTGCAGGGTTTCTCCGTTTTGTCCTTCCACGGTGGCCATTTGGGAGGGGCCGGTAAACAGGTTTTCCCGTTTTTTCAGGGTCATTACCCCTTTGCCGTTGGTCTCCAGCTTTTCCCCCCCGGCGTACACCTGATCGTTGGGGAAGGCCAAATCCTGCCCGATGAGGACCACCGGGTCGCAGTCCATGAGCATGGCCGTTTGCAGGGCGATGTGAGAGACGGTACCGCAGCCATCCAGCAAGCGATAGTTCTGAATGCGGGGCTCCTGTTTGGAGAGCCAGTCGGCAAAGGGCCGATCGCTGAGCAGGGTGTAGCGCACCTTGGCTGCAACGTCTTGCTCGTAACAAACGGGCTGGGTAAAGTTGCTCAGCAAAAAGGTGATGTTTTTCAGGTAGCTTTCTGGCAGCCCGTGCAACTGCTCTTTCATGCCCCGGGAATCCAGAAAGGTGGCGAAATCCGGGGTAATACCGTACTTGTACAGGTGATGCAGGGCGCCTCCCACGGCCACCAGCACCGCTTGATTTTCCAGCTGCTTGATGGCGGGCAGAGCGGCATCCAGCGAGGGGCCCCGGCTGATGACCAGAGCCGGTTTGCCTTTGCCCTTGCCCTGCAAGTGGGTCATATCAAAGCAATCGGCCACATGGGGCAGGTTTTCAAAAAACTGTTTAATCCACTGGTTGTGGAAGTAGCGGGCCGTGCGGTAGTCCCGCTTGCGATCGTCGATCAGGTTGGCCAGCTTGCCCATGAGTTCGCCCATTTGACCCTGCAGAAGCAGGGCGTAGGCCCCGCTGGAGAGAAAGTCGATGGGTTCAAAGCACACCAGCAGGGGGGTGATGATATCCATCAGGGTGGGAAGATCGCACACCAGACGCACCCGGCGCTGACCGAAGTAATCGGAGAGATCCACGTTTTCCAGCACAAACTTGAGCAGGGGCAGGTGTGGCTCATAGACCACAATGGGCCCGGGGGAACGCTTGCAGGTCTCTTCCAGCAAATAGCCCAATCCCAACCCCAGAATAAGATGGGTGCGATCCAGGGCCGGGCGGCAGTTGGTTTTGACCTCTTGCTGGGCTTCCAGCTTGGCCCCTTTGGGAGAATGCAAGGGCAGGCCATTGAACACAACCCCGATATCCCCTTCCGTGGTTTCGTAGGGGGCCAGATCGTCCGGGGCGGTGACGTTCTTCAGCTTCTTGAGCAGGGCTTCGTGGTGGGGGTGATGCTTGAGGAGGGCCTGGGTGTTTTTCTTCCAGAACATGCGAGAACGTCCTTTCCCTGATTGCCTGAGGCTTTGCCTTTATTGTGGTCGATCGGGGCGGGAATCTCCTCCTGTGGGTGGAGGAGTTGTGGGACGGCAGCTTTTGGGGAGGAGGGGAGGGGCGGTGATTTTCTGGAGGCGTGTGGGTTTTTGGGCTGGTTTTTTTAATGTAACAAAATAATGGGTGAGGATATCAAAAGCCTTGACAAACTGACCCCATATTAAGCTAAACTGTACTCACTATGAAAAACACACGTTGGCAAAATAGCTTTTATTTCTTTTATTTTTACGGCTTCCCCGTGGGAGTCGTTTGTTGACGTGTAACCGCAAAAGCAAGTTTACCGATTGACAAACAGCTCCCGAACTTTCGGGGGCTGTTTTTGTTTACAGGCATCACCAGGCAATTATCAGTTAAAGGAGCAATCATCACCATGAGTCTGACTCACCATCACCAACCGGCCCGTAATATTCTGGTTGCTGGCCCCTGCGCCGCCGAAACCCGGGAGCAAATCATGTTCTCTCTGGAGCGGGCCCAGCAGCACGGTGTGAATTACGTTCGGGTGAGCCTGTGGAAGCCCCGCACCAAGCCCGGCTTCGATGGCCTGAAGGAAGAAGGTATTGAATTACTGGCCGAAGCCGCCCAAATGGGCTTGAATCCCGGCACAGAAATTCTGGTGCCCTCCCAGGCCCAGGCGGTCATGGACGGGGTGTTGCCTTCTCTGAAGGACAATGGGGAACTGCTACTGTGGATTGGGGCCCGCAACCAGAACCACTACGTGCAACAGGAAATCGCCCGGGTGGCCGCTCAGGATAGCCGGGTCAAGCTGATGCTGAAGAACCAGCCCTGGCACTCGGAATCTCACTGGGAAGGCATCGTGGATCATGCCCTGGAAGGCGGCATGAAGCTGGAAAACCTCATTCTGTGTCACCGTGGCTTCACCCCGGACGTGCATCATCCCAACCCCAGTGGCCTGCGCAACGTGGCCGATTCTGAAATGGCCATGCGCATTCGGGAAAAAACCGGGCTACCTATGTTGCTGGATATCTCTCACGTGGCGGGCGCTGTGGACAAGCTGGAAGAAGTGGCCATGGACACCGTGGAATACGACTACGACGGGATGGTCATTGAAGTGCATCCCACCCCCCGCTTTGCCTGGACGGATGCCAGCCAGCAAATCACCTGGGAAGAGTTAACCGCCCTGATGGGCAAGCTGGATGCCGCCCGTGCCGCCTTGCGGAAGGAAGCCCTGCCCGCATGACTGCCTCAGCCACCCATCGAGCCCTGCGATTGAGCCCCTTGCCCCTGCCGGTTCAAACGTCGGTGACTGTGCCGGGCTCCAAGAGCTACACCATTCGGGCCCTCATTCTGGCTGCCTTGGTGGATCGGCCCGAGGGTCAGCCGGTGCGGGTGTGGAATGTCCTGCGCAGCGATGACGGGCAGGCCATTCTGGATTGCCTGAACACGCTGGGCATTCGCACTGAGTGGGGGGCGCAGGACGGACAGTCGTATGTGGATGTGTTTGGGCAGGTTCGGCACATCGCCGATGCCGATTACACCCTGCATGCCAATTTATCGGCGGCCACCCTGCGCTTTTTGCTGGCTGTATCGGCGGTCATCCCCGGACGGCAAACCTTGTTGGGGCACGAGGGCCTGAATCGTCGCCCGGTTCGGGATTTGGTGGATGCCTTGCGGGCCTTGGGGGTGTCCATCGACTATCTGGATCAGGAAGGCTATCCGCCGGTGCGGGTCAATTCCAGCCGACTGCAAGCCAGTGAGTTGACGGTCTCTGGCAGTACCAGCAGTCAATATATTTCAGCCCTGCTGATGATTGCCCCCTTTATTGAGCCTGCGTTGGAAGCCAGTGGCCGGTCGGTGGTCATTCGCTTGCCGGAAGCCCCGGTGTCCAAGCCTTATCTGGATATGACCCTGGCTATCATGCGGGCCTTTGGGGTCGAGGCCACCCATGCCGCGGACTATCAAATGTTTACGGTACCCGCCGGGCAAGCCTACACCGCTTTGTCTTACGCGGTGGAGCCCGATGCTTCCAGTGCCGCTTACTTTGCGGCCATTGCCACCCTGACCGGGTCAACCATCACCCTGAACAACCTGCCCATGACTTCGGTACAGGCCGATATGCGCTTTCTCCAGATTCTGGAGCGTATGGGCACAGGCATTCAGGCGGTAGATGGGGATTTGGTTATTGAAGGCCACGGGGTGAAGCCCTTGTCCTTGGTAAATATGTGCGATTGCCCCGATCAGGCCCAGGCGCTGGCGGTACTGGTCGCTTTCGCCGAGGGCGTCACCCGCATTGAAGGGCTGCAATCCCTGCGGGTGAAGGAAACCGACCGCATTGCCGCCGTGGAAACGGAATTGAAAAAAATGGGCATTCGGGTGGAAGCTGAGGCCGACGCCCTGGTCATTCACGGGGGGCAACCGCAGGCCGCTCGCATCGCCACGTATGGGGATCATCGTATGGGTATGGCCTTTGCCGTGGCCGGGGCCGTGCTGGCGGGTCTGGAGATTGAAGACCCTGCGGTGGTTAATAAAACCTACCCCGGCTTTTGGCAGGATTTAAGCGCCTTGGGTCTGGGCGTCTCCGAATCAGTGTTACCCGGTTGCTCGGAAACGTTGGATGATGCGGTTAGTCCCCAAAAGATCGTGCTGATTGGCTTTATGGGCGCTGGTAAAAGTTCGGTGGCCCGCAGTTTAGCCCAGCGTTGTAAGCGCCAAGCGGTGGATATGGATGCCTTGATTGTGCGGCAGTCCGGTCGGCAAAGTGTCACCGAAATTTTTGATACGGACGGGGAAGCGCATTTTCGGGCCTTGGAAGCGCAAGTGGCTCAGGGCTTGGCCTCGACGCCTGAGCTGATTATAGCCACTGGCGGCGGCGTGCCTGCCAATCGGGAGGCCATGTCCACACTGACCGCTGAGGCTGTGGTGGTTTGGTTGCGGGTTTCGTGGGACACTGTGTGGGCCCGCCTGCAACATGATGCGGATCGTCCCCTGTTGCGGAATTTGGAGCAGGCTCGGGCTTTGTTTCATCAACGCCAGTCGGTGTACCAGCAAACCGCTCATCTTCAGGTGGATACGGACGGCAAAACCCCGTCAGCGGTGGCCGATGAAATCGCCTGTCGCCTCAATCTCCGTCAATACAGTCCGGTGTAGAAAGTTCAAGTTATGACCGCAGGAAGTTCTTTGGGCCAGTTGTTTCGTATTAGCACCTTCGGGGAGTCCCACGGGGGCGGGGTCGGTGTGGTCATTGACGGCTGCCCGCCCGGTTTACCCATCACCCTGGAGGAAATCCAGAAAGAGCTGGATCGCCGTCGGCCGGGGCAAAGCAGCATTACCACTCCCCGCAACGAGCAGGATCAGATTCACCTGTTCTCAGGCATTCTGGACGGAGTGACCACCGGCACGCCCATCATGCTGATGGCTTTCAATAAAGATCAGAAGTCCGATGACTATAACAACCTGAAAGCAGTGTTCCGGCCCGGTCATGCCGATTATACCTTTCAACAAAAATACGGCACCCGGGACTGGCGTGGTGGAGGGCGTTCCTCGGCTCGGGAGACCATTGGTCGGGTGGCCGCCGGGGCCATTGCCAAGAAATTCCTGAAGCAAACCCTGGGGCTGGAATGCCTGTGCTACGTGGAACAAGTCGGCCCCATCCGCACGGAGATGGACCCTGAGGCGGTGACGGCGGAGCTGGTGGACTCCACCATCGTGCGCTGCCCGGATGCGGACAAAGCGAAGGAGATGATTGCTCTGATTGAATCCGTGCGGGATGAGGGTGACTCCGTGGGAGGCATTCTCAAAGGGCTGATTCGCCATGTGCCGGTGGGCCTGGGCGAGCCGGTTTTTGATAAATTACACGCCGATTTGGGTAAGGCCATGCTCAGCATTAACGCGGTGAAAGGCTTTGAAATCGGCTCCGGCTTTGCCGGGGTGACCCTGCGAGGCAGTCAGCACAACGATGAATTTTACACCGATGACAGCGGCCGGGTGCGCACTCGCACCAATCGGGCCGGTGGGGTGTTGGGTGGTCTTTCCAACGGGGAAACCATTCACTTTCGGGTGGCGGTCAAGCCCACTTCCACCATTCGCAAGGCCCAACGCACTGTGGATCAGGCCCATCAGGAAATCACCCTGGAGGCCACCGGACGGCACGATCCTTGTGTGCTACCCCGGGCGGTGCCCATTGTGGAATCCATGGCCGCCTTGGTCATGATGGATCACTATCTGCGGCACAAGGCCCAGAACGGTTAAGGCCCCCTGCAAGCTTTGGAGGAATCAATCAAAGATAATGATGACCATGACAGACGAGCAAAACACCGAAACCCAAAATACGGAAGCCCACTGTTCTGAGCTGCAAGCCTTGCGGGATCAAATCGATCGGCTGGATGAGCAGCTCTTGCAAGCCCTGGCTCAGCGGGCCCAGCTGGTGGATGAAGTGGGCCGCTACAAAAAGGCCCGAGGGCTGGAGCCGTTGGATATGAAGCGCTGGCAACAGGTGCTGCAAGCCAAGAAAGCCCGAGCCCAGCAGTTGGGGCTTTGCCCGGAATTTGTGGACGCCCTGTACCATTTGATTCATGATTACAGTCTGCATTTAGAAAGCAAAAGCGAATAGGCGATGATGGACCTGCAAAATTCTACGCAAGATTCACAGCAAGATACGAATCACACCCCGCGCTCTGATATCTTGGCCGCTTTGGCCCAAAAGCCGGTCATTTTCGGCATTCAGGGCGGAGAGGGCAGCTTTAACGAGGAGGCCATTCAGGCCTATCTCAGTCACCAGTTTACCCCCACCGAGGCCATTGAATACCTCTTTACTTCCGATCGGGTCATGGAAGCGGTGGTCAGCGGGAAAATCGATCGGGGGCAGTGCGCCATCTACAATTCCGTGGGGGGCTATGTGGAAGAGACCACCGAGGCCCTGGAAAAATATCCGGTGGAGATTATTCAGGAATTTGAAATTAAAATTGCCCATGCCCTTATGATTCGACCGGATCAGGATTTTGCCAAAATCGACACGGTGATGTGCCATCCGCAGGTTTTGGCCCAGTGTCAGGGCAATTTGCAAAAAAAGTACCCACACCTCAAGCAAACTTCCGGCGAGGGAGAATGGGTGGATAACGCCAAAACCGCCGAAGCGCTGGCCACCCGTCGCTTGCCGGACAACACCGCTGTCATGGGTAGCAAAGTGTTGGCCAAAATTTACGGCCTGAAAGTGATTGAAGACAACTTGCAGGATGCCGAAGAGAACTACACCCGCTTTATTCACGTGGTGGCCAGGGCTTAGTAGGCGCAAGTTTATCCCTCTCCCGGTGAAGTGGTGTTGGCGAAAGCCCTCTATGAAATTTGTCCTACTTCTTCGGCTGGGCTTGGGCTACGCTGACTACAAACGCCACGCTCGTGGAAAATTTCTGTGGTGTTAAAATCTCTGTGGTGTTGAAGTGGCAGGAGGGATCGGCATGACGTTTGAGAGAGCATCGCTCACCCCGGAAGAGCAGGCGCACTACAGTCGACACCTGAAGCTGAAGGGCTTTGGTCTGGAAAAGCAACTGCGCCTGAAAAAGGCCAAAGTCTTGCTGGTGGGCGCCGGTGGATTGGGTTGTCCGGCGGGCCTGTATCTGGCCGCGGCTGGGGTGGGAACCCTTGGGGTGGTCGATTTTGACCGGGTGGAGCGTAGTAATTTACAGCGTCAAATTGCCCACCGGGTGGAGAATATTGGTCAGTCCAAGGTGGAAAGTTTGATCGCCGCCATGCGGGCTATCAACCCGAATGTGACTTATCAGCCGCATGCGGTGGCCGTGGATGAGACCAATGTGATGGCCTTGATTGCGGGTTACGATCTGGTGCTGGATGGATCGGACAATTTTGCTACCCGCTTTTTAGTGGCCGATGCTTGCTATCTGGCCAGAATTCCCCTGCTGCAAGGGGCGGTTTTTGAGTATGGAGCCCAGTTGGCCCTGTTTGATTCAGGGCAGACCGCCTGTTATCGCTGCGTGTTTGAGGAGCCACCCCAATCAAACGTCTTGGCCCCCTGCGCGGAAGTGGGCGTGCTGGGCGTGGTGCCGGGCACGGTGGGGGTGATGATGGCCACGGAAGCCATTAAGTATTTAACCGGGCTGGGGGATTCTATTCAAGGGAAATTACTGATTTACAAAGCCCTGAGCCAAAGCCTGAAAACGCTCCAGTTGGTCAAAAACCCGGAATGCCCTCTGTGCGGAGAGCATCCCAGTATTTGGGCGCCCCAAGCGATGGCGGTAACTTGTGCGGCGTCGGAGGAATTGATGGCAGAGGACTTAAAAGCCTTTGAGCTATCGCCCGAAGCGTTTCAATCCAGGCTGGCCCAAGGCTGGCCGCTGGTGGACGTGCGTGAGGCGGAGGAGTTTGCCGCCGGGCATTTGCCGCAGGCGGAGAATATGCCCTTGTCAGGATGGGATGACCAGATCTGGCAGGCCCGGTTTGAACTGGATGAGCCTGTCTTGCTGTACTGCCAAAAAGGGGTGCGCAGTTTAAAAGCCCTGCAACAACTCCGATCGCTGGGGTATCAGCAGGTTTACAGTCTGACCGGTGGGCTTTCCGGGTGGAACGGCCCGCTGGTTTGACCCGCCTGACAACGGGTTTTAAAATTGCCCGAAAGATTTGAGATCCAGCACGGTGCGTTCCCGCTGGGGCTTGCTTTGGCAGATAAAGGTGTCCATGATGGGCTGTTGCAAAGCATTCCGGGCCCGCTTTAGCTCGGCTTCAATCAGTTGCCAACTGTCGTTTTGGACAGCCTCGGCTTCTCCCTCGGTGTTTGGTGCGTAAAGATCAGGTGGCGACATGCTCATGGGCCAGTGGGTCCAAATCAATGACAATCAATCCAAAATTGAATCAGGTGTTATCAAAACACAAAATTCAATCAACGAAAATATATTTGCGACATTAAAATATAAAGTTGTTACTGCGTAATATGTTTAAGCTGGAACTTCTTCCAATGACCTGATTTTTGCGAGGCTCTTTCTATATTCAGCCGCTTCCGCTAATAAGGTGAACTGAATTTGGGCAGGGTTGACCGTGGGAGATGATGCTCCCATTTCTTCAACGGCTTTTGCAATCGACTCAATTGAGACTCTAAAGAATTCTTTTCTTCCGTTCACCTGATTGACACGATGAAAATTAAACCGTTTGTGCAGTTGATTTTCCAGTTCCGGGGCATTTTCACAATAAATCATTGCATGTATGTCGAAGGGAAATGGGACTGAGGCATCCCCGAGTTCATTAACCCTATCTTTCGGCTCAAGACGACGCGTCATGCCTATTTTATAGACATCTTCACCAAATGAGCCAACGTTAGAAATAATGTATACGTGACCGGATTTTGTGATTTGCGCTCGTGAAAGCGCTCTTTCTTTACGCAGTTCTGCCTCTGTCAAAGCATTTTCTAGTTGCTGAATTTTCGCTTCAAGCTTAGCTTTCTGGTTATCACTTGCTTCGGCCATTTCCTGACGAGCTATAGTTAAGGCCCGGTTGTATTTTGCCTCCTCGTCCTCTGTTTTTTTGAGTTCCGCTTCAATTTCTTTTCGAGTCCGCTCTTCTTCTCGCATTTGCTCTTTAATTAATCGTTGTTCTTCTCTTTCAGCCTGTTTCTTTTCCTGGTATTCAAAAATCAGTAATAGCTCTTGGACTTTCAAATCAAGATATTGCTCATCAATGGAACAAGAAACGGCTTGCCCTAGTTTATTAATTTTTTTGAAAGAAGCTTTGACTCTGTTTTCCATGGTAGTGACGTTGTTATATTTGACTTTTGAGGTAGCAGCATCACACTCGCCGTTGAACGCTCTTAACATGAGTTGCAGTTTCTCAGTTTCCATCTTTTTTCCAGCGGCTCTGCTTCCTTTAACAGTCCATTCTTGACTACAAGTTGCAGCTGTATTGCTTAGAATCAATTTCTTTTGCTTTTCTCTGATTGTTGCCAGTGCGGATTCGTATTGGCTGAGTTCTTCAAAGTTATATTTTGTCTCGTAAAAGCCAAAATCTTCCAAGTAGGATTTTTCTTCAAGCAAACGAACTTGTTTGTTCAGTTCTGCTTTGAGCCATTCAAGCTCTTGAATTTCTTTCTCAATTCGACTTTTTTCAGCCTGTGCTTGTAATTTTTTATCTTCAATTTCAGTATTTAAAGTGGTTATTTGTTGTTGTGTTTGAGTCACGTCATTTTTTAGATCGTTAAGATAAGTTTCTGTAGAGGTGAGTTTTTCGTACTTTTGTAAATTTTGATTCGCTGACTCAAAAGCGTTTTGGGTATCAATGTGTTGCTTTTCAAGATCTTGAAGTTTATTGAGGAGAACTTTTTTCTGCTTGTTCAAGGCAAAAACAATAATAATCAGCAAAAAAGCGACTAAAATTAGGGTGATATATATTGTATTCATTGGGACCTCGGCAATTTTAAAAGCTATATTATGTTGAGTCTGTTAATTTTGCTATTATTTTGCCGAAGTTGAGTTTAATAGTTACAAACTGTTTTCTTTTTCTGCTCGAACAAGGCCAGCCACTGGCCTACCCGCTGAGGGAGATCCTCGGCTTGGGTAACATCCCGCACCACGGCGATGCTGTCCACACCCGTGGCCAAAACCTCCGGGGCGTTGTCCAGAAAAATCCCGGCGATGGCCACCAGCGGATAATTCGGCAGGCTGCGTCGCCACCGGGCCAAGGCTTCCAGACCTTGGGGCTGAAAGTACATGGTTTTGGTGGTGGTGTTGAAAATGGGGCCCACGGCCATATAAGAGGGTCGAACGGCCAGCGCGCGGGCCACTTCCCGGTAGCAGTGGGTACTGACCCCCAAGCGCAAATCGGCAGTCTGAATGGCTGCCAAATCGGCGGTGGCCAAGTCCTCCTGCCCCAAATGCACCCCGTAGGCGTTGTGCTTGAGGGCCAGTTGCCAGTAATCGTTGATGAACAGGCGGCAATTCATCTGGCGGGCATAAGCGCTGGCCTGGGCGATTTCCCGCTCCAGCGCCTCTCCTTGCAGATCCTTGATACGCAACTGCACCGTGGAAACCCCTAGGGGCAGCAATTTTTCCAGCCACTCCGCCCGGTTGACGATGGGATAAAATCCCAATGGCTGTTCGCCACAATCGCGAAACTGAGGGCGATGCTGCCCGGCTTCGGCGCTGTCGGTGATCCAGGGCAGATCGTCCTGCGTTTCCGGCCATCCCAAATGCGCCAAGGGGCCTTGCCCGTGACCGACCTTGGGGGCCAGTCGTAAGCCCTGATTGACGTAGGCCTTGGCGATGACAATGGCGTCCAGTTCCTGATACCCCAACCCTAAGCAGGCGGTAATGGCCGCGGACAAGGTGCAGCCGGTGCCGTGGGTTTGCTCGGTCTCTATGCGGCTAGAGGTCAGCCAGGCGTGCTGAGTGCCATTGGTCCAATAATCCTGGGCGAAATCGCCGTCGAAGTGCCCGCCCTTGATCAGTACGGATCGTACCCCCAATTGCAGGATTTTTCGGGCGGCGCTTTCCATAGCCTCGGTGCTGGTGATGGTTTGCTCGGCCAGAATTTCCGCCTCCGGCAGGTTGGGCGTCAGCAGATGCACCCAGGGCAGTAACTGGCTTTTCAGAGCCTGTAAAGCATCGGCTTGCCGGAGGTCGTGCCCACTGGTGGAGACCATGACCGGATCGCAGACGATCAGGGTGTTTAACGCTTTCAGGGTATTGGCAATGATGCCAATGCCTTGGGCGTCGCCCAACATACCCAGTTTCAGGGCCACCGGCGGTAGATCGATACGTAAGGCCTCCAGTTGCCCTTGCAGCATGCTGGGGGTGGGCAACTCAATGGCGTTAACCGCTTGGGTGTTTTGTGCGGTCAGGGCGGTGATCACGGAACAGCCATGGGTGCCCAGGGCGTTCATGGTCTTGAGATCGGCTTGTATGCCTGCCCCGCCACCGGAATCGGAACCGGCAATGGTCCACACGATGGGTTTGGCGGCCGTTGAGGCACTGGCGGAACCAGAAGAGGAGGTGGATGAATATGAAGATGAAGCGGGGGAAGGAGAGAAAGAAGATGCGGGTTGGTTCATACGGATTGTCCTGCTTTCTGAGAAGTTTGATGCCAAAAGGGGGTACCTAAAACCGGGGTGCTGGGCTGGGCCATGTCTCGCTGGGGCATGGGGCCTGCCAGATAGGCCAAACGACCGGCCTCCACCGCTTGGGCGAAGGCCTGGGCCATTTGGGGCGGATGTTCGGCCAGGGCGATGGCTGAATTGAGCAAAACCCCGTCAAAGCCGATTTCCATGACCTGAGAGGCATGGGAGGGCAGCCCAATGCCAGCGTCGGCGATGAGTTGCACCTGCGGCAGGCGGGCTCTCAGGAGTTTGAGCGCATAGAGATTCATGGGGCCCTTACCCGTGCCGATGGGGGCGGCCCAGGGCATCAGGATGCGGCAACCGGCGTCCACCAGTTTTTGGGCCACCATAAAGTCTTCCGTCATGTAGGGAAAGACCTCAAAGCCCTCTTTAATCAGCGCTTTGGCCGCCTCCACCAGCCCAAAGGGATCGGGTTGCAGGGTAAAGTCATCGCCAATCACTTCCAGTTTGATCCAGGGGGTGTTGAAAATTTCCCGGGCCATGTGGGCGGTGGTAATGGCTTCCTTGGCGTTGCGGCATCCGGCGGTGTTGGGCAAAACTTTCAGGTGTTTGTCTTTCAGCAGCTCCCAAAAGGATTCCCCTCCCTTGCTTCCGGGGGATTGTCGGCGCAGGGACACGGTGACCACCTCGGTGCCAGAAGCGTCGATGGACTCCAGCATAATGGCGGGTGACGGATACAGGGCGGTCCCCACCAGCAGGCGGCTATTGACTGTTTCCCCGCCCAGGTGCCAGGCTGTGCTTTCCGATAATTGACTCATGTTTAACCGCCCTGCATGGGGGACAGCACTTCCACGGATTGGGCGGGCCGCAGGGCGAGCGTTGCGTACTGGTGCTTGGGCACGAAGTCGCCATCCACGGCCACGGCGATGGCTTTGGGCTCGTAGCCCAGTTGGTTCAGCAGATCTTGAACGCTGGTGGCTTCCGGCACTTGGTGGGGTTCACCATTTACAAGTAGTTGCATCATTGGGATCGTACCTTTTCCTCGAATGCTATGGGGTTTTGAAGGTTATTGGGGTATTGAACGCTATGGTGTGTGGTTTCAGAATCTCATCCGCCCAATGGCTTCATGGGCAAACGGGCATCGCTTGACCTGATGCCGTGCTGGCTTGAATGATCGCTTGGTAATGCTCGGGGATGGGCTGCCCGCTGAGCAGCTCACAAGCCAGTTGCACCACCTGCGGGGCAATGAGAAAGCCATGCCGGTACAGGCCGTTGATCCGCAGCAAGCCCGGGCGGAGCTGGAGTTGGGGCAGGTGATCGGGCAAAGCCGGTCGGCAGTTGGCCAGGCTGTCCAGAATGGACGCTTCAGCAAAGCCCTCATGCACGGCAAAGGCGGCGGACAACAGCTCCATGGCCGATTGCACGGTCATGGGTTTGCTGTCCTCGCTCTCGATGGAGGTGGCCCCGATGACGTAGTGGTGGTTCTCCCGAGGGGCGATATAGAGCGGGTAGCGGGGGTGCATCAGCCGCACCGGGCGACGCAAATTCACTTCCGGGGCGTACACCCGCACGATTTCCCCCCGCACACCGCGCACGTTTTTCCAGTCTGGTTTGGCCCCCAGCCCTCGGCAATCGATGACCCAATCAAAGCGCCAATGCCCGCTTGGTGTTTCAAGCTGTCCCCCTTGAAGCGCTTGCACCGGGGTGTACCAGTGGCACTGGATTTCGGCCTGATTCAATGCGTTCTCCAGGGCGATCAGCAATTGGCGATTGTCCAGCTGCCCTTCTTCCGGGATGAAAATACCGCTGTGAAAGCGCCCGCTCAGCTCCGGCTCCAGTTGGGCCAATGGGCCGGAAGAGAGCTGCCAGTCAATGGCGCTGGCCACGGTCGCCGGAACTTCCCCGTTCTGGCATTGCCGGAGTTTCCCTTGCAGCATGTGCCGAAAGTGATGAAGGTCGGCACTATCCAGATGGTGGGCCACAATCAGGGTGCCCTCGGTCTGGAAATAGACCGACAAGTTCAGGCTATCAATCAGCTGCCGCCACAGTGGCAGAGAGTCAAAGCCCAGCCGGGCGATCAGGGGCTCCGCCGACTCCAGCTCTGAAATGGGGGACAGCATGCCTGCCCCCGCATAGCCACAACTGTGGGGCACCGTGGGGCCGTCTTTATCAAACAGAGAGACTTGCCAACCCCGCTGGCGAAGAGTAAGGGCCAGCAATCTGCCCAATAAGCCGGTGCCCACGATACCAACAGTCTGACTCATGCTTTGAGATCACCTGTTTTTTCGGCCAGTTCCCGAACGTCCTGAGTAATGCTCATGGAGCAGAACTTGGGGCCGCACATAGAACAAAACTGAGCCTCTTTGGCCCCATCAGCGGGTAGGGTCTCATCGTGGAAGGCCCGGGCTGTTTCCGGGTCCAGCGAGAGGTTAAATTGATCTTCCCACCGGAATTCAAAGCGGGCCTTGGACAGGGCATCATCCCGGTAACGGGCTGCCGGGTGTCCTTTGGCCAAGTCGGCGGCGTGGGCGGCAATTTTATAGGTGATCACGCCCGTTTTGACGTCCTCCCGGTTGGGTAGGCCCAAATGCTCCTTGGGGGTCACGTAGCACAACATGGCCGTGCCAAACCAACCGATCATGGCCGCCCCAATGCCGCTAGTAATGTGATCGTAACCGGGCGCCACATCCGTGGTCAGTGGCCCCAATGTATAGAAGGGCGCTTCATCACAGTGCTTCAGTTGCTTTTCCATATTCTCCTGAATCATGTGCATGGGCACGTGTCCGGGGCCTTCAATCATGGTCTGCACATCGTGCTTCCAGGCCAGTTGAGTCAGTTCGCCCAAGGTTTCCAGCTCCCCGAATTGGGCGGCGTCGTTGGCATCGGCAATCGATCCCGGACGTAAGCCATCCCCCAGCGAGAAGCTGACATCGTAGGCTTTCATAATCTCGCAAATGTCTTCAAAGTGGGTGTAGAGGAAATTCTCTTGGTGATGGGCCAGACACCATTTTGCCATAATGGAGCCGCCTCGGGAGACGATTCCGGTCATGCGGTTGGCCGTCAGTGGCACGTACTTCAGCAGCACGCCTGCGTGAATGGTGAAGTAATCCACCCCTTGCTCGGCCTGCTCAATCAGGGTATCCCGGAAGATGTCCCAGGTCAGCTCCTCGGCCTTGCCCTCCACTTTTTCCAGGGCCTGATAAATGGGCACTGTGCCGATGGGCACCGGGGCGTTGCGCAAAATATAATCGCGGGTGGCGTGGATGTTGGTTCCGGTGGACAGATCCATGACCGTGTCCGCCCCCCACCGGATGGACCACACCAGCTTTTCCACCTCTTCCTCAATGGAGGAGGACACCGCCGAGTTGCCGATATTGGCGTTGATCTTCACCAGAAAATTGCGACCAATAATGGTGGGTTCCAACTCCGGGTGATTGATGTTGGCCGGAATGATGGCCCGTCCTCGGGCGATTTCCTGCCGTACGAATTCCGGGGTAATCTCCTCGGGAATTTGGGCCCCCAGCGGATTCCCTTTCAGGCGGCTTTTGCGCTCCAGCTCGATGAGTCCTTCTTTTGGGAGGCCTTCTTTAAGGGCCTGATTCCGCAAGTTTTCTCGCAAGGCCACAAATTCCATTTCCGGGGTAATAATCCCTTGGCGGGCATAGTGCATCTGGCTGACGTTGTGGCCGCTTTTGGCCCGACGCGGTTGTCGTTGCAAGCTGGGTACGCTCAGCAGGCTTTTACCCCCGTAATTTAGAATTTGGCGTTCGGTCAGTTCCGTATCGTTACGTTTTTCAATCCAGTGGGTGCGAATGGGAGCCAGCCCCCGGCTGACGTCAATGGCCACATCCGGGTCAGTGTATGGGCCGGAGGTATCGTACAGGGCCACCGGCGGATTTTCACTCAGCTGATCGCTATTGAACACCTTGGAAGGGGACAGGCTCACTTCCCGGTAAGGCACCCGAATGTCCGGGTGAATTTGTCCTGCCAGATATTTCTTTTGGGAGTTGGGGAAGGGGGCGGTGGTGACGCCCGCTTGGCTGCCCGTGGGCAAGGGATTTGGATGGGTGACGGGTGTGGTTAAACTCATGATGTTTCTCTCTCTTTCCTGTTTGAACGGTTAATAACCCCTTGAATAGAACTTGAATAAAATGGAAGGCACGCAAACAGATCCGGCCAGTGGACGCTGATAAACAGCAGCGGGCATATGCCAAAAGATGCTACTCACCACTATGTCGTTACTCACTTTAAGCGTGGATGGCTTTGGCTGCCAGCTATAAAGATGAAACATTCTACTTCCCTCCGCTGGCATTACCCAGATCAGGTTAAGCGGGTTTCATCGAATTAGCGATGATCTCAGTCGGCCCGAAAGCCAACACCCCGATAGATGATATGAATTGTCGGTTCGCAAATTTAACTTGCGATTAAGGTCATCATACGAGAACTTGCATGACTTGGCAAATGGTATCCTGCGATTGAGCTGCTGGCCTGCCGTTCCCTAACGGTCGGTAAGCCTGGTAGCCGTTTTGAGAAAATTTTACAGGCGACTGTAGGTGATTGCTTCATAGCGGCATCGGTTGCTGATTCGACGATGGCCGCTTGCTTTACTCCGCTTTACCCGAGGGCCGGGGCTGGCATACAATGAGAGTCAGCTTAATGCACATTATCAACCGAATTTGATTGGATTTCCTCCACATGTCTGCTACTCCCTATCAACAATTGCGTCAGGCCAAACGCGTGGTCATTAAGCTGGGCACGCAGGTGGTCATTGAGCTGGGAGCGGATCAACAGGGCCGCTTTGCCGCCCAGCGTCTGGCTGGGTTGACTGCACAGTGTGCCCAGCTGCTTGCCGAGGGCAAGGAGGTCATTCTGGTTTCCTCCGGGGCGGTGGGCCTGGGGCGGATGGTCTTAAAGCTCTCTGGCAGCCTGACCCTGAACGAAAAGCAAGCCTGTGCCGCCGTGGGGCAAAGCCTGCTGATGGACGCCTATCGGGCCTTATTCGCTGAATCCGGCTTAACCCCGGCGCAAGTGCTGCTAACCGCCATGGATTTCGCCGATCGCAAGCATTATCTTAATTTGCAGCAAACGCTGGAAACCCTGCTCAAGCTGAAGGCCATTCCCATCATCAATGAGAACGACACCACCTCCACCATGGAGTTACAGGAAGAGAGCTATACCAAGGGCTTTGGGGATAATGATATGCTGTCGGCGCTGGTGGCCAGTAAGCTGGACGCCGATTTGCTGGTGATTCTGACCAACGTGGACGGCATTTACACGGACAATCCGCTGACCAACCCCAAGGCCCAGCGCATTGCCCTGATTGAAAATTTTCAGGACGATATGCAGCGCATTGACGCTTCCGGGCAGTCCCTGCTGGGGCGGGGGGGCATGTCCTCCAAGCTGGAAGCAGCCCGTATGGCCTCCCTCAGTGGGGTGCATACCTTCATTACCTCAGGCCTGCAAGCCGGGCCGCTCAGTCCTTTGCTGGATTCGCAAGCGCCGGAGAATGGCACGCTGGTGTTACCGCAGGCCAATCTCAGTGGCAAAAAGCGCTGGATTGGGATGGCTTCTGGTTATCACGGGGCCATTGTGGTCAATGCGGGAGCCCGTAAGGCTTTGGTTGAAAAGCAGGCCAGCCTGTTGCCGGTGGGCATTGTGGCTGTGGCAGGGGATTTCCTGGCCCAGCAGGTGGTGCGCATTCAGGATGAGGCCGGGGCAGAGCTGGGCCGAGGGCTCACGCATTTTTCCTCCGATGAGATTGAGCGCATTAAGGGCTTGCCCAGTGATCAAATTGCCATACGGCTTGGGTTTGATGCCATGGGAAAGGCCTGTGAGCACGAAGAAGTGATTCACCGGGACAATCTGGTTATTTTTGAAGAATATGGCGTTTAAGGAGCGACTGGCATGGTCACCCAATCGATGAACCCCCTGGAAGAGTCTCTGAAGCAGAGCAAGGATGCTTTTCTGGCCATGTCCACCCTGCCCACGGCCCAAAAAAATGAGGCCTTGGCCCAGTTTGCGGCCATTATTGAAGCCAACGTCGATTTTTTGCTGACGGAAAACCGCAAAGATATCGGCCAAGCCGAGCAGGACGGCCTGACCCCCAGCCTGTACCAGCGTCTGAAGCTGGATGCCGGGAAAATCAAGCAGTTGGCCCAAGGACTTCGGGATTTGATCCAGTTGCCCGATCCGGCGGGACAGGTCTTAAGTCAGACTGTGCTGGATGAGGGCTTGGTGCTGGAGAAGCTGACCGTCCCTTTGGGGGTGATCGGCATTATTTTTGAGTCTCGCCCGGACGTCATCCCCCAGATTTTGTCCCTGATATTAAAAAGCGGGAACGCCGTGGTGTTGAAAGGCGGGCGGGAAGCCAGCCGCTCCAACGCCGCTTTTATGCAACTGGTGGATCAGTTGAACGCCCGCTGTCCCTTTTTGCCCGCCCACTGGGCCACCCTGCTGGATAGCCGGGAAGCCGTGCAGGAAATGCTGAATTATCCGCAGTACGTGGATTTGGTCATTCCCCGGGGTTCCAATCAGTTGGTGCAATCCATTATGGCCGCCACCAAAATTCCGGTGCTGGGCCACGCCGATGGGGTTTGTCATTTGTATGTACATGCCAGCGCCAATATCGAGCAGGCTGTCGCTTTGGCCATTGATGCCAAAACCCAGTACCCGGCGGCCTGTAACGCTCTGGAGACCTTGCTGGTGGATGCGGCCATTGCCCAGCAATTCCTGCCGCAATTTGCCCAAGCAGCCAAACAGGCGGGCATTGCTTTGAAGGGCTGTTCTGCCACACAGGCCATTTTGCCTAAGATTGAGCCTGCCACCGAGGCCGACTGGCGGGCTGAGTACGGGGATTTAACCCTGGCCGTTAAAGTGGTGCCTACTCTGGAAGCGGCCATGGCCCATATCAACCAGTACGGCTCGCACCATACGGATGCCATCGTGGCTCAAGATAGTGATGTGTTGGAGCGCTTTTTGAACGGCATCGACTCCGCCTGTGTGTTTGCCAATGCCTCCACCCGCTTTGCCGATGGTTTTCGCTTTGGCTTGGGGGCCGAAATTGGCATTAGCACGGCCAAAACCCATGCCCGTGGCCCGGTGGGTCTGGAAGGGCTGGTGATTTATAAGTACAAACTGCGCGGCCAAGGACAGATTGTGGCCGATTATGTAGGCGAAGCGGCCAAACCCTTCCTGCATCGCCCGTTGTAAAATGCCCGCTGTTAGAAATAAAGAATGATTTTGAGAACAAGCGAAATCAAAAAAGGGCTCCGTCCAACGACAGAGCCCTTTTAGAATTTTGAGTGGAGAGTTTCTCTAGTTGTGCGTCACCGGGGCTTTTCCGGCCCGGTAGGTTTTCACCGTATCCGGGTTGATGGAGACCCAGGTGAAGGCTTTGCCCGGTTCCTCTTCCCGGATTTCGGGAATGCGGGTCACATAAGTGCCGCCGTAGCGTCCCCGAGAGAAGCTGACCATTTTTTCCTTGGCCAGATTTTGCAGGGCCTTGCGAATGGTGTTGCTGCTGACGTCCAGATCCTTGGACAAAACGCCCATGGCCGGGAGCTTGTCGCCCACTTTGTAGGTGGTGCGGATGAGCGTTTTGAGGTGCTGTTCCACTTTTTCGTAGTTGTAGAAGCTGACCTCTTCCGCAGGGACGAAAATGCTGGTATCGATGGGGGCCAGCTTGGCGGCGTCCGGCTTACGTACCACGTAGGTGCCGTAGCGTCCCCGTTTGGAACGTAGAATGCCTTGCTCGGCCAGGCGACGCATGGCGTCGTGCACGGTTTTGATGCTAACCTTGAAGAGATCCGACAACTCCAGGTGAGAGGGCAGTTTGTCGTTGACTTCAAATTTATCGGCAATCAGCGTTTTCAAGTCCCGTTCCAGTTGATCGATGAGGGTTTCGGATTCGATGGCGCAGCGATTTTCGGCTTCAATTTCCGGAATAACCCGCAGGGCCCAGTTGGCTTTATTGCCTCGGTTGCCCAGACTTTTCAGGGTGCCAATGCCGGAGAGGAATTCCAGGGCCAGCCGGGTGGTGTTGGGGGCTGACTGGATGGTTTTGGCGATTTCCCGGGCGGACGGCAGGGTTTGCCCAGGCTGGTAGCCGTTTTCCACGATGAAATGCTTGATGGCCACCACGGCCTGATCGCGCTTGGAGGTTTGCTTGCGCATGCGCTGGCCGGATTTATCGGCATTGCGCACCAAAGTGCCAATGCGTTGCTTGGATTCCACGTGCCCTTCGTCTTCTATGTAGCGAATGGCGTTTTGCACTGTGCCCACGCTGACGCCGAGGTAATTGGCGATTTCCGCCTTTTTGGGCAACAGGTGATTTTCGGTAATGGTGTTGGCCTGCAAAGAGGAGACGATCCAGTTTTTCAACCAGTCGGCGATCAAGGTGTCCTTGGTGGCGCCGGGGGCCTGAAAATCAGGAATCTCGCGGGGAAGCTGGCTGACTTCGATACGCACCAGGGTAGCCTTGCTGACGTTTTCCAGCTCGGTGTAGCTCATGGCTTCATCCAGTCCCATGCCCAGTGCGTTTTCCGGCGATTCCGGGTTGACGTCTACAGCCCCGGGGTGATTGGTGACAGGGTGAATGCTGGTGTTAGATACGACCATAAGTATCTGTGTCCTCCCCTAATGGTGTCAAAACTTTTAATTGATGAAGCCAAAATTGTCCCTGTGAAAGTGTCCACTATGTCCCAAGTTCAATTCTTTTTTATATTAAAACAGCGAGATTTGGTTTGTTGCTAGAGAATATGGTTTCTCTTGCGAAGCGGGTTGTAGCAGTGACTTTGATTCGTGAACCCAGAATCAGATCCGTATGTAAACCCAATGGTCAAAACCATCCTTAGTGTCTTCAAACCGTATAGAAAGAGATGAATTGAGCCGTCGAAGGTGGAACTCTTAAACAATTAAACAGAACGTTAGTGTAATTAAAACCATTTCGGCTTGCAAGCACTTTATGCTAAAAAAACAAAGTCTGCCCAAAAACGGTGTGGCGAAACTATTTTTAACCATAAAAGCATCAAAAAAACATCAGACCACAGAGTGTTTTTTCAGGGACAAGATGCACCCTTCTGCCGGACACAAAACGTGCTGGCAGAGCCTTGCCTGATGGCTGGGGAATGGTTACTCGCCTCGGTACTCCGCAAAGTTATTGCGGGTTTCCACCACCCGAAGCCGAGCCAGTGCCGCCGGGGCCGGGATGTGCGGGGCCAGCTCCTGCCAGAAAGCCCACACGATGTTTTCCGCGGTGGGGATGAGGCCCTGCATGAAGTCCACATCCAGATTCAGGTTTTTATGATCCACCCGATCCAGAATGACCCGTTTCACAATCTGATCCAGTTCATAAATATCCACCACCATGCCCAGTCGAGGATCGGGTTGGCCCTTGACGGTCACTTCCAGCTCGTAGTTGTGCCCATGCCCGTTGGGGTTGTTGCACTGACGGAAAAAACGGGCGTTGTCCTCATCGCTCCAGGTGGGGTTATAAAGCCGGTGGCTTGCCGGGAACTCGTACTTGCGGGTTAAAAACATCCAGTTGGGTTTTGAACTCATGGCAATTGGTCCGTTCCGCCGTAATACTCAACGAATAAGTCATCGCTTTCCAGCACCTTCAGGCCGGTCAGGGTAAAGCCCAGGGCGCTGATCCTGGGAGACAGGCGACTCCAGAGCAGCTGGGACATATTTTCCAGTGTGGTCAGTCGGTTCTGGAAAAAGTCCACCTGCAGATTCAGGTTTTTAAAGTCCAGAGGCTCTACCACTTCTTCCTGCAGGATGATTTTCAGGTCTTTCAGGTTCATGACCATGCCCGTTTCCGCCTGAACCGGCCCCTGCACGCTGACTTCAATCTCGTAGTTGTGCCCGTGGCCCAGCGGGTTGCTGCTGGGGCCAAAGCGTTGCAGATTTTCGGCATCCGACAACTCCGGCAGCCTTAAAAAATGGGCCGCCGAGAATTTGGCCTTGCGGATGACAGTGACGGTGTTGGGTGTGGCGTTCATGACAGGATTATACCCTTTACCGGGCACGATACGGAGTTTTGGAGGGGCTGTTAGTAGCTTTCCTGAAAGAAGTTTTCGGCATGGGTGGCCCAGGCGTTGTGGGCATGAATGCTTTCCAGGGCTTCCACGGACAGGTTAAAGCCGTTCACCCCTTTGTAATCCCGCAGGAACAGGGTGCATTCCCGAATGACGTCTTCCACGAACTTGGGGTTGTCGTAGGCTTTTTCGGTGATGAACTTCTCATCCACCCGCTTGATCAGCGGATATACCGGGCAAGAGGAGGCCGCTTCAAAACCGGCCACCACATCTTCGATCCAGACGACCCGATGCTCGGTGGTGGTATCGAT
Organism: Vampirovibrio chlorellavorus; assembly: GCF_003149375.1. Lineage (NCBI taxonomy): Bacteria > Bacillati > Candidatus Melainabacteria > Vampirovibriophyceae > Vampirovibrionales > Vampirovibrionaceae > Vampirovibrio > Vampirovibrio chlorellavorus. The sequence goes on from NZ_QFWH01000003.1 coordinate 272,211, forward strand.
GATGATATCGGCCCGGATTTCAGCCCGCTGGTTGTGGGCGCCGTAATCGGAAATGGCTTTGCTGCAAGGGCACAGGGTGGCGCAGGGCACCATCACCGAGAGAATCAGGCGGTATTGATCCTGCTCGTCCAGACTGCCCTTCAGGATGCACTCGTAAGCCATGGGGGCGCTCATGGCGCTGACCGGGGCCGGTTTATCAATAAAGTAGCGGAATTTCAGCTCAATAAAGGCGGAAGGGGCTTCCAGCCGTTGCTTGGCCTCCACCAGAAACTCTTTCAAGTCCAGGCTAAAGGTGCGATTCTGGCTCCACTCGTTCAGCTGAATAACAAAGCGGGACATGTGGGTCCCCTTGAATTCCGCTGGCAGGCCTACGCTCATGGTGGCCACGGTTTGCACGTGCTGGGTCTGGCCGTTTTTTTGCAGTACCTGCATGGGGATTTCAACGTTTTTAACGCCGACCTGGTTCAGGGTCACCCCACGCTGATCGGCGAGTCCTTGCACGTCCAGCAATGTGGTGCTTTTCGGGTCACTGGTGTTGGATTGGCTCATTGTGGTGGTTTCCATCGCTTGCAGGGTAAGGGCAATATTGGGGAGGTCACTGAGTGGCGGTTTCTAAAATTCATACGCTTATAAGGCAAATAAGGAATATCCGGGTGCGCCTTGGTGAGATTATTGCCTGAGTTGGAATTTAAATGAAGAGTTTGAATTTTAACACGATTGGTAAGCATCTGCTGTTATTTTTTCAGGGGTTTTTTAAGCATTCTACCGATCGGTATATTTATAATACCTTACTTTTCAAGGATTTAAAACCATGGTCCTCTCAGCGGGCCAACCTGCCCGGATTTGGCTGATCTGTGGGGCGCTTTTGGGGCATAATGATCACCATGAACGCTGAGAGACACCCTGAACCCACAACCGCCTATCAGGCCATGGTAGCCTGTCTTGCCAGTTCTCCCGATGTTTATGTGCAGCTGAATGCCCTGCGGGATTGGGTAAACGCGCATTATCCAGACTTTGAGCTTTATCTGGAAGATGTCTGGAACGAGCGAACTGACGGGGAGACCCACTTTGAGTACATTTTGCGTTCCCGCCACACCTTCAACGAAACCGAACTGCTGGGGTACGACATTTATAAAAACCACCGGGACGCCAAAGGGGTGTGGCATCTGGATGAGTACGTGTCCAGCGTGCGACTGATTCAGGACCCGCAAGGTTTATTGGACTTTATTGCGGCCAACAGGCGCACTTAACAGGAAAGTGGACAGATTGAGAGTGCTGTGGTGGGTAAGGTGCAGCCGTCTGTCTGGCCCGGGCCTTTTGTAAAGTCACTAAACTCATTTGGGTCGGTCATTGCAGGATTGACCTCTGGAAACCGCTTCAGGAATGCGCTATGCTATCCATAAGGAAGTAACAGAGCCATTTTGCCATGACTGCTTTAAAAGCCATCAATCTCCGTTCCTGACAAGCGTTAGACGCGGGCGCAGTGGATAACCCGTATCAGGGCTTGTTTTTTAACACTGCTGCTATGCCATCTCGCCAAGAGTGCTTCTGACGTTGGCCTTGCTTCCCTAGCCACAGACTTTTTTAGCAATGAACAAGGACGACTTGTCATGATTGATCTGCATATGCATACCATTTTTTCGGATGGTTCGGTGCGCCCGGAGGATCTGGTGCAATTGGCCGTGGACAACCAATTGGAGGCCATCGCTATTACCGATCACGATACCACCGAGTCCCTGACCCATGCCCAAAAGGCCGCCGAGGGCCTGCCGCTGGAAATTATTCCCGGCATTGAGGTGAATACGGTGTGGAAAGAGAAAGAAGTCCACATCCTGGGTTACTACATCGATCCCGAGGACAACGCGCTGCAAGCGGTCATTGAGAATCACCGTAATTCCCGGGTAGTGCAGATTCAGGAGATGGCCCACCGACTCAAGGCCAAGGCCCGCCTGAACATCTCCTACGAGGATATCGTGAAGGAAGCCAGTGACATTGGCACCATTGGGCGTCCGCATGTGGCCAAGGCCATCATCGCCAAGGGCGGCGCCGCCAATATCTCTCAGGCTTTTAACAAGTTCCTGAACCCCCGTTGTGAGACATACGTGCGTCGGCAAACCGTTTCGCCGCACGAGGCGGTGGAAGCCATCCATGAAAGCGGGGGGATCGCGGTGGTGGCTCATCCCGGGGACATGGAAATGATTGAAACGCTGGCCGAAGACCTGATGAATTACGGTCTGCGGGGCCTGGAGGCCTATCACCGTAGTCACTCTCCCGCCCTGATTGAGTTTCACTGCTCCCTGGCTGAAAAGCTGGGTCTGATTGTGACCGGCGGTACTGATTTTCACGGCACCGTGGATCTCTACAAAAAATCGCTGGAGCGCTTGCACATGCCCCCGGCCGTTTACCGGGAACTGCACGCCGAGCGGAAACGCCGCCAGCTCTCAGCCTTCAAAGCCTCCTAAAACCCTGCGTCAGGCCTTGTGTTGGGCTGCTTCTTATGCTGCCTTCTTTTGCGATTTCTTCTGGAAGGGGCTTTCATTGAGGCCCGCTGCTGAGAGCAGAGCGTTTGAGTCTCCTTTCCGAAATCCTCGCTTGGCTCTGAAATCATCACCTGACGTGCTATTTGTCATTCCCGCGAAGGCGGGAATCCAGTGATAATGCTTGAAGCAGCCGAAAAAAACGCCTTCCTGGCAATCCTGTATTTACTGGCCCTGCGGGGTACCGGGTAGTTGCCTGGGCGTCTCTGGCGGCAGGATTTTGAACACATGGATGGACCCTTTGGGGGTCTGGTACAGGTGGACAAAGCGCCTGGGGTACTGGGTCATCAACTGTTGGGCCACCCAGTTCACCGGGGCCAGCAAGGTGCGGAACTGCATGTGGGGCTCCGCCACCAGGTAATTGACCTTGTAGTGATCCAGGCTTTTCATCAGCAAGGGAATGGAATCGTCGGTAAACTTGCCGTTTTTCCGTCGCATACTGGCATAAAAGGTGTAAAACGTGGGCCGTTCGGTATTCAGGTAAAACACCACGTCAGACGCCACCGACAAACGGGCATCCCGGGGCAGGTTCTCCCGAATCCATTTGAAGGACGCCTTATACTCATCCCATAGCCAGCGGTATTTCCCGGATTCCACCCAGTGCTGGGATCGGGAGGTGACGATGGTTCGGTACGATCCCCCCACATTCCACAGGGCGACAGTACACGCCAGCAGGGTAAAGGCGGTGGCCAGCACCACTTTCCTCCGGGGCGTGGCCAGGGGACGACCCAGTTCTGGCAAAACAGCCATGAAGGGCTTGAAAAAGTACAACCAGATGATGGGCAAAACCGGCGACAGGAAGCGGGCCATCTGATCGTCATAATTCCAGAAGGTAATGATTAAAATGTAGAAAAACAGGTACAGGCCGGGCAGGGTGAAGGGTTTGGCGCTGAATTTTCCATTGGCCCAGCTTTTCCTGAGGGTGCTGATGCCTTGCAGCAGGAAATAGCCAAAAACCACATAGGCCATGAGCATGGCCATCAGGCTGAACCACTCCACCAGATCCTGATTGGCTTTTAGCTTGGGGTAGATCTTGAAAAAGTTGGGTATCAGGGGGAACATGACTTCCTGGAGTTTCAGGATCAAGGTCAGCAAGGAAACACCCAGTCCGTTGAGGTAGTTGGCGGTGGTCAGGTTGTGGAAAAACTCAAGGCCATAGTTGCTGTAAGCGTTGATCAGCGGATAGTTCAGATCGTTGACCGGCGGGGTGTTGAACTTGACCCACAGCACCCAGGGCAAAACACCGGTTAACAGACAGCCCAGACCATAAATCAGGGCGTTTCGCCATTGCCGGTTCAGCACCAGCCACACCCCGATGCCCGCTATCATGGCCAGACCCAGCACCCGGGTTAAAAAACACAGGGAGGAGAGGGTCACCAGCAAGAAAAGGTCTTTCTTCTGGAGGGTTTGAGCGCTTTGGGTAATGCGGTGGAAGTACCACAGAATGAGCAGGGTGAAGAACAGGTAGGGGGCTTCCGACATGACCATGCTGAAAAAGTAGATAAAGTAGAAGTTGGTGGGGATGATGACGGCTAGCGTCAGTACCAGCCACCCCGGCATTTTCTGGCAGTCTTTCAGCCAGATAAACATCAGCCAGCAGGCGGCGATGGCGAAGGCAATGGTTATGTAAAGCAGGGCTGGCAGGTTCTCCGGGTAGTGGGGGTTGAAAAGCCACACCACCGAGAGAATGATCGGGTAAATGAAGGGGTATTTGATTTGCCCCGGCTCCCCGATGACGTGCAACAGTTTGAATCCCTTGCCCAGGGCCAGGGATTTGCCCACGGTGGCGTACACGCCATCATCGTGGGTAAAGCCCATGTTTTCAGTATCAATACACTGGATATACAGGTAGGTGATCAGTGCCAGCACCAGGACGCCCAGCGCCGTGTACAGGGGATTCACGTTCTTCCAGGTGGAAAAGGCCTTGCACAGCCGAGACCCTATTGACCCCGGCGGCTGAGTGGACAACGCTGCCACAGCGTGTGAGGGGGTTAGGGGCTCTGATTCTGGAGAAGAAGGAAGGGGCGGCTGAGACATGCAAACAACACCTGTGGGGTTATACGCAAAAACACCGGAGAAGTCCCGGCGTTTTTGCAAATCGTGACTGGAGCGGTGATAGAGCCTTTTAGCCCAGACCCACCCGGCGTTTTTCCGGATCGGGAATGGTTTGATCAATGGCGTTGAACACCTGTGAAAAAACATGGCCAATCTGCTCCGGGGAAACGTGTTTTCCGCCTTCTCCCTTTAAATAGCTGGCCACAATGTCTTTGGCGGCAAATAGTTTCTGCTCTTTGCTCACACGATCTTCCATAGTTTCTCGCTCTCTTCTCTCTCTCAATGACCTTGAGTATGACGACTCCGGAATGCCAACCACAAGGGGCACTTGGGTGTGACTGGATCGCTGGAAACGGAAGGGACAGGATTCGAACCTGCAACCCTTGCGGGCAACCGCTTTCAAGGCGGCGTCCTCACCACCCGGACCCCTTCCATCATCCAGCGTCCGAGCTTTTATTGTCATACAGTTTTGGCAGGCGGTCAATTGCAGATCTGTGACCGCCGCCTGCTGGGGACAGGCCGGTGTGCTGTTCGCTACCGGGCGACTGCATGGCGGGCTAGTTCATTCGGCAATATGCCATTAGTAAGCTGGTTAGTTTACATCTGTTCCGGAAAAGTCACATAATGCCCGCAGGCTCAGCGGTTATTGGGACAGTCCGGATGGGCCTGATTCGCATTCAAGTGAAAGGGGTGTATTGTGAAACAGATTTCAGTCTTGGGACTTGGGTATATCGGCTTGCCTACGGCCAGTATTTTGGCGGCCAACGGGTTTCAGGTTCACGGCATTGATCCGGTGCAGCGGGTGGTGGACATCGTTAACCAGGGTGGCGTTCACATTGAGGAACCCGGCTTGAAAACGTTGGTGCAGGCGGCGGTCCGTTCTGGAAATCTCAAGGCTTACACCCAGTCACAAGTGGCGGATGTTTATATTTTGGCCGTACCCACCCCCATTACGGAGGACAAACAGGCCGATCTGGCCTACGTGGGGTCGGCGGCCCGTTCCATTGTGCCCCTGCTCAAACGCGGGGATCTGGTCATTCTGGAGTCCACCTCTCCGCCCGGCACCACCCGGGATTTTCTGTGCGCCATTCTGGCCGAGTCCGGGCTGGCGCTGGGCACCGAGCTGTTTGTGGCCCACTGCCCGGAGCGTGTCCTTCCCGGCAAGATTATCAAGGAACTGATCCAGAACACCCGCATTATTGGCGGAATTAACACCCAGTCCGCGGAGTTGGCCCGGCAGATTTACGCCAGCTTTGTGGAAGGGGACATTCACCTGACCGATGCCACCACGGCGGAGATGGTGAAGATTATGGAAAACACCTTCCGGGATGTGAATATTGCCCTGGCCAACGAGTTGGCGGCCATGGCCCCCAGTCTCAACATCAACGCCTGGGAGGTCATTCGTTTTGCTAACCTGCACCCTCGGGTGAATTTACACACCCCGGGGCCGGGGGTGGGCGGACATTGTATTTCGGTCGATCCCTGGTTTTTGGTGGAGAAATTTCCGCAGGCTGCCCGCATCATTCATCAGGCCCGCATCATCAATGACGGTATGCCCGAATATACCTACCAGCTGTTGCTGGATACCATTCAGCACATTCCCAATCCCAAGGTGACTTTGTTGGGGTTGACCTATAAGGCGGATGTGGATGATGTGCGGGAGGCTCCTTCATTAAAGATTGCGGAGATGATCCGGAAAAATCCGCAGATTGAACTGACCATTTATGATCCGCATGTGAAACAAGCCGATTATGAACTGTGCGGTTTGGAGAGTGCCTTTAAACAGTCTGACTGTATTTTGCTGGCCGTGGATCATGCCGAGTTCCGCTATATTAATCCTCGGCAGGTGGGCACGCTGGTTCGTCATCATAATATTATTGATACCCGGAATGCCTTGAATCAAAAAGACTGGGAAGAGGCCGGGTTTCAGTATCGCTTGCTGGGCAGGGATGGGGCGGCATTGACGCTCAGAGATCCCTTGGCCAGTCTGGAGGCCCGGTTTTTGGCTGTGCATTAGGACAGGCATTTTTCAATCGAATCAAGCGTATTTCATAGGCTGATCCTCAGGCGTCATCTTGGTGGGTGGCGCCTGATGGGTGTTGTGGGGAAACACGTCTATGCGGGAACGGCTCAGGTGGATAATTGATTTAAATTGTTAATTAAACAGTCGGCTAGAGATTTTGCCTGTGTGGGGGGCGTTGAAAGCCTGAATCACTAGTAGTGTGTGTAATTGAGTTGAGCTTCATTTAAACGGTTAATGTTGGGGTTCTCACAACACAACAGACAGGATGAGGGGTGGGCTTACCAATGTTGAAAGATTGTTTGAAAAATAGTTTGGATCGCTCCAGAACGTATCGGCAAATGAGCGCCGCGGCGCTGGCAACGTTATTGGCCTTTTCCTATACAGCCTACTGTCAGGAGAGCCAGCTACCCGGGTCAACGGCATCCTCGACGGGGGCCGCCACGGAGCGGAAACTCATTTCCATCGGGGAGCCCTCTTTTCAACAGGTCTCCAATACCCAGATCAACGCCAAAATCGTGGCCAACTTTACCGGACGTAAATATCGTCTGGGGCCCAACGATGTCCTGACCGTGGCCGTGTATGACGCGCCGGAGTTTTCTCAGGAGAATTTGCTGGTGCAGCCGGATGGCAATATTACCATTGCCCCCTTTGGGGCCATGGATGTGGCGGGCCTGACCATAGACGAGTTGCAGCATGAAATTTCCGATCGCTTGAAGTACTACCTGAACCAGCCCAAGGTCACGGTCAAGCTGGAGCGCACCAAGCCCTTTCAGGTGTATGTCACCGGCGGGGTCTTGCGGCCGGGGGCCTACGAAATGGTGACCGATGTTTCCCGCATTCAGATGGTCAACAATCTGGGCTTTCCCGGGGTGTTGATGGAGCGCAAATTGCCGCTGCTTTCCAATGTGCTGGTGGCCGCTGGCGGCTTGCGGTACGACGCTGACTTTGAACATGTCAAGGTGCGAAACCGTTTTGACGGCTCCTCCTTTGAAATTAACCTGCTGGATCTGATTCAGAATGGCAACACCGAGCAGGATCTGTTTCTGGTGGCCGGGGACTCGGTGGAAGTACCCGCATTGCCCACTCCCTACGCGGTGAATGACAAGCACTATCAATCCATGCTGGGGGCTTCCTTTTTCCAGAAAGACATTCCGGTGAAAGTGGTGGGTTATGTCAACAAGCCGGGTGTTTACCTGCTGGATGGGGCCCAGTCCGCCAACTTGAATTCGGCCATTGGGCAGGCGGGTGGCTACCTGGCCACGGAGGCTTCCTACGCTCCGACCAAGGTCTACGTCAGTCGGATGGATAAAAATGGGCATCTGACCACCACTACCGTGGATCCCCGGCACGAGGACATGAGCCTGCGACCCAATGATGTGGTGTATGTGCCCAACAAAATTACCCCTCGGGTGGGCAAGGCCTTCGATTATGTCGCCCGTATCGTGATGCCCATCGCCTCGATGGCCGCTGGGGCCAATAACTGGGCGCTGTTGTTTGATCCGCGGCGCTTCAATGTGAATGTAAATACCCGTTAATTCAGGGTGAATCACCAAGTTTGTAGGGATGAGACAGAGGGACGTGAAACGCATGAAAATCGAGGAATTTCAGCAGAGCCGGTTTACCCGGAACCTGATTCGGGATCGTTGGCTGATTGGGGTATCGGTCGGGGTCATGACCATCTTTTCAGGGCTGTATGTGCTGACCATTTACAAACCGGCGTACGAATCGGAAGCCAAGGTGTGGATTAAAGATACCTCCACCCGCAGTTACCTTTCGGAGTCCGGAAATCAGCCCGGTTACCTGAGTCCGCTGACCCAGGCGGGCAATCCGTTGATGACTCAGGCCGAGATTTTAAAATCCAGGGAAATGGCCGCTTACCTCTCCGAGTTCGTGGCCCGTTATCAATCCCGTTCACAGTGGGCCAAGACCCTGAATGGACAACCCAATACCTGGGAATTGATTGAGGTGAAGACCGAACCCAATACCGATGTGTTGCAGGTGGCTCTGAAGTGGAATAACCCGCAGCTGGCCAGTGATATGTTGCGGGCGGTTCTGAGAAAACTGGATGAGACCAATCTGGTTATCAACCGCCAGATTTATACCCATAAACGACAGTATGTGGATCAGCAGCTCAAGGGCATCGAGAAAAATCTGCTGGCTGTGCGAGAGCGCATCAAACAGTTTCAGGCTGGTAACATGGCCGTGGATATTGACGCCCAGACGCAGGAACTGGTTCGCCTGAAGTCCCAGTTGACCGCGCAGTTGGCTTCGGTTCAGGCGGCTCGACGGAACAGCATGGGTAACGCTTCCGCCCTTCAGCGCCATTTGGCCATGAATCCCGGTCAGGCCTTGCGGGCTGTGGCTCTGGGTTCCGGGAATGAAAATCTGGTAAAAATGCGAACCGATCTGGCCCTGTTGAAGCAGCAGTACGCCAGGGACGGCGTCAAGCTGGCGCCGACCAACCCTGGCATGCAGGCGGTTCGTGCCCAAATTCAGGCGCTGGAATCCCAGGTGCGCCGTGAGATTCAGCAGACCACCGGGAGAACGTCGGTGAGTGGCCCTCTGATTTTTGACTCGGTACGTAGCCAGTTGGTGCAGGATTTGGCCGCTTCCAGCGCCCGTTCGGTGGGGTTGAATTCTGAGGCGGCCAGCCTGGCCTCGGCCATTCAGCAGGTGGATGCCGCCCTTCGGGAAGTGCCCCGGAATCGCTACGTGTTGTCCGGGCTGAAAGAAGAAGAGAAAGCCCTGGCTTTGGCCTACGATGAGCTGCGTAAAATGCAGATTGAAACCCGGATCAAAGAGGCGGAAACTCCCAGTAACGTTTTCGTGGTGGATGCCCCCAGTGTCCCCTTGAAGCAGTCATTCCCCACGGGCGCCCATCTGGTGGTGCTGTCCATGCTGATGGGATTGGGCGTAGGCATGGGATTGTCCGTACTTAAAACCAGAGTGGCGGATCGGTGCGAGGGGGCGGAGGCGGTAGCCGCAGTGACTCAGGGCAAAATACTCGGGGTCGTTCCCTGGCTGGAAGATCCGCCGGAACAGCGCACCGCCCTGGAGCCGTCCATGTTTAGCCTGAATGATATGGCCTGCAAACATATTATCGGTAACTTGCGGATTCAGGCGACGGAGCGGAGAGCCAACGTCATCCTGTTCACCTCTTCGGCGCTTGAGAAGCCTCTGGTTGGTGGGGCTTATCACCTGGCTCAGTGCATGAGCCGCCTGGGGCAAAAAGTTGCTTTCATTGATGCTGATTGTCGTCCTTCGGGTCTTTCCGGATTTTTGGAAAATACTGCCGAACTTCAGGATCTCAGCGACTTGATTCTGGCGGCGGACTTGAAGTTGCGCAGCGATCAGGCTGTTTCCCCGGATGAAATCCTGCGGAGTCTGCGGCAGGATGTCAATGGAATCTACCTGGCCCTGACGCGTCGTCCGATGCAGAACCCCTACGATTATTTCGCCAGTCGGGGGTTTGGTCATGTTCTGCAGGTGTTGAAACGGGAATTTGACTGGGTCTTTGTGGATACGCCCGCAGGCGCTATTAACCCCGAGTTTATGGCCATTGCCCATATCTCGGATGGGGTGGTGCTGTTCGTGGATCGACAGGCGACCTTCAAGGGCCTTCAGTCCATTCGCGACAAGATCCGCGCTGCCGGTGTGCCCCTGTTGGGCTCTATTGTCCGTGAGGAGAACCGTCAACTGGAGTTTCAGCAATCGGTCTACGAGGACTGGCAGAATCCCAAAGGGGGCGGTGGCCTGACCGTTCCCCTGGGCGGATCTCCCCGTACCAATCCCCGCCGTGTTGAAGTGATGGGAGCCTACGTGGATGCCTTGACCATGTCTGAAACTGTGGAGCGCATTGCGGAAAGCATTGATCAGGGGCAGTCCATACAGCATGTGGTGGTGAATGTGGCTAAACTGGTGGCCATGCGTCACGACAAAAAATTGCGGGAAATGGTCAACGGCTGTGACTTGATTAATGCCGACGGGGCCGGTGTGGTTCTGGGCGCCAGACTGCTGGGCATCAATATCCCCGAGCGGGTGACCGGAATTGATTTGATGGAAAACCTGATGGCAGTGGCCAGCCAGAAGCGCTATCGCGTTTATTTCCTGGGGGCCGCCCAGCCGGTGGTGGAGGATGTGGTGGCTCATTACCAGCAGCAATATCCGGACCTGGAGATTTGCGGCTATGGCAATGGGTACTTCAGCAAAGAGGAAGAGGCTCAGGTGGCTCGTAGAATTCGTCAGGCAAAGCCCGATATTCTGCTGGTGGCCATGAGTACTCCCAAAAAGGAAGCCTTCATTACTGAGTACAAAAAGGACATGAACGTGCCCTTTATCATGGGGGTGGGCGGCAGTTTCGACGTGGTTGCGGGCAAAGTGAAACGTGCCCCAGACTGGATGCAGCAGTATGGCCTGGAATGGTTCTACCGGTTGATTCAGGAGCCACGCCGCATGTGGAAACGCTATTTGTTCACCAACGCGGAGTTTGGGTTGATGTTGGCAGGCAAGGCCGTTTCCCGGCAGTGGGCAGTGGTTCATGAGTAGTCGCTTGCTGACCATGACAGATTCCCTGCAGGCCCGGAGATGGGTATGGCTTTTCGTACTCGTCTCCGCCCTGATCGGGGCCTTGAGTCTGATCGTCCCCGTGTACTGGATTGCTCTGGCCTTTCTGGCTCTGGGGGGCTTGATTTATCTACTCCTCAATCCCGAAAAGACATTTTTTCTAGCCATTTTTACCATTCCTTTCACGGAGCGGATTCGGGTTTTACCCATCAGCTTCTCAATCAACGAGGTGATCATTCTTTTTGCGGTGGGTAGTTGTCTGTTAAACGCCTTACTCACCGTCCCCAGGGTATCCCTGCGCACGTCACTGGATGGATGGATTCTGGTGCTGACCCTCCTGTTTTTTGGATGCGGATTTTTCTCCATGAGTCATACCGGCATGCTGGGCTTCTTTAAAATTGTGGAAGCCTTTGCCATGTTTTATATCGGCATTTACCTTTTGCGCACCCGGCAGATTACCCGAGCGGACGTGCTTAGGGTCATTCTGGCGACCGCCCTGTTTCAGGCGGCCATCGGGATGTTTCAGTCAGTGACCGGTATCGGCTCCGACTTTCGATCCGCTCGTGGGTATCTGGGATATTTGGGTTTGGGCTCCAACATGGTGTGGCATGGCAAGGGCACCACTTGGCACTTTAACACGCTGGGCAATTTTCTGGTGGTCAGTCTGCTGGCTTTTGTGCCTGTGTTCTTTCGGCATATTAAACGCAAGAAACGCGCCATCCTTTGGGCGGCTATTATTTTGTTGGGCATTATTACCACTTACTCCAGAGGGACTCTGCTGGGGCTGATTGCCGGGTTGATTTTTTATCTGGCCGTCAGTCAGCCAAACTGGAAGCGTTCACTGTTGATGGTTGGCGCTTTCCTGTTGCTGGTTATCTTTCCGCTGGTTTCCTCCTTGTCCAACTCTGCTTACATGGAAACCGTCAGTTACAGCGAACGTTTGACAATTTGGCAAGTGCCCTGGGCGGCCATCACCGCCAGTAGTAAAGCCTTTTGGTTTGGCTCGGGGCTGAATTCCTACTCTCTGGCAGCCTGGCCTTATATTCCGGCCTTTGTGCCTCTGTCACAGTATCACAACTGGTTTGCCCATAATTTTTATCTTTTAACGGTCATGGAATCTGGATTCATTGGGGCGGCCATTCTGTTCAGTTTTTTGTTGTTTCTCTGGCTGAACGCCTGGGCTCAGTATCGGGCTTCCAATGGAGGGCACAAGACTTACGCCATTTTGATCAGTTCGGCAATGGTGGGTGTGTTTTTTGTCAGTATTTTTGACCATACCTTTGCCTCACCCCATTACAAAGTATTCGTTTTTGTTTTGCTGAGTTTGTTATATGTCAAAGATGTTCCAGTCAGGCACCGTGTCTGATTCAGCACCCTTGTCCGGTCGTTTGATCCGCAACCTGGGGCTCACCTTCTTTGAGGCCGTGATCACCCGGGGGCTGAATTTTTTTCTGATTCTGCTGCTGACACGCACTTTAGGGCCTTCCGATTACGGGAAATACGCGTTTATTTTTGTGGCGGTCTCCGTGTTGAGCGCCCTGTTCGATTTTGGAATGGAGAATACGGCGGTTCGTTTTTCGGCTCGGGATAAGACGCGGATGGACTCTGTGTTTGGGCTCTATCTCACGCTGAAATTGGGGATTTTGTGTGTGGTTATTGTAACCCTGATACTGGCTCAGCAGTGCCTGTTTTTCGCATTGAACAAATCGGAGTTGATGGTGTACCTGCCATTCCTGATTGTGGGTTTGGTGGGTGAGTCGCTGTTTTTTATAAACGATACTTACTGTCAGGCCAATCAATGGTTTCAGCTGCGGGCGACTTTAAATATCATTCGTTTCTCGGTTTCCTGCTTCTTCATCGGAATGCTCTTCTTTTATAATGCGCTGTCTCTACAGTGGGTACTTTATGTTTACTGCATTCCCTTTTTGTTTTCATTGCTGTTTTTAGGGCAGTACATAAAATTTATCAGTGCCTTTTGGAAAAGTGATTTACCCAAGGGCTTAATCACCGAGATGGCCGGCTACCAGAAATGGATGCTGGTCTATTCGGTGGCCAATAATCTGTTGAGTCGTCTTGATTTTGTGATGCTGGGTCTATGGGTGAGTTACGCGCAGTTGGGAATTTATAACGCCGCGGTTCAGCTTTGTACCATTATCGCCTTTTTACCGCTGGTGCTGGGGAAAGTGCTGTTACCCACCCTGTCTGATCTGGATGAGGGTCAGGTATTCCATATCTCTGAAAAAATTATTCCCTGCACACTCATTCTGGTTTTTGCCGCCCTGATGCTTATTCCCGTCAGCCCAATTGCTATCCCATTTTTGTTTGGCAAGCAGTACCAGTTATCTGTGGGTATTTTTCAGATTTTGGTACTGGCCTACGCGGCCAGTTTAATGAGTATGCCCTTTGAGCAGGCCTTGTATTCTTTGGGAAAGCCTGATGTTTTGTGTAGGTCTCGCTATTGGCAATTGGCGGTTATTGTTTTGTTTAACATCGCCTTGATTCCTTTTTGGGGTGTTTATGGCGCGGCGGTCAGCAATCTGATCGGTCGTCTGCTTTATCTTTTACAGACTCGCCTGCATTACTTGCGGCAGCAGGCCGCCTGTGACAAAACAGAGCCGCAATGGGTCGTGGGGTCTTAGTGTATGGCAAAACAGGCGATTCGGGTCATGCAGTTGATTTCCTCTCTGGAACTGGGAGGCGCTGAAAAATTGTTGTTGGACCTACTGGATGAAAAATCCGGGAATTTGCCCGTGGCATTTACGGTCGTGGTGATGAATCAGGCGGTGAATCCTGAACTGAAAGCACGATTGATGCGACTGAACTGTGAGGTTTATTTTCTGGATCGCCCTGAAGGGCATCTGCACTGGAAGTACCTTCAGGCCTTGCTGAGAATTGTTTTCGAGCAGGATGTCGATATCATTCACAGCCATAATTCAGGGAGCAAATGGTGGGCGATTCTGTGTAAGTTCTGCAAGCCTTCACTCAAGCTGATTTTTACGGTGCATGACACCGCGCCCATTCGACAGAATGTGTTCCTGACCTTTTTGCAGCGTCTTTTTGTGGATCGGCATATCGCCATTTCCAGGTCGGTTGAACGTCTGTGCCGGGCAGAAGGTTTTGTTCCTGTAAGCCAGATTTACAATGGGATTGACGTATCAAGGTACCGGAATGCACGGCGAAATTCACTGCGGGAGCGGGTAAAGGCAACGCCTTTTCACAGCGTACCTCTGCGGATTGTACAGATTGGTCGTTTGTACTATCCCAAGAAGGGGCAGGATATTTTGATTCAGGCTATTGCGCAGTGCAAACAACAGGGTATGTCTGTTCAGGCCACATTGATGGGTGGGGTTTATTCCTACAGTGAGAATTCGTATCAAGCGCTAAAAAAAATGGTGGCGGACTTCCACCTGCAGGATGAGATTGATTTTGTGGTGAATCAAACTCATGTCAGTTCAGTCCTGAACGAGGCTGATTTGTTTGTTTTGCCTTCGCGCTATGAGGGCTTGGGCTTGGTGGTGCTGGAAGCCATGGCTGCGGGTGTTCCTGTGATTGTCAGTAATATTGATGGCCCGGCGGAGCTGGTTTGCCATGGACAAAACGGTCTTGTCTTTCAGAGTGGCGATGTGGACTCGTTGGTTCTGGCCATCTCCCACGTGTATGTGCATCCCGAAAACGCTGATTTTCTGGCCAAAAACGCCCTCGATTTTGTCAAAAATTTCGATATCGCCGTCATGAGGCAGCAGTATTGCGATTTGTATCAGCAAACCCTGTTCAATGATAAGTCACCCATTGGTTCTGTGTTAGAGGAGGTCTCTCATGGCGCCGTTTTTTGAGCTGCAGGGATGGGTGAAAAAAGTGTATCGGCAGGGTCCTATTTTTTCAGAATACCTGCGACGCCTTGAGCGTTCGGCACATTATGGACCCGAGCGATTGCGTCGATTGCAGAACATGCAACTGAAAAAGATTATTCACCATTGCTACTTCAATGTGCCTTACTACCGGGATTTGTTTCGCGCACTGAAACTGACTCCCCAGTCCTTTCAAACGGTGGATGATTTGCAAAAGATACCTTTGATGGACAAGAATACGGTGATCGAGAATTACGAGAAACTGGTGGCCTGGAAACGGAAGAACATACTCTGTCGTGTGGGCAGTACCAGCGGAAGTACCGGGAGTCCCACCGCTTTTTTTCGGGATTATGAATCCATTAACTTTGAAAACGCCTCGGTATGGCGTCACTGGCGCCAGGCGGGAGATTTTGGGAAAAAGCGGGTGACCTTGCGCGGAGAAACCATTGTTCCAGCCGGGCAGGCGTCTCCGCCATTCTGGAAGTATAATTCCGCCAATCGGGAACTGCTGATGTCCGGATACCATTTATCGCTGGATAACGCACCGTCCTATATTGATGCGCTGATGACATTCAAGCCAAAAGTTTTATACTGTTACCCCTCAACGGCTTATTTGTTAGCCAAATTCTTTAAACATTCTGGCCAGCAATATTGTTTTGATTCTATTTTTACTTCCTCGGAGTCTCTGGAGCCAGATATTCGGACTTTCATTGAAGATACTTTTGATTCCCGAATTTATGACTGGTATGGCCAGGCGGAGCGTGTTGCGGCTATTGCGCAATGCCCGGCCGGGCAATACCACATTCAGGAAGACTACTCAATTGTGGAGTTAATCAATACATCTTGTGGGGATGAACTGGTAGGAACGCATTTGTACAATTTTGTCATGCCGCTTTTGCGATATCGAACCAATGATTATGTGACCTCATTGTCAGATAATTGTAGTTGTGGCTCGGCTTTTCGTATGGTGGCTAAAATTCTGGGACGGAACTACGGGTATATTTTAACGCCGGAGGGGTATCGTATTTCTATCACGAATCATATTCCACGCGGGGTCGATAATCTTCTGGAAACCCAGTTTTGTCAGGAGAAGCAGGGAGAGTTGATTATCAATGTTCTGACCAACGGCAAGTTTTCAGAACAGGATCGCAAGCGTTTGGTGCAAAATACGCTGGCCCATACCTCTCCCAGCATGCGCGTCATCGTGAAGGAGGTTGATGGCATTCCCAGAGGGCCCAACGGCAAGTTTATCAACATTATCAACAAATTGGAGGCAATGAACTAGATGAAAGCATCTTTTAAAGTTCAATGCTGGCTGAAGCGATTGTATCGCCGGGGGTTTCGGTTTCAAAAGTATTTGCAGATGCTCAGGCATAGCCAGTTTCATACACCGGAGCAGTTGCGGCAGTATCAGAATCAAGCGCTCCATAAAATGGTGAGTCACTGCTACAAGAATGTGCCGTTTTATCAGGACTTGTTTCGCTCACTCAGGATGCTGCCTGGTGATATTAAAACGCCCGCGGATCTGAGGAAGTTGCCTTTTCTGGACAAGAAGACCGTGCAGGAAAATTACGATAAACTGATTTCAAAAAAGCACTATAATTTTTTGTGCAATATGGGGACCACCAGCGGAAGCACCGGCATGCCCGGCAGGTTTATTCGTGATTATGACGCCATTAATTTCGAGCATGCCATCGTGTGGCGACACTGGCAGAATAGTGGCGATTTTGGAAAGCGGCGTATTTCCCTGCGGGGTGAAATCATTGTTCCCGCGGCCCAGACCCATCCTCCATTTTGGCATTACAATTCAGCCAATCAGGAACTTCAGATGTCGAGTTATCATCTGTCTCGCGATAATAGCGTGCATTACATTGACAAGATTCTGGAGTTTCAGCCCCGGGTTTTATACTGTGGGCCCTCCATGGGATACGTGCTGGCCAAGTTCTTCAAATACCATCAGGTGGACTATCGCTTTGACGCCATTTTTACTTCTTCAGAATCGTTGGAAGCGGATGTTCGCGCTTACATTGAAACCGTTTTTCAGAGCCCGATTATTGACTGGTATGGCCAGGCTGAGCGGGTGGTGGCCATTGGCGAGAACAGGGTCTGTCGTTGCTACCATATACAGGAAGATTACTCGATTGTTGAGTTTCTTTCTACCTCGGAGCAGAATCGCTATGAGCTGGTCGGGACGCAGCTTCATAATTATGTAATGCCCCTGTTGCGTTATCGTACATTTGATTATGTTGACTCCCGATCCGGGCTGATTCCCGATGTCGCCTGTCAATGCGGCTCTCACTTCAGAACCGTTGAGCGCATTTTGGGTCGTTCGTACGGTTACCTGTTGACGCCTGAGGGATACCACATCGCGATTACCGCTCATATTCCCGTTGGGGTTGACAATGTGATCGAGGCCCAGTTTTATCAGGAAAAAATTGGTGAAGTGACTTTGAAAGTATTGACCAACGGGCGTTTTACCGAGATGGATCGGGAGCGACTGGTTTCTAATACGTTAAAGCATACCTCTCCATTTATGAAGGTGAATGTAGTTGAAGTGGATGACATACCACGAGGCCCAAACGGCAAGTTTATCAACATTATCAACAAGATGTCCTTGAATTGAAAGTGGTGAATTATGTCTCAGAGGGTCTGTTTAGTGAATCCTGAAGTGCTGATGATTGGTACCCATCCCGACTCCCGAGGGGGTATTTCTTCCGTGATTCGTATGTACGAGACCGGGGGATTATTTGATCGGGTTCTGTATTTGGCCTCTTACCGGGATGGCTCTGCCTGGAAGAAGATCTTGGTTTACTGTGTTTTTCTGGCTCGATTCTTCAAGGTGTTATTGACAATGCCTTCCATTCAGGTAGTTCATGTTCATACGGCCTCCTACTTTAGTTTTTTGCGGAAGTCTATTGTGGTTTTATTGTCGGCGCTGTTTGGCAAAAAGGTCATTTTACACGTCCACGGCGCGGAGTTTATTCTCTTTTATCAGAACGGTTCGCGCCTTTTGAAATTTTATATTCGGTCCGTGTTGAGTAAGTGTCACTGTTTACTGGCTTTATCTTATCAGTGGCAAAGGGACCTAAAGCGGATTTCTCCGACTGCTGATATTCGGGTGGTTTATAACCCCACCATTGTTCGATCGCCGAGCCAGGAGGACAGGGCGTCAGACGCTCGTTCTCCGGTCAGGTTTCTTTTTATGGGACGCATTGGAAGGCGTAAAGGCGTTTACGACATACTGGACGCATTGCAGTATATTCAAGCCAGAAATTTTGAGATCCACATGTATGGTGATGGCGACCTGGCCACTGTGGAGGCGTTGATTCAAAAGAACCGCTTACAGCGGCAAGTCAAGCTGTATGGCTGGATCGATGGTGAGGCCAAGGATGCGGCCTTCCGGCAGGCCGATGTTCTGTTACTGCCCTCTTACAACGAGGGGCTGCCCATTTCCGTTCTGGAAGCCCTGTCGTATGGATTGCCTGTTCTGTCCACCTGTGTCGGTGGTATTTCAGAAGCTGTGGAACAGGGGGTAAACGGTTTACTGATTGAACCGGGTCAGTGCAAAGTGTTGGCTGAGCATATCGAGCGCTTGAGCGCTTCGGCCACCATTCGTAAGCGGATGGGACACTCCGGCTACCAGCTGGCCAAATCCCGCTTTGATCTTCCCATTATTATTGAGCAATTAGAGGCTTTATACCGTGAGTTTACTAAGTTTGAATGAGTCGGTGGAAACACCCTTGGAGACACTACCGGAGGCCCTGGTTTCTTTTGAGGTTACCGATTCTCCGTTTTCAAAGTTTAATCTGTTGCCCCGGGTAAAATTGGTTTTGAAATACGTTCAATCGTATAACTATGAGGGGTATGATTTATTTGACGGCTTGAATAGCCCGTTT
Source organism: Vampirovibrio chlorellavorus (assembly GCF_003149375.1). Lineage (NCBI taxonomy): Bacteria > Bacillati > Candidatus Melainabacteria > Vampirovibriophyceae > Vampirovibrionales > Vampirovibrionaceae > Vampirovibrio > Vampirovibrio chlorellavorus. Next base: position 291,133 of record NZ_QFWH01000003.1, read on the forward strand.
TTGAAATCCACGGTGTTCTATCGCAGTCGTTATTTTCGGCTTGCCCTGATTCAGTTTTGCAAGCAGTCTCCCGTCAACCTGCGACCCTTATTAGGCGTTGCCAGAGGGTTTAACCCCAAAGGGGGCGCTCTTTTTTTGATGGGACTGATTCAACTGTTCGAAGCCTATGGTGAGGAAACTTACAGCAATGAGGCCTACATTCTCTTTCAGCGTTTAAGGCATCAGGTTCAGACACGCTTGATTGGGAATGCCTGGGGGTATAATTTTGATTGGCAGGCCCGGGCTTTTTTTGTCCCGGAGGGAACGCCGAATCTGGTGACATCGGTTTTTGTCGGACGGGCTATGCTGGCCTATTATCGGTGCTTTCACGATCCGCAAGCCCTGGAACTGGCATTGGGAGTCACTGATTTTATATTGAGCGAAATGATATGCCATGAGGATGCCCACCTGCTTTGCTTTCGCTACATCCCGGCCAAAGATACGCAGGTTCATAACGCCAACTTGCTGGCCGCATCTTATCTGGCAGAGACTTTGTCCTTTTTCTCTGGCAACAGAGCGTTAATGATTCGCCAAAAAATACTGAAGGCGGTTCGCTTTTCGGTCGCTGATATTCATCCGGAGGGTTCCTGGCCTTATGGCACCCTTTCGTTTCATCGTTGGGTGGATAATTTTCACACCGGTTTCAACATCGAAAGTCTGCAAACGATTCAGGACTGCCTACAACTGGATGACTTCACGGCAGTGCTTGATTCGGTGATTGCCTATTATCTGGATCATTTGTTTGATGACGCCGGTTTGCCCAAATATTACAGCAATCACCTGTATCCTGTGGACGTGCATGTTCTGGCTGAATCGATTATTATTCTGCGGCTTCTGCGGGAATGCGGGTATCCGGGTAAACCCGTCCGAAGACTGCTGATTGAGAAAAGTCTTATTGATCTTCTGGTTCAGTTTCAGGACGAAGCGGGCTATTTTTACTATCAAAAGTTGTCTCGTGGCTGGAATAAAATTCCATACATCCGCTGGGGGCAAGCCTGGATGTTCTATGCCCTGTCCGGGTGCCTGAGACCATGAGGCTCAGGCTGTATCTTTTGCGAACAGGACAACGGGCACTGTTTTCAGCAGGAGTTTAAAATCCAGCCACAGGCTCCACTTGCGGATGTACTCACAATCCAGTTCGACCACCTGATCAAATTCTTTAATGCTTGAACGTCCATTGACCTGCCATAACCCGGTTAGACCCGGTAGTGTGGCGAACCGGAAGTAATGCCAGTGCTTATAATGCTGAAGTTCCGTTTTAATGGGTGGCCTTGGTCCAACCAGACTCATATCACCCTTTAAAACGTTCAATAGCTGGGGCAGTTCATCAATGCTGAATTTGCGGAGCCATTTTCCAACTCGGGTGACTCTGGGATCATGCTGCATTTTGAACATGCCGTTGCTGATTTCATTGCTGTCTAATAGCTGGTACAGAAGTTTTTCTGCATTTATATGCATGCTTCTGAATTTGTAAATTTCAAATTCTTTTCCGTTCACGCCGACCCGTTTTTGCTTGTATATGACTGGACCTTGTGATTCCATGCGGATGATAAGCCCCACCAGCAGCAAGAGGGGAAGAATCATCAACAACCCCAAGCCGCTGCCGAGATAGTCGATACCTCGTTTGATGAACCACTGACAGGGCTTGAGATCATAAACATTGTAATTGATGGCGATAGAAAGTGGATCTTCGTAGGTCCTGTGAAAGTCTGATGTGCTTGTCTTTCGCGCTTCTTCCGCGATGTTTTTGAAAGGTACCCGTAAAGTCTCGGTGGACATTATCAGAACTCCTTAACAGCAGTCATCCAAAACGAATTGAGCAACGGATCGGTTGCTTGAGGCAATAGGCACTTTGTGGCAATTGCTAATTTATTCTTTATCGCTGCAATACAGTGGGCAGTGTAAACACTACCTTTTTGAATTGGTCTCAGGTTATTTTAAAAATTGAGTGCCGGATATTCTCTGTTCGTTTATGTAACTTTAGACAGATGTCTATCGATTATTCCATCTTGTTTCGATCACGCTTCGACTACGTTTCGATCAGTTTCGAACAATGGTAGATCTGTAGTCCACCTGCGGAATGGTTGAGCTATGCAGGATTGAGTTGTGAATTATAAAGACTCGCTTCAAGATCCATTCCCGAATGGATGTTCGTTTTGACTTTGATTTTTATCCTTTTGAGTAGACGTTTTTCGTTTAGTGAGCATTTCAAAAAGTCTCCTGAATCAAAATAGGTCAGTTTAGTGCTGAGGTTTCAGGTGGGCTTGTCAAAAAAAATAAAAATTTATACTATAAGAAGAAAATAGAGTCCAAGTTTTTGATTTCTGAGTAGTTCTTGAGTGTTTAAGGTGTGAAGCTCTTCGTTTCATTGCTTATGTACGACAGGTGAGCCAAACATAGGAAGTGAATATATGTTTTTGTTGTTTTGCCGTCATCGGTTTTTGGCAGTAGTTTGCCTTGTTTTTACCGCTTCTCAAATCAGCCTGGTTCTCCCGGGCCCTGTTTATGCCGATACCAGTTGGACTGAACTCCTCAAGCCTCTGGTAAAGGATGTCATTGTTCCGGGGGCCAGTGCAGGCATGAAAAAATTGCTGGAGAAGAAGATGAAAGTCAAGCTGGATAACAGCTCCGGGTTTTCAACCAGCTCCGGGTCCGACAGTGTTATGACAATGCCTGAGGAGCCATCCGTATCGGATGGGGGCGGGCTGATTTCAATGCCTGAAGAGCCGACCTATAGCGCTTCCTGGGACAAGGATTCGAATGGCGGAGGGGCCTTGTCCACCCCTCCACCGCCAGTAGAAACCCCTTAGCAATATTGCCTGCTTGGTGTTATGCCGGGTTTTACCTTGCGCTAGGGTTGCAGTCTCCCTTGTGCTGGTGGATCTATAAACCTCAGCTGTATAATGCGCCATGATCTTGATTTTCAGGAATGCAGGGTTTTGGAATTCAGGGTTCGAGTCCGGGACTCGGACTTTGAGGCCAGGAAGGAAGGCGTTTGAGGCGGCTTTTTCTCAGAGACTATTCGAAAAGCTTCCATTCTGGGCGTCTACTGCCTTCGTGTGCTGCTCAGCTTCGTTACTTATCAGTATAAGCGCCTTGCTTGCGCTGCTCCGGCCTTGTAGCCTTACCGGACTAATTACTTTTCGGATAGTCTCTCAGAGCAGTCTTATAGGAGTGTCTTTCTTGTGAAACATTGCTCTACTGGGTAATATATGTTGGATTGCTTTTCGCCAATATTAGGTGTGGTTGTTGTGGTTTGTTCTATCTGAAAGTGGGTAGTAATGCCAGATTCCAAGTGTTCTTGCTGTCATAGCAGCTCTGTGGTCAACAAGGCTGTCGAACTAAGGCAAATTAATACGGTTACCATGGTGCTGGCCAGTTCCATGCACCATACGGAGCGAGAATGTTTGCATTGCGGGCATATTGAAATTTTGGAGTCTCACAGCCTGACCGCCGTTTAAGCCTGTTTTTATTCTTGTCATGATTTGGGTTGAGTATTCGTCTATGGCGGGCTGCCAAAACTGTTTGCCAAAAAAGTCTGATTTTCGCAGATTTTGAGGTGCCTGAACGAATGGCGGTAAGGCCAGACTTATACAGTGGCTGTGGTTTGACAGGGGTCAATGTGATTTAAAGTCACGTTCTTGTTTGTGTGCGTTGTGTTTCTGACTGGACTCTTTCCATCGTTTATTTTACCGTTTTGCCGACGCTTTCCGATGGGTGCGCTTGCGGCTGTCGATTGAATTCGCTTTGGAATAATTTTTGGTGGGGCTCCCTCTAGAAAATGTTTGTAACTATTTGAGCAAAGCGAGTGAAGGATAGATGCTGAGTAATCCTATCATAAGCAGTTCCACAGTTTGTTTGAGCGGAGCGCAGTTTTACAAGCGAGTTGTGGAGGCAGCTTTGTCTGATTTTTTGTTTACTTGGGTTTACCAGATGCTTAACGCCAGTCAATAGCCGCCCCGGAACGAGGCGGCTATTGATGCTGATTGACCGTATTGGTTATTACGGGATGTCAATGCTGCCGTTGAAGCTGGTTGTGGCAGGAAATGTATTGGTATTGAACCGTGGACCGTCCGCTTCATTTGGGCTGAAGAAGGCGTTTCCGTTCGCCGTGATCAGCCCATTGTTGCTGAAGGTACCGGTTGCGTGCCGACCAATGATGGTGCCACCCAGGGCCAGCGAAGGATTCTGGGCCCCTTGCTGACCATTGCGATAGGTTAATGAGTCTGATTGAATGCGTCCATTATTGGTCAGATTGCGATTGGCCAGCAGGTAGATTTTGGCCCCGATCTGGGCTCCGTTGAGGAATTTTGGCCAGTCAATGGGTGGGTTTTGCCGCAGTGGTGGGTGAATGTCGAAAAAGATTTCATTACTCTGGATTTTTCCAGTGTTGGCATTCACGATATCCCGACCCGCTTTGAATATGGAACTGCCCGAGTGCGAGAAGTCATATTTGGGGCCACTGGTGTTGAACGCCGACAATAACGCCTTGTTGGGACCGATGGTAATGAAATCGTTATTGTTGGTGATGTCCTGGGTTGCGGCCAGATGGATACTGCCACCGGTTCGCAAGCCGCGGGTCATGGTGATTTGATTGTTGGTGATACTGCCATTGGCCAGCCAGCTGATATGACCGCCGCCCAGCGAGAATGTCAAATCGTGGAAGCCCTCTCCCACCAGGTGAACACCGGGTGTCCACAGCGTGTTGTTCTGGATGTTGCCATTGTTTAGGATGGTATGTGTATTCAGGGTGAAAAAGAGTGGATTGGTGTTGGAATTGGTCAGGTTATTGTTAAGCGCCAGTCCACTGGCCTGACTGGCCAGTATCAGGTTACTGGCGCCTTCAGCGTTAGCCAGGGCGGCGCCGTTGCCACCACTGCTGCCGCCCGGGTTGCTGACGGTACGAATGGCACTGTCATTCAACCGATCGGTGAGGTTGGTGAACAGGGTGCCCGTCCCGTTGTTCTGTGTGAGCAGCAGCCCATTTTCAGCGTGCCGCACGTATTCATTACGCCGGGTGGTCAGCAGGTTCACGTTATTGCCGGTTGTGGCGCTTCCCGCAGTGGCCGGGGTCGATCCGGTCTGGACGGTGCTGACGTTATTCAACACGGTTGTTTCTCTGAATGACGCACTACCACTGTTGCCGAGTCCACCGGCCCGCGTGGATACATTGCTGAAGCCACCGGGATTCACTGTCAGCACAGCCCCGGCTGCCCCACCGTTCCCACCTGCTCCGGCGTTGGCTGTGGCATTGGCGATGGGGTTGCCAGTGGTGCTAAGGGCTTTGCTGTCGGCCCAGGCGTTGCCGCCTCGTCCGCCTTGTCCACCATTGGCGCTGATCGATCCGGTTCCGGTGGGATTGTTATTGCCGCTGAAGACAACCAGTCCCCCCCGGCCCCCTTGTCCACCGGCGCCCCCGTTGGAGGTGGCGTTGGCGGTGGGTGTTCCCCCGACGGATGATTCAATGTCGAAGCTGTTGGCGTGTCCGCCGCCGCCGCCAACCCCGCCATTGGCCTGAATCGTCCCGGTATGGCTACTGCTGTTACTACTGAAGGCGATCAGGCCACCGGTGCCGCCTGTCCCTGCCACACCGTTGACAGTGGCATTTGCGTTCACCCCACTGCCTGTCGTGACATTGACTGTATTGGCAATGGCCCCGTTTCCGCCGTTGGCCTGCAAGTTACCCGTGTTGGTGATGGTATTCAAGGCCGTCAGGATAATGCTGCCGCCATTGCCGCCATTTCCTCCGTTTCCGTTGGCGTTAAAAACACCATCCACCGAATTGCCGCCATTGGCTTGAAGGGTGGCGTTGTTAATCACGTTACGTGCTGCCGACAGGATGATGGTTCCCCCATTTTTACCGAAGGCGCCATTGGCGAAAATACTGCCGCGTTGTGCGACGTCGCCTTCATTGTTGGCAACGGTCTGGCTGATGCGGCTGTTGATGGTGCTTTTTTCGCTGGCTGAAAATACGGGGCTGGCGTTAATATCACTGGCCACCGATAGGCTTTGTCCGCTGGCCACCAGTCTTACCGTCCCGCCCCGGAAATCGGCACTGTCTGGGGTGTTAAACAGGATGTTGGGCATGCTGGTATCGCCCCTTCCGGTACCTGCCGTGGGTGCCGTGGGTACCGGGTTGTTTGCCAGTTGCGGATTGTTTGCCATCACTGTGGCGTCTCCGTTATCTCCCTTGAGATCGGTACCGGCCAGGCCATTGGCCCGAATGATGGCCTGGGTGTTGACAGCACCGCCTTCAATGTTGATTACGTTGGTGTCAAATGTGCCCGCCACTTTTCCAGAGGTATCGATGATCGATCCGGCTTGCAAATCCACCACCCCGGGGCTGTTAATATTCACCGCGCCCCCATTCCCCCCAAAGCCTTGTGCTGTGATTTGGGCGTTGCTTCCCAATGTTAATGCGCCGACATTGAATTGAATCAATCCACCGTTGGCCCCATTGGCAAAAATGCTACCGTTCTGGAACAGGTAGTTGGAATCTACGACCACGCTACCCCCGTTGCCGGTGTATAACGTGCCGTTTCGGACGGCACTGACATCAATATTGCCATCCAGCCGGACGACGTTACTGCGGAAATACAGGTTGCCTCCATTGCCGGTGGGCACTCCGTTGCTGTTGCTTTCAAGCCCTCTTACCAGATTGCCGCTACCCAGGCGCAAACTGCCGTTGTTGTTTTGAAAGGTGGTTCGGGAGCCGGGTGTGTTGAAATAGGTTCCTGCCTGGATCTCCTGCCCGTTATTGATGGAGTTGACGTCTCCGGGCGCACCGTAGGCGATGGGCACAGAGAGGGCTGTGAGTCCTGCCAGTATAGTCCGGGTGACCCATTGCAATCGGGGCACGCTGTTTTGTGCTGCGGTCATGGCGCATTTCCTTTCGTACTGTTCATGGTCTGACTGAAGGTGATTAACGGAATTATGTGAGAGCCTGAAGAATGGAACAGGATTTTGGTGCGTTAGAGTGGATTGAACCCATTGATTTTGAAGAGACGAATTGGTGAATTCTCTCTTCTGATTTCGTGATTGGTCACAGCCCTCATTGGACTAGACTGTGTCAAAAAAAAATCAGGAAGACTATTGGCATTGTGATTAATGTCTTGATGGTTAATGCGAAAGCTCTGCCCATTAACCTGAACGGGTATTTATTTTCAGGGAGAATGGCTTTATAACTGTAGTCAATCTTTTTTTCAGGTTGTCAGTTCGGGGATAAGGCATTCACTTGCGGCTGAGACAAGTGAATCGCAGTTCGGGTGTTTTCATGCACTTTTGGCAGGATGGGGCTATTTTTGTGAGAGTCAGTTTGATACGAGCGCAAAAAGTTTTCTGTTGGATTTTTGCGATTATTTTTAGCACTTTTTTCGGCGCGACATCCGCCCAGACGCCCGATGGCGTAACACGTTTGCAACCTGATTTGAATTCTGGCCTACTGACCCCACTGGGGCCCAGAACACAGATTACGCCATCCAAACAGGATTTTTCTGCTTCACCCGCCGTCCCCTCATCATCGACCTCTTCGGGGGAAACTTCCCCGGACGTGCAGGTGCAGGAAGAAGTTCAGATGGAACCATCCGCGGCACCCACGGTTCCGGATCTGTCCGCCTCCCGGTTATGGATTCGTAAAATTCGTGTGGAAGGAGCCTCATTTCTCCATCAGCAGGCGCTGCAGCCGTTGACGCAGCCGTACGAGGGGCAGTTTCAGACCCTCCATTCCCTGAGTCCACTGTTGGTGAAAATTACCAACTATTACCGGGAAAAGGGCTATCTAACCACGGAAGCCTACCTGCCGCCTCAGGAAATTCGGGAAGGTGAGTTGATTGTAAAAGTTCAGGAGGGCGTGATTGGCAGCGTCAGTCTGGAGGGTGGACGCTTCTATAGCGCGCGGGTGATCAATCGCTACTTGAGCCAGAAGCCCGGTTCACTGCTAAATATGAAGCTGCTGGAGCAGGACTTGAAGGCCATCAACCGCTTTGAGGATGGCCTTAAGGTCAAGGCCTTTTTATCTCCCGGCCAGGAGCCCGGACAGACCAACATCAAGTTAAGGGTGGCGGAGCGTCAGCCGTGGCAAATCAGCCCTACGATGGATAATCAGGGGCGTTATTTTATCGGCTTGTACCGGGCGGGGCTGGAGGTTCGGAATAACAGCCTGTTCAAGCAGAGTGATCGCCTGTATGCCCGCTATCTGGGGGCGGAGGGCATGCAAGTGGCGATGGCCTCCTACAGTATTCCCTTGAATCGCTTTGGGACCGAACTTTCCGGCAATTGGGCCTCCAGCCATGTGGATGTGAAATTGCCGGTGGAGAATGCCCCTTCCATTACGGGCCGCTCTTACAACGCGGGGATTCTGCTCAGTCAACCTTTGGGAAAAAATCGAAACTGGCAGGTTGACGCGGGTTTGAATTGGCAACGAACGGATAATTTTTTTGAGGGGGAGCAGACGAATCGGACGGATGTGCATTCGTTTCAGCTGGGCTTGAATTTTGATCGCTATGATCGGTGGGGACGAACGTTTAACCGGGTACAAAACACAGTTGCCTTCAAGGGCGCTGGCTCCCGGGACAGTTTCTGGAAGGTGGAAAACTATTTTTATCGTGTGCTGGCCCTACCCAAAAATAATCTCCTGATTTTAAAGTCCTATGGCCAGTGGACACCGGACGCCCTGCCAGCCATTCAGCAGTTCCAGCTGGGTGGGTATAGCAGTGTTCGCGGGTTTACGGAAGGGGCCCTCATCGGGGATCGTGGCTACAACCTGGGGGCTGAATATCGCTTTCCCATTCCCGGTCTGGGGCGGATCAGTCCCTGGATGGGGCAGCGTGTGCAGGGCTCTCTTTTTTACGATTTCGGACAGGTGTGGCAGGATAGCAGTAATCCTGCCTACAATCGACGAACGGCCACCCTCGCCAAGAATACCCTGTTGCAAGGCGTCGGGTTTGGCGTCAGGGCTCAGTTGAGTCGCTATTTGCAAGGCTTTGTGGATGTGGGCTTTGGTTTGGGCAACCGCAAGGACATTGAGCCGGAGGGACGCCAGCCCACGGCCCGTGTCCACCTGGGGATTCGTTCCGATTTTTTGCCCACCGATTACAAGATGCGCAACACCGGTATCCAGTTTTATAATCCACCCCGACTGGCCAAACAGGTCAGTCCGCTTGTGCATTAAGCCCTTACAGCCGCTTCAGGAAGGAGACGTCCCATGATTCAGACCGCGTTGAAATCGGTATACTCCTTTAAATCCGGGCATCGGGAGATGAAGGACTTGTTGGGAAGCAAAGGGGCCAATCTGGCAGAGATGGTTCAGTTGGGCTTGCCGATTCCGCCCGGTTTTATTCTGACTACGGCGGTCTGCAATCAGTACCTCTCCAGGGAGCAGCATTTGTCGGAGCGCTTGATGGCCGAGGTGAACGAGGCGCTTAATCTGGTGGAGCATGAACTGGGGCAAGTCTATGGGGACCCGGAAAAGCCCTTGCTGTTGTCTGTCCGTTCCGGGGCAAAAATTTCCATGCCCGGTATGATGGAAACCGTGCTGAACCTTGGGTTGAACGAGGAAACCCTGGGTGGACTGATTCGTCAGTCTGGCAACGAATGGTTTGCCTATGATACCTACCGCCGTTTCGTGCAGATGTTTGGCAGTGTGGTCATGGGTGTGCCCAAAGCGTACTTTGATGATTTGCTGACTCACCAGAAACTGCGCTGGGGGATTGCGGAAGACTCTCGACTCAGCGTGATCATGATGCGTCAATTGGTCAATGCTTACAAGGAAGTGATTCTGGATCGCACCGGGCAAACGTTTCCCGATTCGCCGCAGAAGCAGTTGCGATTGGCCATTGAGGCGGTGTTTCGTTCCTGGCAAACGCCCCGTGCCATCGCCTACCGGAATCATCAAAAAATCGATCACGCTTTGGGGACCGCCGCCATCGTGCAGGCCATGGTGTTTGGCAATCTGGGAGCCGATTCGGTTACCGGCGTGGCCTTTACGCGAAATCCTGCCAATGGGGACAAGGAGTTGTACGGGGAGTATCTGGTGAACGCCCAGGGGGAAGACGTGGTGGCCGGGTTGCGAACCCCTGAAAAGTTATCCGCCCTGGCCGTGGAAATGCCCCGGATTTATCAGGAATTATCAGAGGTCGCTTACCGTCTGGAGCAACATTACCGGGAGGTGCAGGATATGGAGTTCACGGTGGAACGTGGGCGGCTGTACGTTTTGCAAACCCGAACGGGTAAGCGGACTGTGCAGGCAGCGGTTAAAATCGCCGTGGATATGGTGGAGGAGGGCCTCTTAACCCGGGAGGAGGCCTTGCTTCGAATTGACGCCAATCAGTTAAGCCAGCTATATGTCCCGGCCTTTAATCCGGCGGAAAAGGCCAAGGCCCGGCGTGCCGGGCGTTTGTTGGCCGTCGGGCTGAACGCTTCCCCGGGGGCGGCTACCGGCAAGCTGGTTTTCGATCCGGATGAGGCCATGCAATGGTCGGAGCGGGGTGAGGCGGTGATTTTATGCCGGGTGGAAACCTGCCCGGATGATATTCATGGCATCCTGGCCGCCCGGGGAATTTTAACCGCGCGGGGCGGTAATACCAGTCATGCCTCCGTGGTGGCCAGAGGCTTGGGAAAGCCCTGTGTGGCGGGTTGTGAGGCCTGTCAGGTGGATCTGGGCGCCGAGACCTTGACGGTGCAGGGACGAACTTTTTCCAAGGGGGTGGTGATTTCCATTGATGGCAGCACGGGCGAGGTATACGAGGGGGCGCTGGACGCTGAAACTCCCACGAGTCACAACGCGGCACTGGATGCGCTGCTATGCTGGGCCGATGAACTGCGTCGGCTGGAGGTGAGGGCCAATGCCGATACACCGGCGGATACGCTGAAGGCACTAGAGATGGGTGCCCAGGGTATCGGTCTTTGCCGGACCGAGCATATGTTTATGGGAGTAGATCGTTTGCCAGTGGTTCGGCAGTTGATTCTGGCCCAATCATCCCGGGAGCGGCGGCAGGCGTTGGCCCTGCTATTGCCCATGCAGCGAGCGGATTTTAAAACCCTGCTGGAAATCATGTCCGGCAAGCCGGTCACCATCAGGCTACTGGACCCGCCCCTCCATGAGTTTTTGCCGAATCGGGAAGAAGTGCAGGCGGAGATGCTGGCCTTGAAGCAGGCGGACCCCTACCAGATCGCGTATCAGGAGAAGCGAAGATTGTTAGGCAAGATTGATGAGTTGCGGGAAGTGAACCCCATGATGGGGTTTCGGGGGTGTCGTCTGGGGCTGGTTTACCCTGAAATTTACGAGATGCAGGTGCGGGCTATTTTTGAGGCGGCCTGCCAGGTGGTGGCGCAAGGCGGGCTCGTGCGCCTGGAAATTATGATTCCGCTGGTGGGCTTTGCCACCGAACTGAAGCAGATACAGCAACAGCTGGACGCCGTGGCCCAGCGGGTCATGGGTGAGCATCAGTGCGGGGTGGACTATTGGTTTGGCACCATGATTGAAGTGCCTCGGGCTGCGCTGGTGGCTGATGAACTGGCCCAGTACGCCCGGTTTTTCAGTTTTGGCACCAACGATTTGACCCAGTTGACACTGGGCTTCAGCCGGGATGACTCCGAGGGGCGCTTTTTGACCCGCTATCTGGAAAAAAATATTCTTGAGCATAACCCTTTTGAAACTCTGGATATTGAAGGGGTGGGGCGCTTAATGATGCTGGCCCGGGATCAGGGCAGACAGGCCCGACCGGATTTGAAACTGGGCCTCTGTGGGGAACACGGCGGCGAGGCGCAAAGTGTTCAATTCGCCCACCGGATTCGGCTGGACTATGTGAGTTGCTCTGCGTTGCGCATCCCGGTGGCCAGGGTGGCTGCCGCCCAGGCGGTTATACTGGGTGTTGCCGAGGATGTCGGCTTCGATTCCAGACCCTTTCCCCGACTTGGTACCTGAGAGTAGCCAGTGGTGTTATTGCTTTATTAGACCGGTATGGCTCCGGTTTTACACTGCTGGTTAATGGTGACTGCTCCCTGATTCCGGGTATGATTAACCCCACTTGAACATCCAACGGTGGCGGTTTAAAGCCCTCTGTCACCCGAGATGTTTCAGGCACGGCCCTGCCGTGTTTTTATTCGCCCCTGAACATTTTCAAGACAACACGTTTACAAGGACGCTTTCACCACAACAACCGCCCGGTGCAACTTAATATGCACCGGGAGCAATTTCTGATCCACCCCAGGCCAATGACCTACCCTGCGGGTGGTTTTTTCTTATTGCGGGGGCATCATCCCTCAGAGATGCCCGGACTGGCATTTTTACCAGGCCGTCTTTGCGGGTTCTTCCGGGGGGCTTCCCCTCTTGTCCAGATGGCTTTGTTTTCGCTATGGTGTTCGGTGTCGTCCCGAGAAGAAAGAGGGCCTTATGCTGACTGGTGATTTGGAGCAGCGGATTCTGGAGCGGATTCGTCAGATTCCTGCGTTTGAGAAGTTTGGTTTACGCATTACGGATTTATCCCCCGGCGTGTGCGAGGCGGAAATGCCCCGGGACCCGGAGTTTGATGGCATTTTTGAGTCTTTTCACGGGGGATTGCTGATGACTGTGGCGGATACCATCGCCTGCTTTGCCATTATGACCCAAACGGGCCCGCAGGAGCGCATGGCCACCACCGATATGAGCATTCGTTTTCTGGCCCCTTGCCTGACCGATGTGCGGGCCGTGGCCCGGGTCATCAAGCTGGGAAAGAGCCTGTGTCCGGTACAGGTGGATTTATACGACATGAACCAGCGGCTGGTGGCCGTAGCCCAGGTGTGCTACATGCGTTTGGGGTAAAATAATGGGAACTAGAGTGGGTTCGTTCTTAATCGTTCTTAATATTTTCGGTCTTAAATCCACTTGACGGGTTTTAACAGATTTAACAAACCCCGAACAGAGTCCCTGCTGCATGTTAAACACCCCTAATTGGCCTGACGGACGGGGGCGAGTTCCATACTCTCCCTTTACCTCCATACCAACGGCATCTCCCACGCTGACGCCGCCGCTGGCACAACCCGCCGGAGGTTCTTACGGGTCGGGAGGCGCTGGGGAGGACCGATTTCGTTCCAGGGCCCTGAGTTTCCAGAGGGGGCCGCAGTCGTTGCACGGAGAAGATCCTCTCACGCCCTTGGGGGCAATAGCCCAGCCAAACAAAGCCCGGCAGGCTCGAAACTCCGGGAAGCCTGATGGCAGTGCCGGGAATGCGGCCCAACCCTCAGCGGAGCCCAAAGTCAATGGCTCCAAACTGATTGGCGCTTTTAAAATCACTTCCGCGCTGGTGGTGACCGGGGCGGTGAATGCCTTTTTCTTTGGGGTGCCCATTTATATCTCCTCGGGGATTGCCGCTGCCGTGGCCGGGGCTCAGGCCCTTGCCGCTCTCAAAATTCACAAGGAAGATACCCCGTTTACCCAAAAATTAATGGGCTTTACCCGCAAGCTCATGGGCCGGGAGACGGATTTGACACCGGCTGGCAAGGAGTGGTCCATGGTCCCGGTGTGGGCTGGCATTTGCGGCGCTTTTGGGCTGTCTGAGGCTTTTTTGAATCACATGTTCAAGGAGTCCACCGGTTATCAGAAAAAGACGTTTGAGGACCGCAAAAAAAGTATTCTGAACGAGATTGAGCGCAGTCGTTTCGGCCTGAAGAAGGTTGTGTTGGGGCAACAGCTGAAAGGCATGTCCCTTGTGGAGTCCTGCAGACGGGGACTGAGCAGTAAGTTTAGCCAGTGGGCCACACAAGAGGGGGCCACGGGTCTGCTCGTCAATCGCCTGAAACAGTTCCTGGGACGGTTCAATCGAGGTGGTGCGGCTCGGCCCAATTATCCGCTGATTTACCTGTGGTCGCTGGGCATGGCCAGCTTTGCCGGAGCCGCCCAGACCGTTGTGGCGGCCCTCATGCAGCAAAAGATCGATCGGGCCAACGGGATGGCGAAATCCAAATAGCCGTTTTTAATACTCGTGGAGTTTCAGGGTGTTCTGGATGGCGATTTTATCCTCCAAGGCAGCGTTGGTTTCTTCTCTGGAACCATAGTGATCGGCGGTGCTGTCATCGGCCGGGTGTTTGCTGCCAATGGCCGGACCCCTGCCGCCACCGGCCAGATCCCCTCCGGTGGGCCCACCCATGCGCTTGCCCCCCAGGTTTATGTCATACCCTTCTCGGCTGACCGATTCATCCAGTTCCAGGCTGGAATGCCCCTCACTGGGGGATGATTCCGGACGGTTTATTGTTGCCTTGTGCGCTTTGCTGGCCCCTGTTGTTTTCCGGGGTTTGTTTTTTTGAGTCATGGTCAGGCGCTCCCTCTCAATCCTCTGCAACAGTCGATTCTGTCATGATATTTTGAAGTGGATTTTACCGACTGGCTATTCCCATATCGGCTAGTGTCAAGCGACTGATTCCTGAGAACGGCTTGAGGAATCGTCATCGGGTCCCCCGACAGGCCCTCTGGTCAGCGGAGGGCTTGTGCTAGAGTATTGCAAGGCGTATTTCCCGAGAGGCCTTTTTCCGGGATGCTTTTACTGGCGCTTCCCGGGCAAGCACGGATGGAGCAGGGCTTTTATGAACCATTCATACAGTTTTCGTAAAACAGGTGTGTGGGTCGTTTGTCTGCTTTTGTTGACGCAGACACTGACCAGGAACCCGGCCTGGGCGGAGCCTCCGGCTGTTACGGCCAGCGATTCCCTGCGCACCGCCTCCTATGACGCGCTCCCGGTCAAGCCCTATGTGTGGAGTAACAGCCAGAAGCTGGCGCTGGCGGAAACGCTCAGCAACTGGGCTGTGGAAACGCTAAAGCGGGAGAACGCCCGGGTGGGGGTACTGGCTCGGCAAGGGTCGGTGTTTACCCGTTTGTTTGATCCCACCGGTATGACGCATTCGGGCTTTGTCTTTCAGGAGCCTGAAACCGGTGAGTGGATTATCTACAGCTTATATTCTGACCCGGTCAATAACCGAAAGACGGCCTTGTTGTGGCGGCAAAGCATCAAGGATTTTTTCTACGGGCAGAGAAACGATCGCAAGGAAGCATTGCTGCTGCTGCCATCCGACGATTTGCAAGAACGATTGTTGCAGCGCTTGCGGGCCAAGCCGTTTCAGTCCCTGCTGCCCCTTCAGCATCATTACAATCTGGTGGCCCCTCTGGAATCGGTATTGAGTTTTAATTGCACCAAATGGGTGGTGCTGAATCTGTTTGCCGCCCGTGAAAATTCGGAGGATGTGCCTGCTCTCATCGGGCGCATGCGTCAGGAGTACACGGTTAAGCCCTTGCGTCCCCGCTTTTTGGTGCGACTGGTGTTAAAACGAAAACCGGATGTGAACTGGGAGGAACTGAATCCCCCCGGTACGGTGAAAACAGTGACGGTGGAAAGCCTGTACAACACCCCATTGTTTGAAAAGCGATTTCTATTCAGCGATTCGCAGGATTAGCCGGTCATCCCGGATGCGACTCATTCGGGACGCCGCCCGTGGCCTTGCAGGTCACGGGCCTGAGGGGCATGGGTTGATCGGGGGGGAACGGGTGGCTATTGGCTGGTGGGTTTTTTCTCGGGGGGCTCATTCCCTCGGAACAGGGCCCAGAAATCGGTGGTTAGAATTCGCCAAAATTCTTGAACCCACTGCTGAACCTGCTGTTTGAGAGACGCCATGATCCCGCTGGGTGGATCGGCCTTTGCGGGTTCCGTGCGGGGCTCCGCGCCCTGATGCGAACCGTTTGGGGACGGCAAGGGATCGGTCTTGGGCTGCGGGATTTTTTTTGCGCAGCAACTGCCCTTGAAGTGGATGGCAGTGGGTGGGCTGGAAAGGGTCAGCATGGTTTTCTGGCTCGGGAGAGGGGCTTGTTTTGATGGCGACTGTTTGATGACAAAGTTTGATGGCGACAGGGGGAAGAGGAAGTGCGCCGACGCCGTTGGGACACAACGGAGCCGACGCAGGTGGAATTATTCCCCAACCGGGGTTTGGTCACTAACGGCAGCAGCTAGCGCCGAACTGGGGGCCTTTTTTTTCGAAGGTATCCGCTTGCAGGGCGTTCAGCAATTTGGCTTGCTGTTGCTCTTTTTGTTGTTGTTGGGCCACTTTCTTTTGTTGCAGGGCCAACAAGGGGTTGTTGCCTTTGAATTGGACGTTCATTGTATGTTCACCTCCTTTTATTGGGATAACCCGTTATGTTGTTCCGGATTTGCGTTGCGTTTGTTGCTGATGCCCCTGCCACAGACCGCCAACCATCTCACCGATTTCACTCATGCAGATGATGCTGGGGCTACAGCCCCGGGGACAGGTTTGCAGCAGCGCCCCCGTTCCCAGCACCTCGGTCAGGTTTTTCTTGAGGGTATGGGCTTTGTGTTGCAGCCAGGGGAAGTTTTTCAGGGGCAGTTTTTCAACGGGCAAGTTGCGCAATTGGCGGTGGGCCAGCAGTGAGGCCAAAACGCCCAGCCCGCCCACGGATAGAGACACTCCAAGGCGGGAGACCGATTCCGGCAGATTGCAGTATTCCTTTAAATCTTTCACAAAAAATTTTTGGGCCCACTGGTTGGTCTGAACCGCAGTGGCCACCAGTGGAGCCACCACCAGCAGGGTCAGGCCGGAGGCTTTATTAAAACGGAGGGCCATGGGGGTGATCACCGCCGCCGATTCGAGGCCGGTGAGCCAAGCGGGCGGCTTCCATTGAAAGGCCTGGTTGAGTTGCCCGACCGTGGCTACCCCCAAGCCGACTCGAGCCCAGCTTTTCCAGTCGGGAGAGAACAGGAATTTGCCTGCGCTGGCGCTAGCGGCCTTACCGGGGAAATGGTGGGTGGCCAGGCCCAGTGCGAATAGCAGGCCAGCCCAGGCCAGCTTGGCCCCTTGAACAGGGTGTTTTGTCTCGCTCGGCAGGAGTCTGGGAGCGGGCTGGGTGGGAAGGGTTGCCTGGTTCCGCCCTGAAAGATCAGTCATTACCGGAATAAAAGACCGACTGGCTGGCGTGGTCTTTATCCACGGGCTGGTGAGCTGCGGCGGGGTAGACAGGGTAGACATAAGCGCACCTGTATTAGGGACCTCAAACAGGAGACAGGCACACCTTACCGCAAATATCCCAAGAATATAAGCACTGGCATGTGAGCAGTTGTTTGAATGTGAGCTTTCTCAAGTTGAAACTTTTGCCTGTTATGGCGAGTACAAGGATTAAGTCATGGTTTCCGGGGGGTCAAGGATGACTTTCTTGACCAAATCGTAAAATGGGTCAAAATTATATCAGTGGCTCCTCACCCGCTCTCAATAAAAAAAGGCGCACGCGATGGGACGAAAAAAAATTCAGCAAAACCGCTCTGCGCTGATTTTAGAAGCGGCCTCGGAACTGTTTGCCCGCTTTGGCTATCAAAAAACCACGCTAGAGGACATTGCCCTGAGGGCCGGCATTGGCAAAGGCAGTGTTTACCTTGAATTTGAGAGTAAAGAGGCTATTTTGTTCGCCCTGATACTGGACAATAAGCAGGTTGAGCTTGAGGGCATGCGCCAGGTGGTTTGCCGGACGGATAAATCGGCCTTGACGCTGCTGAAAATTATGCTGGTGCAAAATGTGGGGGAAGTTTTTGACTCGGTTTGCCGGAATCAGCGCAGTCCCGAGGAGATGGCCGCCAGTCGGGAGCGGGTCAGGCTGTTGTTGGCCCCTTTTTTTCAGGCCCGGTTGGGCCTGGTGGAAAGTTTACTGCAACGGGCCCAGGCCCAGGGGGAGATGAACCCGGCCCTGGAGGCCTCCCACTGCGCCCAGTTGGTGTTATTGGCGTTACGAGGGGTATTGCCCCCTTACGAGGCTTCGGCTACCCGGGTCAAGTTGCAGCATCAGGCCGCTGAATTGCTGGAGTTGCTGTTTAGCGGATTACGTTTTCACGTCACAGGAGTCTCTCTATGAGTTCGTTGAGTGCTAGCCCTCCCGGCGGTCGCCTGAAAATGCCTCGGTTGTGGGGCGCTTTGGTCTTGGTGGCCCTGTTGCTGGGCGTCTTTGTCTGGACGCGGCAGCAGGAGCAGCCTGCGGGTGGAAAAAAAGGCATGGGTAATCTGAAAAACGTCCCGGCTCCGGTGACTCTGGCCCCGGTCACGTTGCAAACCATGCCGGTTCAGATCCAGACCATTGGCACCGTGGAGCCTGTTTCCACGGTGACCCTCAAACCCCAGATCGAAGGCCGCCTGATCGGCATTCACTTCCAGGAGGGGGCCTTTGTGGAGCAGGGTCAGTTGCTCTTTAGTATCGATACCCAGCCCATTCAGGCCTCACTGGCTCAGGCTCAGGCCACGGTCAGCAAGGATCAGTCTCTGGTGGCGCAAGCGCAGGCCAATCTGGTTCGGGATCAAAGTGCCGTTAAACAGGCTCAGGCCAATATTGAAAGGGATGCCGCCCAGCTGGAGTACGCGGTGGCCCAGGAAAAGCGTTTCGCCTCTCTGCTCAAGGATGACTTTATCAGTCAGGATCAATATGAACAGGCGGTGACCTCCCGACGGGCGGCTGAAGCCACATTGCTTGCCGATCGCTCCGCGCTGGAAAACGCCCGGGCCATTGTGACAGCGGATCGTTCCAGTATTGAAAGCGCCCTGGCCAATGTGCGAGCCGATCAGGCCGTGGTGGAAAGCAACCGCATCAAGCTGGCCTACGGTACCATTCGGGCTCCCTTTTCCGGTCGAACCGGCAGTCTGAAAATCCACGTGGGCGATACAGTCAAGGCCGGGGATACCGAGTTGGTGCGACTGGATCGCATGAACCCCATCAATGTCGGCTTTTCCGTGCCGGAGCAGAGTCTGAAATCCCTGCGAGCTTCAGGCAAGGCCCGTCGCTTCCCGGTGGGAGTGGAGACCCGGGAAACCCCGCCCACCCGCTTGACCGGGCTGGTGGATTTTCTGGACAACACCGTGGACACCAATACCGGCACCATTCGTATGAAAGCCAGTTTTGCCAATGAAAGCCGCAAACTGTGGCCGGGTCAGTACGTGGATGTGGTTCTGAAACTGGCCCAGCAAGCCAATGCGGTGGTCATTCCCCTGCTGGCGTTGCAAAGTGGCCAGCAGGGCGATTATGTCTACGTGGCCCGGGCCGGGCTGGCCAAACTGCGGCCCGTGGTGGTGGATCGTATTGTGGGCAATCAGGTGGTCATTCGCAGTGGCTTGTCCGCTGGGGAGCAGGTGGTAACCGATGGACAGTTTCAGCTTTCCGACGGCTCCAGACTGCAGGTGAAAGCCGGTACCCCTGAAACCAGGCCGGTGGCCGGTCAGTAAAAATCGAAGGTATGAAAGTCTGATGACGTGAACAATTTCACCAAATTATTTATTGACAGACCGATTATGACCACCCTGGTCATGCTGGGGATCCTGCTGTTCGGGATTCTGGCTTACCGTCAGTTGCCGGTCAGTGATCTGCCCAACGTGGACTTTCCCACCATTCAGGTTAGTGCCAGCCTGCCAGGGGCCAACCCGGACACCATGGCCGCCTCCGTGGCCACCCCGCTGGAGCAGCAGTTTTCCACCATTGCCGGTCTGGATTCCATGAACTCCACCAGCAGTCTGGGTTCCACCTCCATTACCCTGCAATTTAATTTAAGCCGAAACATTGACGCTGCCGCGCAGGACGTGCAGGCGGCCATTTCCGCCGCTTTGCGAAAACTGCCCAACGACATGCCCTCACCGCCCTCCCTGCGAAAGGTCAACCCGGCGGACTCGCCCATTATCTATCTGGCTCTGACTTCGCCTATCTTGCCCTTGTCCGAAGTGGATGAGTATGCCCAAAAAGTGGTGGCCCAGCGGATTTCCATGATCAATGGCGTGGCGCAGGTGTCCGTGTTCGGCTCGCAAAAGTACGCCGTGCGGGTGCAAGTCGATCCCAAGGCGCTGGCCAGCCGAAATCTGGGGATCGATGAAGTGGCCACCGCCATTCAAAAGGGCAACGTGAATTTGCCCACAGGGGTTCTGTACGGAGACTACAGGAACTATACGGTCAAAGCCAGCGGCCAGCTGATGAAGGCCAGTGATTACCGACCCCTGATCGTGGCTTACCGTAACGGCTCCCCCGTGTACCTGAGCGAACTGGGCCGGGTGCTGGACAGCGTGGAAAACAACAAAACCGCCAGCTGGTTCAATGGCACCCGGGGCATTGTGCTGGCGGTGCAACGGCAGCCGGGCACCAATACCATCGGGGTGATTGACAAGGTCAAGGAGCTGTTTCCCAGCTTTCAGGCCATCATTCCGCCCTCCGTCAAGCTGGAGGTGGTTTTTGATCGCTCCCAGACCATTCGTAAATCGGTGGAGGATGTGCAGTTGACGCTGGTGATCACCATTGTGCTGGTTATTGCCGTCATCTTCCTATTTCTACGCAATATTTTCGCCACCCTGATTGCCAGTCTGGCCTTGCCCATGTCCATTGTGGGGACGTTTGCGGCCATGTCCCTGCTCAATTTCAACCTGGATAACCTGTCCCTGATGGCCTTGACCCTGGCGGTGGGTTTTGTGGTGGATGATGCCATCGTGGTGCTGGAGAATATCATCCGGCACATGGAAATGGGCAAAGGGCCTCTGGAGGCGTCGGTGATTGGCTCCCGGGAAATTGCCTTTACCGTCTTGTCGATGACCGTTTCCCTGGTGGCCGTGTTTATTCCCATTTTGTTTATGGGCGGCGTGGTGGGCCGATTGTTCAATGAGTTCGCCATGACCATGGCCGTCTCCATTCTCATTTCGGGCTTCATTTCCCTGTCCCTGACCCCCATGTTGTGCAGCCGCCTGCTGCGCGCGCAGAACATTCATGTTGAGCAGAAAAACGGGCTGCTGGTGGCTTTTGAGGCCGGGTTTAATTCTCTGTACGAGATCTATCACGACACGCTGAAAATTTGTTTGCGCTATAAAAAGACCACCATGGCCGTGTTTGCGGCGTTGCTGGGCCTGACCGTGGTGATGTTTGGTGTGGTGTCCAAGGGGTTTATTCCCACCGAGGACACCAACCAGTTGTTTACCAGCACTGAAGGCCCACAAGGCATCGCCTTTCCGCAAATGGTGGCCCACCAGCAACAGTTGGCGGACATTATTCGTAAAAATCCCAACGTGCAAAGCGTCATGTCCAGCGTGGACAACGGCAATACCGGGCGGATTTTCGCCACGCTCAAGCCGCTGGAAGAACGCAAGGAAACGGTCACCCAAGTCATCCAAAAACTGCGACCGCAACTGGCCGAAATTCCCGGTATTCGGGCCTTTATGCAGGCCCCGCCCACCATTCGGTTGGGAGGACAGTTGAGCAAGAGTTTGTACCAGTTCACCCTGCAAAGTCCTGATTTACCGGCCTTGTATCAGTCCACGGATACCCTGCTGGAGAAGCTCAAAAAGCTGGACGGCCTGCAGGATGTCACCACGGACTTGCAGATGACCAGCCCGCAGCTGACGGTGGACATCGATCGCAGCAAGGCATCCAGTCTGGGCATTACCGCCGAGCAGATTGAACTGGCCCTGAGCAACGCTTACGGCACCCGTCAGGTCTCCACGATTTACGCGGCCAACAACGATTATCAGGTCATTCTGGAATTGTTGCCGGAGTACCAGCAGAGCCTGGAGGATTTATCGGCCATATACGTGCGATCGGGCAATGGCAGTCTGGTGCCGCTGAACGCGCTGGCCAATTTAAAACGCAGCGTGGGGCCGCTGAGCGTCAGCCATTTGGGGCAATTTCCCTCCACCACCATTTCCTTCAACCTGCGGCCCGGGGTGTCGCTGGGGCAAAAAGTGGCCGAGATTGAAACATTGGCCCGGCAGACCTTACCCGCCACCGTGCGCAGCAGTTTTCAGGGCAGCGCGCAGGAGTTCCAGTCCTCCCTGAGCGGCATGGGTTTTCTGTTAATCATTGCCGTGCTGGTAATTTATCTGGTGCTGGGGATTTTATACGAGAGCTTCATCCACCCCATTACCATTCTGTCCGGCTTGCCCCCGGCGGGCTTGGGGGCCTTGCTAACCCTGTACCTGTTTAACCGGGATTTGGATATTTACGGCTTTTTGGGCCTGATTTTGCTGATTGGTATTGTGAAAAAGAACGCCATCATGATGATCGACTTTGCCCTGGAGGCCCAGCGTAAAGGGCACAAGTCCGCGGCGGAAGCCATTTACGAGGCCTGTCTGGTGCGCTTTCGGCCGATCATGATGACCACGCTGGCTGCCCTGATGGGGGCGCTCCCCTTGGCCATCGGGCTGGGGGCCGGTTCGGAATCCCGACGGACGTTGGGCTTGGCCGTGTTTGGCGGGCTGCTGGTGTCCCAGTTGTTGACCCTGTACATTACCCCGGTGCTTTATATTTATCTGGACGCCTTCAAGAATCGCTTGACCGGTTTTGGGCGGGCCGCCTGAGGGCCAGCCATCTTGGTAGCTTCCTTGCAAGGGCAAAAGCCCCCGCCAGCAATTTGACTGGCGAGGGCTTTTATTTTTAGCACTATCCTTAGGATAATACTGCTTGGATGTTACCCTTCGGAGCTATTGGATGTCGCTTACACTTTGCGGACCTCTTTCTTATCAAATACGCCGTCTCCATTAGTATCAGTGTAAGTTATGATCATATTACCTTTACGGATTGTCTTTGTTTCCCAATTGCCGTCTTGATCACCATCTAAGTAAGTTACTTCTGGTTCTTCGCCAGTCGTGGTTTCGCTTCCATCAGCGCTAGCTGGGGGTGTTGTAGCGGGAGCGCCAGCTGGAGGTGTTGAAGCGGGAGCGCCAGCTGGAGGTGTTGAAGCGGGAGCGCCAGCTGGGGGTGTTGAAGCGGGAGCGCCAGCTGGGGGTGTTGTAGCGGGAGCGCCAGCTGGGGGTGTTGTAGCGGGAGCGCCAGCTGGAGGTGTTGTAGCGGGAGCGCCAGCTGGGGGTGTTGTAGCGGGAGCGCCAGCTGGGGGTGTTGTAGCGGGAGCGCCAGCTGGAGGTGTTGTAGTGGGAGCGCCAGCTGGGGGTGCGTCACCGGAGGGTTTTTGGGTGGTGACCCATTTGTCGGCCTTGCCGTCACCATCAGTGTCATAGCCAAAAACTGTCTGGCCAGAGGCAGTCTGCTCTTGCCATTCATCGGCTCTGCCATCCTTATCTTTATCAATGCCCCAAATCCCTTGGCCAGAGGCATCGGCCTCAAGCCATTTGTCGCCCTTGCCGTCACCATCAGTATCATAGGCCCAATTTATCCCGCCATCGGCCATTTGAGTGCCCCAAGTGTCGGCTTTGCCGTTCTTGGTGCTATCAATGGCCCAATTCGTGACACGACCCTGGGAGCTGGCATCAGCGTCAGGAGGTGTTGGAGGCTTGGGAGTAACATCGGCAGGGGGATTTGTAACTGCGGGTGGCGCAGCGGGAGCGGTTCCGTCCGCTGCGGGCGGTGCAGGGGGATTGGTACCTGCGGGTGGCGCAGAGGGATTGTTTCCGTCCGCTGGGGCAGTGCTTCCGGGAGTGCTTGCTGGGGGATTACCCTCGGCTGTGGTTGGGCCGTTGGGTGTGCGTTTATACCAGCTGTCTGCCTTGCCATCATAATTTGTATCAAATGCCCAGTATTCTGTGCCAGGCGGATCTGGCGTGGTTGCGGGTTGGGCTTGTGCAGGTTCTTGTTGTTTTTCCTTTGCACTGGCTGCGAGAGCGACACCGGCTACGGAACTGGCTGCGGAACCGATTACGGGTGCTGTTGACTGCTGTTGTTGAGTAGAGCCACCTGCATCGGCTGCCGGACTTGGCTTTTTAGAGGCTGCGAGATCGACACCGACACCGGCTCCGAGACCTACTGCGGAACCGATTACGGGTTTTGTTGACTGCTGTTGTTGAGAAGCAGCGCCGGGTCCGCCGAGGCCAGACAAGCTGCGTGAAGCCACTGGCTTGGAGGCGGGCTCTTCCAGATCACTGCCGCCAAAGAGTTTCGCACTTGCAGAGAAAGTCGCGGTATCCTCTGGGGCACGTTTATCTGATAGTTTGATGTTTGCGGTGGTCAGTTTTTGGGCGCCTGCGTCCTGGTCAGCCTGAGACGGCAAGGCTCTGGTACTGACCTTCGGCCCCTTGGACGCATCAGTGGACGCGCCTTCAGCGCCACTGCCCGAGCCTTCAACCGCTTTGGGCTTCACTGCGGATGAGCTACCAGTGCTACTGTCCGAGCCTTCAGCCGCTTTGGGCTTCACCGAGGATGACTCTTCGCCTTTTTCCTCCTTTGGTTTAGGAGACTCTGGCTTTTTGGAAGAGGGGGTAGGCTTATTGCTGCTAATGTTGCTGACCATATTTTTTTATCCTCTCTTTCATAGGAATGCGTGTATTTTTTGCGCTTTTCTTTGACTGGATTGGCGTCTGGATTACTGGAATCCTGGACGCCACGACGGATTTTTCGAATGAAACCACAACAGTTTTTGGATCAAAGGCGATTGACCCAAGGCTGGAATAACAAGAAGGCTGGCAAGAAAGGTTGTATTATTAATATAAAAAACGATACGTTGTATGAAATTGCCTGCGCCCTCCGTTCGGGAATCCCGGAATTGAATGCCGATGGCTGGCCATGCCCGTAAACGCCTGTGATTGCGATGTTCAGGCCATGGCCTTGCCTGGTACAATCTGTCATCAATGGCGGGCCTCGCCGATGGCGTCGTAATCCATGGAGTCGTGATCCTGAGTGGCGGAATTCCGTTGGGGCAGCGTAGGGGATCAGAAGGCCAAGGGGTCTAGGGGCGGCAGGCAAACCCCCCTACCTGATGGGATCAGGCAGGGTTCTTCGATTGGGCGACTGTTGAGGGAATGAGGATGGACGCTGCAATTCTATTCCCGTGTTCCTTCAGGGCCTTCAGGATCTATCGTCCATCGGTATTGGCCGGTGTCATGGGTATCAGCTGCAACCCATCGCTAACAAAAATTGGGGCCTAAGTGGTGCCGTCCGTACTACCCGCGCCGGTGGTGTCAACAGCGCCAGCGGCAGCGTTAGTGCCGTAGGATGTAAAATTACTCGCCCAATACTTCTGATCTCTGGGCGCACCGCTTTCACCATACCCATCCAGGACATCAATCTTATCCAGGATTTCCGGGTTATTGAGTAATGCGGTGGCGGAACGTTGTAATGCCGGATCCGCTTGTTTTCCGTCAAGGCTCCCAGTGGAGGCTAACTGTTGTAAATCAGCTCTGGTAAAACTCGTTTTACCGGCATCTTCAAAGGCCTGTCCAAGGGCCTTCATTTCATCAGCAGAGACAGATTTAACATCAGCTTCTCCGGTTTGGTTTCCCACTGCCTCTTCCGTGTTACTGTCTTCAGTGACGCCTAGGACGCTACCTGTTTGACCGTCACCATCAAGGTCAACACCGTAATCGGTTTCAAGTCCTATGACGTCTCTGACTGTTAACCCATCTGCCTGTCGTTTATCCAAAGCATCAAACAGAGGGCCTTTATTATAGTCGGCTGTATTGTTTTCAGCATTGTTTCTGATTCTTTGGTAAAGGCTTTGCGCTCCATAGTTCAGACCAATAACTGAATTCAGATTATAGCTCATGGGAGTGACCTCTCCTTCTTAATTTGCACTTTTCTTAAAATTTAAAAGCTGGTGTTTCGTACTGATGATGAGAACCCTGACTTAAGCCATCACAGCTCTGATCTTGTGGTACTTCTTGCGCGCTCTCTCAAATACTGAATTTTCAAAAGGCTGGACTTAGTGACTCTCATAAAGAAT
Source organism: Vampirovibrio chlorellavorus (assembly GCF_003149375.1). Taxonomy (NCBI): domain Bacteria; kingdom Bacillati; phylum Candidatus Melainabacteria; class Vampirovibriophyceae; order Vampirovibrionales; family Vampirovibrionaceae; genus Vampirovibrio; species Vampirovibrio chlorellavorus. Next base: position 316,812 of record NZ_QFWH01000003.1, read on the forward strand.
AAAACCAAAGATTGGTATCAAATTGTCTCAACCTTAATATTCTTGGGCGTGGATTCCTTTGATGGTGTCTGATTTGTGGGTTCGCAAGGGCGGGCGTAGGCGGCTTGCAAAACCCCCTACCGGATGGGATCAGGCAGGGGGTTCCGCTACTGAGCGCAAGATTGATTGCTTTAGACTACGGCTTTCTTGTCATAATCCTCATTTTGCCAGCAGCCTCATTCGGAGGCGGGCGCTGGTTCTTCCTCCGGTTTATCGTTCCCTGCGGCATCTGATGCAGTGGCTTCCGTTGATGCGCTCGCTGCGGCATCTGATGCTTGCGGAGCCTCTGGGGGTACTGCGGCGGGGGGATTCTCATTATAGACGGCAGCCGCTGCAATTGAATCAGAGTGTTCTTTCAAGGCCTTTAAATTGTACCAGTCGTCCTCATTTTCAGACTGGAAGTTATTACCATCGGCATTGGCTTGATCCAGGGCGGTTTCAAGCTGTTGATCCCCAAGGATGGCATTGGCCGCGTCTACTTGTGCCTGGCTTGCTCCAGCGAACCGGCCTTTTCCTTCCGAAAGGTCGGTTAAGTCCTGCCGGCTGAAAATGGGATTGCCATCCGAGTCTGTGCCGGATGCCAGGTTTTCCACGCCTGCCAGTGCCTGCAGTGGTGCTGCTTTGATTACCATGGCAAAAGGTAAACTTACGCCCAAAGGATCATTTGATGCAAATGAATCCGTTGTGGGCTGACCTAATGGGCCTGTTCCAGCGCCAGCTTTTGCAGGGGCTGCGGGTCCAGTCGCACTTTGCATAGCCCTGGTAGTTATTCTTGCATTCGGATTAATGGTTCCCATAGTTTACCTCTCTCTCTTTCACTTTGTATGTGATGGATACCTGATTCCCACGGGTGCTGGCTAATGTGCGCAAGCGGATGATCCTGCGACGAACTCAGACCGAGCATCGGGCTTTTGCAAGATAGAGGCTCCATTGGCCGCCATCGAATGGAAAAGGCTTGAACTTACAATTTCACACTTCTTGAAATAAAAAATAATTTTTGCAGGAAATTGCCTGTGCAATTTGTTCCGGGATCATCGGGATTGAATGCCGATGGCTGGCCATGCCCGCAAACGCCTGTGATGGCGGGGGACAGGCCATGGCCTTGCCTGGACGCAGTTTGTAATGAGCAGGTAATAAACCGGGTGGGCCTTGCGGATGGGGTGCTGATCCTGAGCGGACAAAGCCCGTCTGGGGCATTTACCGCTGGGGGCCCTCGGGAGGGAAGGGGCTGAAAATGCGCTCCGTGTTCTGCCACCCCCGAATTTCGGTGGCTCCCCAATCCTGACAGGCAATTCGACCGTTGAGATCCCGGTAGGTGTTCTCGGAGATCACAATGTCACAGCCCAGTTGTTTGGTGGTTTCCTGCAGGCGGGCGGCCAGATTGACGGGCACCCCGATCAGGGTAAAATCCTTGAAATCCATGGAGCCGATGTTCCCGACCATGACCGGGCCAGTGGCAATGCCTATGCCCACTTGCAGGGGTTTCTGGTTGACCTTGATTTCGTTTCTTAAACGGACTTCCTGAATGATATTCTGGGCGGCCAGGGTGGCGGTGTAGGCGTGTTCCGTACCAGTCAGCGGAAAGCCCCAGTAAGCCATAAAGCCATCGCCCATCAGTTTGCTGATGACGCCATTGTACTTATGGAGTACGCAATAGCTGGCAATCTCGAAATATTCCACCAGATAGGCGACCATCTCGTCCGGGCTGGCTGTCTGGCTGAAGGCGGAAAAGCCCCGCAGATCACAGAACAGAACCGTCATGTTGTAATGCTGGTTCTGGATATCCTCAAAAGCGCTTTTGTTCTGATTGAGGTATTTCAGCACTTCCGGGGAAAAGTATTGGGAGAATGTCGATTTCAGCTCGTTCTTTTCGAGCTGCAAAGTCAGGTTCTCCTGCCTGAGTTGCTGAATCATGGCGCGGACGATCAGATCGCCCTCCTGCTGTTTGTAATTGTCCCAATCCTGTTGGGTCAACCTTTGAATGCGAGGGGCATGGTGTTGCAGGATTCTGGATTCTTGCAGGCGCTCCTTGATCTTTTGTTGATTATCCGACTGGGTCTGGGCGAGCGGGACAAAGCGGTTTTCCGGAAGCTCCGGTTTTTTGGGGGGCATCGGTTTTCTGGGCTCCGGGGCCTTGGGGGCCGGGGGTGCTTGCGCTTCCCGGTACTCAACCATGGCTTTGCGAACCTCCTGTAAGGAAGCACCCTGCCGGAGGGTAGATAAACAGTAGTAAGAGACGATCAGGAAGCATTGCCAAAAAACAACGCTAAGCAGGGGTATCCATTCAATTTGGCCATTGTATTGGCTGAATGCCGAAACCGGCATGCCAGAGACCACGCTCAGGAACAGAGAAACGTCTGTCACTGGAAAAAAAGTCTGCCAGTGTCCCGGTAACAGTGGCCCCAACAGGAATTTGTAGAAACTGTATAAAGGACTGCACAGGCCATAACCAAGGGGCTGTATAAACCAGAGTGACTCGGGCAGGGGCAGGTTCAGCAGTCGCGCCCCAAAGGGAAACCCCACCGCCATGATGATACCGGCCATGACCAGCACGTTGAACTTGAAAATCTCAGCGGCTTTGATTGGATGCGTTCGACGGTCGGACATTCTCATGGACTGCCTGTTACTGCCTGTCTTGTCTGGATACACGAATTCAGGAAACCGCCGAAGCCGGTCAGTCCCGGGCAATGGGGGCTCTGTCAGTGTTATCGACCCACCCCGCCAATTCTTGAATTTTTTTTACAAAATCGTCCGGGAGACCGGGTTGAGGATGCGCTAAAAAGGGCTTCACCCGGACAGGCAATGCCCGGAGAAGGGATTCGGTCTGTCCGGTCGGTCGGCCTCAGACAGTCTCAGAGTCGGATCTCTAGGGAGCGGGTCGGGTGGTTTTGGCTTTGGCGGCCTTGAAGCCCGGATTCTGGAAGGAAAGCAGACCCGGCTGCGATTTGAAGCTGTGAATGAACTTGCAGGCATCGATACATTCCCCGCAGTTGAAGCAGCCATCGAACTGTCCCACTTTCAGGGCCCCGGTATCTCGGGGGTCAATATCCACCGGGCAAACGATTTGGCAGGCGGTACAGGATTTGCAGTCCTCGGTTTTGCTGCTCTGGAACTGAATTTCCAGTGGGCGCCACGGGGAATCCTCATGGTATGCGGAAATCGATTGGGCCAGCCCGTAGGGGCAGCAGGTGCGGCAGAAGTCGTTGCCCACGAAAAGCAGAAACAGGCCAATTAACAGGAACAAACCGTTGCCAAAAACCAGGGCGATGTGGGGATGTCCGCTGGCGTACTGCTGAATAACCCACTGGGGCGGAACGACATAAAAACAAAGCAGCAAGCTGAGGCCAAAGGTCAGCAGGATGGCCAGAACGGGAGACAAGGCCGGGAAAATGAATCTGAAGGAGGGGTGATCACGCAGAATCAGCTTCATCCAGCGGGGCTTGGGGGCCAGTCCCACCATGGCCCGCAGGGGGTGGGTCCATTCGGTCAGGGTGTTGTGGGGGCAGGCCCAGCCACAAAACAGGCGTCCCCAAATGAAAGAAATGACGCCGATGAGAATGACGGCCCCGTAAAATCCGATTGGCAGCCACTTCAGGTTCTCAAAGGCAAATGGCCATGGCTTCCCCAGGAACATCAAATGCTGATGGATCATATCCACCCGAAAAACATCCAGTACCGGGCTCAGAAAGCATAGCGCCCAGAAAAAAGGCTGGATGAGTTTACCGCGAAATGCGTGGTATCGGTACTTAAGGGGGTTGCTGGACTGCTTCATGAATTTAGCGAAGGGTGGGGGCTTTGCGGTTTACAGTGTTATCCTACTGCGGTTGGGCTGATTTACCAATGGGTTTTGCGCATTTGGGCAGGTTTAGCCAATTGTCGAATTTTGAAGGGTGTCCTATTTTTTTACAATAACAAGCAGGGAATGTTTACCCGTCTTTTGCAAGGAGGGCCCTCTTCAACTTCAGCATTGGACTGTCACTGCTCACCGGGAGGGAGTGTTATGCGCATTGCCCAAATTGCTCCGCTGTGGGAGCTGGTTCCCCCACGTGCCTATGGAGGAACCGAGCTGGTGGCTTACCTGCTAAGCGAGGGGTTGATTCAACGGGGTCATGAGGTGACCCTGTTCGCGGTGGCAGGCTCCCAGACGTCCGGATGCCTGAGGGCTTATGCCTCTCAGCCCTTGAGGGAGCTGGAGGAAACCCTGCATAACGACAAGACGCATTGTACGGTCATGGCATCCGAACTGAATGTGCTGGGCGATGTCTTTCTGGAGGCCGAGCGCTACGACGTCATTCACAATCACATGGGCTTTCAGGCTTTGCCCTTTGCCAACTTCGTGGAGACCCCGGTGGTGACCACGCTGCACAACGCCCTCTCACCGCAGCCGGTGCGGGACTTGTTCCTCAAAAATGCCCACCAGCACTATGTTTCAATCAGTCGTTATCAACAGCAGCTTTGGCCGGAATTGCATTACGCGGCCACCATTTACCACGGAATCGATCTGAGCCGCTTTGAACCGAAGTTCGCGCTTTCCGGCGAACCCTATCTGGCTTTTCTGGGGCGATTGTCCCCTGAAAAAGGTCCTTTGCAGGCCATTCGGGTGGCGCAGGCTCTGGGTCTGAAACTTTTGCTGGCCGGGAAGATTGATCGGGTTGATCAGGTTTTTTATGACTCGGTTTTGGCCAGCCAGATTGATGGCGATCGGATTATCTACGTGGGGGAACTGGAGCATGCCGCCAAGGTGGAGTTCCTGCGGAACGCGGCTGCCTGCCTGTTCCCGGTACAGTGGCCTGAACCCTTCGGGTTGGTCATGATTGAGGCCATGGCTTGCGGCACACCGGTATTTGCCCTGCGAAACGGCTCCGTGCCGGAGGTCGTGGATCATGGGGTGAGCGGCTACGTGGCGGACACCGTGGAAGCCTTGACGCGGGCCGTTCAGGATTACGCCCGGTTTGATCGCCGTTTGGTGCGGCAAAAGGCCGAAGAGCGGTTTTCCGCCCAGCGCATGGTGGTGGAACACGAGCGTCTCTATCAACGATTGGTCAATGTCAACCGATGGGATGGGAACCTCTGGCACCGTGCCAGTCGAAACCTTACAGCCAGTTCACCGCTGCCTTTGCACCGGGCCTCGGATCGTCCTGCCTGCCAGTATGGACGTCCCGCCGCAACCCCGGCGGATTGATAAAGGCCAGTCTGTGGCAGGTCGGTAGCGGTTTGGCCACACAGCGTCCCTGACTCAGGTTCTTCCCGAAAGAGAGCGCCATGAAAATCAAACAGCCCGAGGATTTTTTATCCAGAAATCGCAGCATCAAGCACAACCATCTGTACCTGGTGGATGATTTGCAGGGCAATATTCCCCGGGGCGATATGTCGGGTCTTGGCATGTACCACCTGGACACCCGATTTTTGAGCTGTTTTGAAATCAAGCTGCATGGCACAGACCCCATCCCCCTGCTCTCTTCCACGGAAATGGGTTACATGTCCACCATTGTGTTTACCAACGGGCCTATTGAAACGACCACGGAGGATGGTACCCCGGTCACCCTGCCCCCGGAGATCATTCAGCTGAAGCGGGAGACGGTGTTATACGGCCTTCAGTTTGAACGCTTTTGGCTGGTCAGCTACTATTCCAAACCCGTTTATATGGAGCTGAGTCTGACGTTTGACGCTGATTTTCGCGATATGTTCGACATCCGGGGCATCGTGGAGATGCCTCCGTTACAAAAACGCCCCCCCATTATGGACACCAGCGGTCAAAATCCGGTGCTGATTTTTGGATGCAAGGATCGCAGCGGGCGTAACCTGCAAACGGGGATTCGTTTCGTGGATCTGGCCCCGGAGGAAGCGCCCGCCCGGGACTTGCCCACGGTGATTTACCGGACCTTGCTGAAACCAAGGCACCCTTTAAACTTTAACTACGAAATTCAGACCATCATCAACGATCATTTGATGAACGCGGGGGTGATTGAAACCAGTGTCCAAACCATGGACGAAGCCCTGATGCACCTTAATTTCAGGGCCCGCAGAAACGTTCAGGACACTGCCGTCTTCGTTTCTGATAACGAGGATTTCAACGAAATGATGTCCCGGAACCAGAAAGACATGCAGATGCTGACAACCCATAGCGATGAGGGTAGCTATGTGGCCGCCGGAATCCCCTGGTATGTGGCCCTGTTTGGACGGGATTCGCTGATCACCTCCCGGTTCGCAATGTTGTATAACCCGACGGTGGCTCGGGAGTCCCTGAAAATACTGGCCAAGTATCAGGGGAAGGAGACGAATCCGCATCGGGATGAGGAACCGGGCAAGATTCTGCATGAAATGCGGGTGGGGGAGCTGGCCCGGTTGGGAGAGATTCCGCACACCCCCTACTACGGCAGTGTGGATTCGACCCCCTTGTTTATTATTACCTTGTACGAGTATTTCCGCTGGACCAACGATCGTGAGTTACTGTGCAAGTTGTGGCCCAATGCTCTGGCCGCCCTGAACTGGATTGACGACAACCTGCGCAAGCATCCACTGGGTTTTAGCACCTACCGTAGCAGTTGTCCCCGGGGTATTTTGCAGCAGGGCTGGAAGGATTCCTACGATAGTGTGATGGATGAGTTCGGGGTGATTGGACAGCCCCCCATCGCCCTGTCGGAAGTACAGGGTTACGTGTACCTGGCCAAGACCTACATGGCCCGTTTGGCCGACTATATGGAGAACAAGGAGCTAAGGCAGCGCCTGAAGCAGGATTGTCTGGAGTTTCGCAAACGCTTTAACACCCACTTCTGGATGGACGATCTGGAATACTGCGCGCTGGCACTGAATGAAACCGGCCAGCCCTTCCGGGTCATCACCTCCAATCCGGGGCACTGTCTGGAAACCGGTCTGTTTTATGAGAACCATGCCAACCAGACCGTAAACCGCCTCATGTCCGCGGATTTGTTCAATGGCTGGGGCATCCGAACCCTCAGCTCCAACACGGTGGCTTACAATCCCATGAGTTATCACAATGGTTCCATCTGGCCGCACGACAATGCTTTAATTGCCCGGGGCTTTGCCCGCCTGAATCGTCCGGACTTGGTAGAGCGCATTTTTACGGGCTTGTTTGAGGCCGCCCGGCACATGTACTATCGTCGCCTGCCGGAACTGTTTTGCGGATTCCGCAAAGAGGACGGCAAAGAGGGCGATCCGCCGGTTCGCTACGCCGTCTCGTGTAATCCCCAGGCCTGGGCGTCAGCGGCCATGTACTCCATTATTCAGTCCATGCTCAATATGCGGGTGGATGCGCCCCGCAAGAAGTTGTCCATTCATTCGCCCCGCTTGCCCCATTACATGTCATTTTTACAGATTAACAACCTGTGTGTGGGCAAGGCGATGGTCGATCTCGAGTTTCGGCGCAACCACCAGAGCGTGACCGTGGATGTGCGCAACCGAAAGGGCGAACTGGACATTACGGTGCAGGTTTGAGCTTTGATAAGAATGAGGGGCGAAAAAGGAGCGACCCGGCCAGATTTTACGTCTGACCGGGTCGGTTTCGTTTCCCGGAGTGGGTGACAGCAGTTTGGTGGCCGTATCTCACTCCGGGGAAGTTTGTGATAGTAGACAACGAGAGGTTGAGTCCAAGGGGGATGATGTGACCCTCAGACCGTTTGTTTGACTGACAAGCTCATTATCGGCCAGATTTTGAAGATCTTTAGCCTGACTTTGCAATTTGGGAAGTTCCTGGGGGCCGCTTTCGTCAATTCCGAAATAGCCGTTCTGCTAGGCGGACTGAAACCATTAGCGAATCTTCCTTTAGACGAACAGGTAATTTAACCAAAAATGCCGGGAGATATAATATCCAGACTTTCTCCGGTAGCCCAGCTTGTGAATATCAATGTCACAACTGGGTTTGGTTGGATTGGGCGATGACTATTTACCGTGGGAGAGGATTCTGGTTAGACAATCGCCCTGTGTTACAGGATAGGAGATGTGATTGCTATGTTAAACAAGACTGAAATCAAGGGAAACTGGCATGTTTTGAAGGGCAAGCTCAAGGAAAAGTATGCTCAGTTGACCGATAACGACTTGCTGTATGTCGAAGGCAAGGAAGAGGAACTATTGGGTCGCATTCAGCAGCGCACGGGCCGTACCCGCCGTGAGATTGAGCGGGATATTGAAAACCTGTTGCCCCTTAAATCCCGTTAAGGGCAGGCTCAGATACCCTTTGCACCGTAGGCGCCCACGATGGTCGATGATTGTCGTGGGTGCTGGTGCAATTTACGGGGAAGGAACCGCACGGTATACAGATCAAAAGCGGGCCATTGATAGAGTGGGCTGGGCCTAGGCGCTTTCGGCGGTTCCTTCGTATTCCTCAACGTGAACCAGCACCTCCCGGACCTGTCCGTCAAAGGCTTCGCCCAGTGTGGATTCCACCCGGTAGGAAATGCCATGGGCTTCCTTCACCGTTAGTTGGGGGTCCACCTGAATGTGTAGATCGATAAAGACGTGATCCCGCATGCCCCGGCTTCGGATTTTATGACAGTCCAGCACACCGGGGACGGCCAGCACCACGGCGCTGATTTCGTTGGGATCCAGGGCGGCTTCATCGGTCAGGGCGCTGAAGTGGATCATAATCAGTTCAAAGCCCACTTTCAGGATGATGAGGGATACTACCAGGGCCAATACCGTATCTGCCCACAAAAAGCCCAGTTGCACGGCGGCCATGGAGAACAGCACGGAGATGGACACCAGACAGTCGGACAGGGTGTGCTTGGCGTCCGCTATCAGCAAGTCGCTTTTTAGTTCTTTCCCTTTTTTGTTCTCGTACCAGGTGACCCACAGGTTAATGAGCAGGGTAATGCCGATAATCCCGTAGCTGGTGGGAGAAATCCGGGGGTGGCTGTGCTGGGGGGAGAAAAACCGGGAGAACCCTTCACCGGCAATCTCAAAACAGGTCAGAAAGATAAAAAAGGAGATGACCATGGAGGCGATGGCTTCAAACTTGCGGTGTCCGTAGGGGTGGTTATGATCGGCGGGCTTCATGGAGATATTCAGGCCCACAATGCCCACCACGTTGGCCACGGCATCCAATAGCGAGTGGAAACCATCGGCGGTCATGCTGAGGGTGTGGGTTTGGTAGCCCCAAAACAGCTTGCTCAGGGAAACCAGCAGGTTGAAGAACAACGTCACCCCGAACACGCCCTGGGGGGTGTGCAGAATTTTGGAATAAAGGCTGGCTGGGGGAGTGGTTTGCATACCCGGTAAAAAAGCTCGGCTTCCGACACGCTGGTTCCAGTTTATCAAAAAAGCGGCTCTCAAAAGAAAATTGGAGCGGAGGGTGAGGGATGGGGATTGGTCTCGGGCAGTCTTTTTTGCCGTACCTCAACCGGTGAGTGCTTGCGCATCAGGGGTTGTCTGTTTTCAACCAGTCCAATGGTCTGCGCTGGAATGCTATGAGGCGATTTTTGAGCCTGAAGTCCAGCCTGCGGCGTTATGGCAACAATCACTTGCAACCCGCTTTGAGTTGATACAATGGGTAGATACCTTTCCCAAGTTTTAGGCCCAGTTCCCTATGAATTCTGTGACCGTGACCAGTCTGGCCGAAAAGATTCGGCGTTACCTGACTCAGAAAAATACCTCCGCACTCCGTCGCCTGCTGGCCCGGCAGAATTTTGCCGATGTGGCTGAAGTCATGGAGAGCGCTTTGAGCCGGGAAGAAGCGGTGGGCTGCTTTCAGTACCTGAACGTGGGGCAGGCCGCTCAGGTTTTGACCAGCGTGAACGATGAGTTACAGCATGCTTGTCTGGCCTCCTTGCCCACGGTGATGGGTAGTCAGATTCTGCGCATGATGCCCACCGATGACGCCGTGGACATTTTGCAGGAAATGGATACGGTGGAAAGCCAGCGCATTCTGGAAGAGATGCCGTTTGATACGGAAACCCGCACCCTGCATCACCTGATGATGGAGCAACCGGATTCCGCCGCCGGGATTATGTCCACCGACTTTATGAGCATTTCGGTGGAGGCCACGGTGGGTGAGGCCATGGACATGGTGCGCCGTGCCGAGGAGAAGGATTTCATTTATTACATGTACCTGGTGGATGCCGAGGACGCCCTGGTGGGGGTGGTCAGCCTGAAGCAGCTGATTTTGCATGACGCTTCCGTTCCACTCAGCCGCATTGCCCAGTTTGACGTGAAATCCCTGTTGGTCAGCTTCGATCAGGAGCTGGTGGCCAGCGTGTTTCGGAAGTATTACAACCTGTTGGCCATGCCGGTCACCGATCCGGACAACACCCTGCGCGGGGTCATCACCCTGGATGACATTATTGACGTGATCGACGAGGAAACCTCGGAAGACATTTACCGGGCCTCCGGGATCAATCTGGAAGAGGTGGACGAGCGGGGCTTGCTGGTGGGCCCGGTGTTTGGGGCCTTCAAGGCCCGTTTCCCCTGGTTGTCCATTACCATGGGCGGTCAGTTTCTGGCGGCCACCATTATTGCCCATTTTAGCCATACCGTGTCCGCGGCGGTGGTGGCCATTTCCTTTATGCCCTTGCTCACGGGGCTATCCGGCAATATGGGCACCCAAACCGATACCATTACCGTGCGAGGCCTCAGTCAGGGCCTGATTACCGATGATAATATCTGGGAAAAGTTGCGCCGGGAAATCAAAGTGGCCCTGCTGACCGGCGTGTTCTTCGCCGTCTCCGTGGGGATTTTGTCTTTGCTGATCTACCATCGCTGGCAGCTCAGCGCCTTGCTGTTCTCCTGGATCACCGTTTCCCTGTGCATCTCGGCCACGTTGGGCATGATGATTCCCTACGGGTTCAAACGCCTGTTCAAAGTGGATCCGGCGGGGATGGGCGGGCCCTTTATCACCACCCTGAGCGATATCCTGACCTTTCTCATTTACCTGTCCGTGGTGACCATGTTGCTAAAAGAGATGATCTGACCGGTGTCTTTGTGTTACGCTCACTGCGTGTTATTGCTAGAAATGAACAGTTAATACCCACCGATGCCCGTCACCCCTTTGACCAATCAGCAACTGCAAACCCTGATGGCGCAACAGCCCGGCTTGCTGCTGCTGGATGTGCGCACCCCCCAGGAGTTTTACGGCTTGGGGCATATCCCGGGGGCGCGTTTGTTGCCCATTTACGAATTGCCCGAGCAACTGGCCACGCTGGATGCGGGGCAGCCCACGGTGGTTATTTGTGAGCATGGGGTGCGCAGTTTTAACGCCAGTCATTTTTTGGCGCAACAGGGCTTTCAGTCCGTTTTTAATTTAACCGCCGGGATGGCGGAATGGGATGGACCCCGTGTTTTTGAATCCACGCATTCATCGGTTACGCTTGACTAGGCCGATTTTATTTTGTCCAATTGCATTCACTCACTTGAACCAAAAGGCGGGACGTCATGACTGAATTGACCCAAGAACTGGTAATGCAGGCCCTCACCCGTGTGGTGGACCCTGAGAAACAAAAAAACATCGTGGAACTGGGCATGATCGACTTTGCCTCCGTCTGCGACAACAACGTTAAAGTGGAGCTGATCCTGCCAAGCACCAATTACCCGGAAAGGGATGCCTTGCTGCAAGCGACTCGCCAGGTATTACAGGAATTGCCGAACATCAAGCTGGTGACCGTGGGTATCTCCCTGAAAACCCCGGCTGCCGTTAAACCCTTCCAGCGCCCGGCGGACAAGCCGTTGGCTCCGGTGGCCCCCAAGCAGTTGCTGCCCAATATTAAAAACGTCATTGCCATTTCCAGTGGCAAGGGCGGGGTGGGTAAAACCTCCGTTTCCGTCAATTTGGCCTGCGCCCTCAGCCAGCTGGGCTACAAGGTGGGCATTGTGGACGCCGATATTTACGGCCCCAACGTGCCCCTGATGATGGGCTTGCGTCACGCCAAGATTACCGAGCAGTCCGAAGCGGGCAAGCCCATGCCCCCGGAAATGCACGGGGTCAAGGTGATCAGCGTGGCTTTCATGATCAAGGAAGAGCAGCCGGTGGTCTGGCGCGGTCCCATGCTGGATCGCATCATTCGTCAGTTCCTGAGCGATTTTGAATGGGGCGAGTTGGACTTCCTGCTGGTGGATCTGCCGCCCGGTACCGGGGACGCCCAGTTGACCATCATGCAGGCGGCCTCACTCTCCGGCGCCATCATCGTGACCACTCCCCAAGAGGTGGCCTTGCACGACAGTCGCAAGGGCCTGGCCATGTTCGTGGGCCAGAACATCCCTTGTCTGGGTATTATCGAGAATATGAGCTACTTTGAAGGTGATGACGGCAAGCGCTACGAGATCTTCGGCCATGGCGGCGGTCGCAACGCGGCCAGTCAGCTGAGTGTGCCGTTTCTGGGTGAAGTGCCCATTGTGATTGAACAACGGGCCAAGGCCGATGCCGGTCAGCCGGTGGTGGTGTACGAGCCCGATGGCAAGCAGGCCGCCATTTTCCGGCAGATTGCTGATAACATGGTGGAAAACCTGCGGCGGGTGCATAGTCAGGAAAAGGCCATGGCCCACGTTTAGGCGCTCTTTGGTAGCCCAACGTCGCCGGAACATACTGCCCTATGCCAGTAAAACGCCATGCAAGTTAAAATTGTAGCCGGTTGTATCGCCTGTGGGGCGTGCGAGTCCATTTGCCCGGCTGTGTTTACGGTGTACGATTCGGCGGAAGCGGACAACGCGCAGGTGCCCGGCAACGAGGCCGAGTGCCGGGAGGCGGCCAAGGTCTGCCCGGTGAGCGTCATCAAAATCGAGGAGTAGCGCCTCAGCGGCGTATCTATAGGGTTGGAAGCACCACGAAAAAGCGGCTGCCCTTGCCCTCTTCGCTTTCCACCCCGATTTGCCCCTGATGGGCCTCCACGATTTGCCGACTGAGGTACAGGCCCAAGCCGGAGCCCGAGGAGCGCTGCTTGCTGGTGCCTTGGGAAAAGCGCTGAAAAAGTACGGGAATATCCGCTGCTGGAATGCCCCGACCGTTGTCTATGACCTGAATGCGCAGGTTGGGACCCTGTGGCGGGTTGGCGTTGCTTTCCTGTTGCAACACCACCTGAATTTGACCATTTTTGGGGGTAAAGTTGATGGCATTGCCGATCAGATTCACAAAGACCCGCTTCAGCTCCTGTTTATCCCCACGCACTCGGTATTCGGAGAGCGGAAAGTCATCCAGGGACTCCAGCCTGAGGGTCTGTTCCCGGTGTCTGGCCAGCGCTTCCAGCTCCTGGGTGATTTGTTCGAGTAAATCGCCCACGCTGACGGTGTCCAGAATCAGGTTTTGCCGCCCCGATTCGTATTTGTAGACTTCCAATAGTACGTTGACCAGCCCCAGCAGTTCCCGGTTGCTTTGGGTCAGCATGTGAATCAATTCCAGTTGCTTCTCGGAAAGTTCTCCCAGGGTGCCGTCGGCGAAAAAGCCCAGAGTCTGGATGGCTGCCAGCAGCGGGGTGCGTAAATCGTGGGTCAGGGTGGACATAAAGTCATCCCGCAGGCGCTCGATATCCTTGCGCTGGGTGATATCCCGTAGCACTACCACAAAACCCGGCGTTGCCATATCCGACTGAGCGGACAAGGCCGAGATATTGGCTTCCAGCGGGAGATCTCCCAGCAGGACCTCCGCGGTTTGGGGGCCGGGCGTGATCTGGAACAGTTCCTCAATCCGGCGCGGTTGACCGTTGGCCGGGGGGAGGGTCAATACCGTCTGAATGGGTTTTGCTGCGGCTTGCGCAGCGGTCAGGTTCAGTTTTTGCCCCAGCCATTGACTGGCTGCCGGGTTGACCGAGGTGATGGTCAGCTGGGGGCTGAGGGTCAAAATGCCATCGGCGGTGTTGTTGACGATGGATTGCAGCTTTTGGTAGGTGTCCTGTAAATCCCGGGTGCGCTCGGCCACCAGACTTTCCAGATGGACATTGTGACGCTCCAGCGACCGACGGGCCTCGCTGAGTTCCGCCACAGAGGTCTTGAGATCGCCAACCAGCCGACTGCGTTCCAGTCCGTTTTCAATGCTGAGTTTGAGATCCTCGTTGTCCCAGGGCTTCTCGATGTAGCGATAAATGCCCACGGTGTTAATGGCCTCAATGGCGTTTTTCTTGTCCGCGTAGCCCGTCAGCAGAATCAGGGTGCTTTCCGGGAGCAGGGCTTTGACCTTCCGCAGAAACTGAATGCCGTCCAGCCCGGGCATGGAGAAATCCGAGATGACCACATCGGGGCGCATTACGCTCACCTGCTCCAGGGCATCCTGTGGGTTGTTGAAACAGTGAACCTGGTGAGGGGTTTCCAGACTGAGCATGGTTTGCAGGCTGAGGGTGACCATCATTTCATCATCCACGATGAAGATGACGCCGGTTCGGCTGGCCAAAACAGGGGGCGCGTCCGTGGACGCGGTTTGCGCTTGCTGATTCATGGTTTCCTGTGGACTGGGGCTTACGTTATTATTATAAGCCCCAACCGTGCAGTGTACCATCGGCGCTGAGCATCCTTTGGCTTGCCGTCTCATGGCTTCCCGGTCTGGGTGGATTCCGTAGTTTTGAATGAAGTGGATTGTTGATGGCCCTCATGAACCAACCCGTCCCCGGCCATATTTACATCATCACCGGCCCCTCCGGTGTGGGTAAAGGCACGCTGTGCAAGATGTTGCTGGCCGTTGAGCCCAATCTGACCTTGTCGATTTCCGCCACCAGTCGGGCCATGCGGGCCGGAGAAACGGATGGGGTGAGCTATCACTTCAAAACCCGGGACGCGTTTGAGGCCATGATCGCCCATGATCAGGCTCAGCCCGATGCCGAGCGGCATCATTTGCTGGAGTGGGCCGAGTATAACGGGAATTATTATGGAACCCCTCGCTCGGTGGTTCAGGAGGCTTTGGCAGCGGGTAGCAGCGTGTTGCTGGAGATTGAAACCCAGGGCGCCCTTCAGGTGAAACGAAAATTCCCGTCGGCGCACCTGATTTTTGTGGCCCCGCCCAGCCTGGAAGCGTTGGCGTATCGCCTGCGCACCCGAGGCACTGAGGCGGAAGCGGAGATTGCCAGTCGTCTGGAAATTTCCCGGCACGAGATGACCTTGCAGGATCAGTTTGACTATGTGCTGGTCAATGAGCGTTTGGAAACGTGCCTGGACGCCATCCGGGAGATCATGGCCGGAACCGCTTCGGGGCGCACCTTGCGCTAAAACCTTTATCCTGGTCAGGAGTTGGAGTAAACTATAGAAAGTATCAACCTGAGCCTTAAAGCTGTTTTTATTTTATTAGTCGCAGGCATGTACGAATGGATAAAATCAAGGAGGCCTTGCTTCAGGCAGATCGGGTTTATCGGATTGTTGTGGTTGACGTTTTGAGAAGTTACCCAGTCATTTCCACCCGTAGCACCCGCTAAAGTGCTTTCCTCCACTTAATGACACCCAATCGTTGCGGCTGTATCCCTTGGAATTCCCTGTAAAGGCACCTTCGTGAAGTCATTTTTCCCATACTCAACCCTGTCAAAGGCCTTGAAAAAGGATTTTGAATCATAATGGCAACCTTGCTCTCAGATAATCAGCGGAACGTCAAATTGCGCCCAGAGGCGGAGAACGCCAAGCGCCTGGCTTTGTTGGGGGTTGACTTAAGCAAGTATCCCTCTGTCTACCATCGAGAGGTCTATGACCCCATCCAATCCCGCACGGATCGGGCCCTGTTTGGGCCGATTATGCGGGGCTTCGCGGCCCAGATGCTTTATCAGGTGCCGGACCCGGTCATGCTGACCCATATTTTGACCACCCGTTGTAACTACAGCTGCGGCTTTTGCTCCTTTGCCGATACGCTGAACGCCAAAACCAATGAAATGAGTCTGGCCGAGATTGAGAAGACCTACGCTTCCATTGGCAAAAACCTGAATGTCATTGTGTACTCTGGCGGAGAGACGACCCTGAACCGTCAACTGCCGGAAATCATTGAGGCGGCTTATCGTCTCACGCCGGTTCAGTCGGTGTATATCATCTCCAATGCCTGGAAGCCTGAATTGCTTCTGGAAATTACCCATCGCATTATGCAGACCTGCCCCAATCTCCATCTGACCTGGAGTTTGAGCATTGAAGGCCCCAAAGAGGCCAATAACGCCATTCGCTATACCAAGTCCAGCTCCTGGGACGCCTGGCAGAACAGTATTGACGCGCTGGAAGCCTTGAAAACCATCCGGGAGCTGTACGACTACGATCATCTGGACATTCAGCTCTGCACGGTCTGCTCGCCCAGCAATGTGGAGGTGATGGATGACTGGTACCTGATGGTTCGGGATATTTTAAAGCCGGACAAATGGAACCTGAATCTGATGCGCCGCAGTGTGCAGATGACCGGCCACGATTTGCCCACTTTTCAGGATCGTCGGGCCAAGCGGGAACTGGAGCCTTTTGAGGCCAAGTACCTGGAAATCACCCAGCGGGTGAAAGAGGATGTCTTGTCTGGTCGCCTGAAGTTCCTGTACCACACCAGCACCCCGGAGGATGGGGCCCTGAAGTCGGCGGTAGACCTGATTAGCCAGGAAGAGAACCGCCGCACCGTGGTGGAAGAAAAACCCATGTTTTGCTGCAAGGCGGGGAGCCTGGGCGCTTACATCAGCAGTGAAGGTGAAGTCAGCGGTTGTGAGGAGTTTGCCCACAATCCCACGGAAAACAAGTCCTTTGGCAACCTGCGGCAGGCCGATTTCAACTTCCAGAGCCTGTGGCAGGGCGAAAAGGCCAAATTCTACCGGGAGCAGGTGGGCAAGGCCAGAGAATGCCGTGGCTGTACCCTGGAAAGCCAGCGGAATTACCCTTCCATTCTGGTGTCCTTCAACACCCTGATCAAGGCCAAGCAACTGGCCGGGCAAATCCGCTAGAAGAGGACAAGGGGCTTCCCTCGGCCAGCTTTTGCCATTGTCAAAGTGTGGCGGCACACGCGGAAGGGCGTGTACGAATTTTCGGCCAATTTCTTGATTGGCGTTTACTGTTGCTGGCAATAGCTGAACAGTTTTTGGGTCAGTTGTCCAAACAACTGGCTCTCCTCCGGCAGGTGCAGAGTTTGGGCGTAGTGGTTTAACCCGGCCATAATGGCCACATCGCTCCAGCCCAGTTGGGGCAGCGCTGGCTTGCTGGCCTGTGGGGATTTGGCCTTGCTATGCTTGTCCGGCTGGGCGGTTTTTTCGCTTTCACTCAGGACGTCTCGTTTAATGCCAATGGTCCAGATGCCTTCCTGAATTTTAGGGGCCAGGCTGGCGGCCTCACTTTCGCTCAGCATGTCCAGCCGGATCAGGGCGGGCAGTATGACGGTGGATACCCGAGTCAGGGCCTTCTGGAATTCCAGCCGCTCCGGGGCGTTGTCGTTCTGCAGGGGGATTTTGACTTGCAGTCCTCGGCTTTGCAGGACGGTCTGGATGGTGCCCTGCGTCCACAAGTCGCCCCCGGCAATGGAAATATGGGTGGGCACTTGAGGCAGGGTGTCCAGTTTGGCGCTGATGGGGCCAAGGTCAGGCTCGCCTGGGCTATAGGAGGAGTCCCAAAAGCCCCGCACAAAACGCCCGATAATCCGCATGCGGATGTCATCGCTCAGGCTGGGATGCTCCCGCTGTAGCGTTTTCAGGCTGCTCATCAGTTCTGTGATAAAGCGGCTGAATAGCAGCCCCTCTCCGGTCAAAATGGTGCAGGGGATCAGCTCGGTCACCGGGTCCCGCTGGAGAACCTGCTTACGGGGCACGAAAAATCCCAGTTTGGCCAGCTGCTCAATGTAATCGGTAAAGGACAGTATGTAGTCCGGAAAGCGGGTGGCGGAGGGAGCCGCCAGAATGACCTCCGGCAACTGGCCCCGGTACAGGGCGTCGCTGTAGCTATTGTAAAACCGTCCGCCCAGATCCACGGTGATCTTTTGTCGACCCTTGCCAATTTGCACGCTGCTGGCGGCCCGAAGTGAAGGTGATGATTCCGGCGAGCCGAAATCAATGACGCAATCGGTGTATCCGGCGTGCAGGCAGGCTGTGGTCAGGGCGTTAAAGGGAAAGCCGCCCATAATGCCTTTTTTGAGGATGGGTTTGGGGACTTCCCCCTGCTTGATTCTGGGAGGCATGGCGTCTCCTTATGCTCAAATGCTCTGCTGAAAAGAACGGGAAAGGCGTTCCTGGGTCCGGCCATTTTTCGGCAATCAGGGGCCCGCTTGCAATGGGGGCCTTCTTCCGCAACCAGACTTTTAAGATGACCAATGGGGTCTGACCCGAACTTTCCTCCGTATTTTGATTTTAGACGCATTTCGGTAAAAGCGCCTCATCCCCTCTCTAATACGGTTGTAGGATTTTTAGCGATTTCCCTGCTTCAGGGCCCGGCTGATTTCCCGCTTGCTGTCCCGCTCGGAAATGGCGTCCCGTTTATCGTGCAATTTTTTACCCTTGCACAGTCCCAGCTCCACTTTGACCCAGCAGCGCTCAAAAAACAGTTTCAGGGGAATCAGGGTCAGCCCGGATTCCTTGGTTTTGCCGATCAGTTTCTTGATTTCCTGACGGGTTAACAGCAGCTTGCGCACCCGATCCGGCTGGTGGTTGTTGTAGCTTCCCTGCTCATAGGCGCTGATTTGCAGGCCGTACAGAAAGACTTCACTGTTGTGGATGCGGGCGTGGCTGTCATTCATGGAAACTTTCCCGGCCCGCAGGGATTTAATCTCGGTTCCGGTCAGCACAATGCCTGTTTTGAAGGTCTCCAGAACGTGATATTCGTGGTAGGCCTTCTTGTTGTTCACAATCAGGCTGCTTTGCCGCTTGGTTGCTTTGTCTTTGGTGGTCATGAGATTCGGGTTTCGATTCCAAACAGGCATCTGCCAGGATGGCGAAGGGACATTATAATAGGGGTATATTATCTGAGAATCATAGCACAATGATTAAAATCAGGGCGCTGCGCCCCAGCGAACTTCGACAGGTACTGACCTTGCTGAATCGCTATAGTGATCGGGAGTCGGAATACTCTCTGTTGAAGACCATGCAACAGTTGTACATCCCCATGCACCGGGTTAGCCAGCTGTTGCCCCTGAATTTGCAGTTTATGCCCGCTATTTTCGTGGCTGTGGCCGAGGACAAGGTGTTGGGCATGATCTGGCTGAGCCGGGATGGCTCGCATTCCCGCCGCTGGAAGATTGATCATCTGATTCTGGATCCGGATTCTTTTTCCTACGATGTGGGGACGCAGCTGGTCAATTACGTGATCAACCGCTACGGGGGCGATGGGGTTCAAACCTTTCTGGCCTATGTGGATCAGCATTACGAGACGGGTCTGGCCCTGCTCAAGTCCTGTGGCTTCCGCCGCAGTGCCCGGCAGCATTACTTTGTCCACCGGAATCCGGCCAACCTTAAGTTGCCCCCCGTTACTCTGGATGGGCTGCGTGACAGTCACAACGGCGATTGCGCCAAGCTGGCCACTTTGTACAACGATTGTTTGCCCGTGGATGCCAGAGTGGGTCTCAGTAAAGGGTGGCGGGATTTTTACCGGCCCATGCCCCTCCGGCTCATTGAGAAGACGCGGGGGGCCTTCAACCGGCGTTGGGTCTTTCAGGATTTGGCCCGGGATTGTTTTATTGGCTCCGTGGAACTGGTGACCCGGGATTATAAGGATTTTACCCTGCATATCCTGGCCAGTCCAGGCTGGCAAAGCGCCTACCGGGATTTGGTCACTTATGCCGTACAGCAGGTGTTACTGACCACCACAGGGGCTACCTTGTATGTGGAATGCTTCGAGTTCTGCAAGGCTGGTCTGGAAACACTGGAGCAGTTGGGTTTTCAGCGGCTGGGGATTGCGGAGGTGCTGTTAAAGGATTACTGGATACCGGTTGAGGATAAGGGCAGTCGCTTGCAGTCGCCCATTTTGCTGTTTTCGGGGCGTCCCACCCCGGCTATGAACTGTCGGATCTGGGAATCCGCCGGGCAGCCCCCGGAGGCACTGGGCGGCTGGCTGGATTGAACGGTATCCTCCCGGTTCAAGAGCTTGCGGGGCATTCACTCAGGCAAGAACAAGAGTTTTCACCCAGACCCAAGTTGCTCATTTAAATGTTTTTTAAGTTAAAAGGTGGTAATCTGTTCCTTAGAGATTGGGAGACTGTGATTTGCATCCGGCTGAGAGAAGTCAATACTTTCCAGAATGTGGAACGTCTGTAACCCTGGCACCTTGCCAGCGTCTCGACAGTGTGTCCGGCTGCCCGGGTTCTGGTGTCCTTTCCTTGACTCCGGGCTCCAAACGAACGACAATGCTCCTGTCTTGAAATCCGATGATTTGGCTCAAAACCCCCATCACTAAACCGTCCCTTAATGAACAGAGTAACGGTTACCCGGCATGGCATCGCAAAACGTCCTGATTCTTTCATCCAATACCGGTGGTGGACACCGTAGCGCCGCCAACGCGCTCCAAAACAGTCTGGTTAAAGTTTCGGGTGGAGAAACCACGGTTACGGTCACCCAGGTTCTGGAAGAAGCCCATTACATCAGTCGTAAAGCCGCTGACTTCTATAATTTTCTCCTGCGTGATCATCAGGACTTGATGCACTACTACTTTAACGCCGTCAACAAGTTTCGCCCCAACGAGTCCCGGCTTATTTTCAAGAGCGCCATGGGTTACGCCCAGCGCATATTCAGTAAGATGAAGCCGGATGTCATTGTGTCGGTGCATCCCATGACCCAGCATTTTTTCGCTTATGTGCTACGTCGCTTGAAGCTACAGGATCAGATTCCCTTGCTGACCGTGGTGACGGATCCGTATCAGGGGTTTTGGCGGGGCTGGGCTTGTGAGGATGTGCGCCAGTATTACGTGGCCAGTGAATTCGCTAAAAAGCAGCTGATGGATTTTGGGGTGGAAGCCTACAAGATTCAGGTGATGGGCATGCCAGTACACTCCAAGTTTCATCCGGTCACCGATATGGAAAAGCGCCTCATTCGCAGTCAACTGGGGTTGACCCCGGAACGGTTCACCATTTTTATGAACGCTGGCTGGGTGGGTGGCGGAAATATCTTTAGCATCTATCAGGCCCTGCTTACCAATGCCGGTTTGGCCCAGGCTCCCATTCAGGTGGTGTTTCTGGCTGGGCGAAACGAAGAATTGCTGCATGCGGCCCAGGCGATTGCCGATCAGGCTGAAGTGCCGGTCAAGGTGCTGAGTTTTACCAATGAGATCGAGAGCCTGATGATGGCTTCCGACATTATGATTACCAAAATGGGCGGATTAACCACGTTTGAAGCGTTGAGCTGTCGTTTGCCCCTGATTGCCGACGCCGTGACCCCACCCATGCCGCAAGAGTCCCAGACCGCAGCGTTTTTGGCCAGTACCGGCGCTGCCTTGATGCTGAAGCAGCCCGAGCAAATTGTGCCTATGATAGAATCTTTGCTAGAATCTCCAGGTCGCTACGCTGCGCTAAAAGAAGCCGCCGCGCTTCATGGGCGTCCCGGCGCTTCGGATCATATCGCTCAGGATGTGCTGCGTTTTATACAAGACTCCGTGTTTCTGGATCAGCCTGTACTTGCGTAATAATCTGGGGCTTTTCTGTTTTTTTGATATATTTTCGATACTCGTCTCCTCTGTGTTTTGAGTAGAAAGGTTTGCGGTAAATTAATGAGTGGACTGCTAGACGGTAAAAAGGCCTTTATTTCAGGGGGCTCCCGGGGGCTTGGTAAAGCGTTGTGCGAAGTATTCGCCAGAGAAGGCGCGGACGTGGCCTTTAATTACAATTCCAATGACGCCGAAGCCCAGGATACCGTTCGCCGTATTGAGCAATACGGTCGTAAAGCCATGGCTTTCAAGGTGTCTGTGGTGGATAAGCCCGCCATCAAGCAGATGGTCGCTGATATCATGGCCGAATTCGGGCGCATTGATGCCCTGGTGAATAACGCGGCCATTAACAAGGCCGACAGTTTTGTGACCACCACGGAAAGCGCCTGGCTGAACGTCATCAACACCAACGTGAATGGCCTGTACTACATTACCAAGCCTTTTTTCAAGCAAATGCTGCGCCAGCGCGCCGGAAGCATCCTGAACCTGACTTCTATCGGGGCCATTCGGGCCTTGCCCACCTCGGTGCATTACGCCACCAGTAAAGCGGCTGTCATTGGCTTCACCAAGTGTCTGGCCAAGGAGGCTGGCACCTTTAACGTGAATGTAAACGGCATTGCCGCCGGAATTTTTGACACCGATCTGGGGCACTCCCTGCCGGATAAATTCAAGGAAGTGTATGAAATGTGGTGTACCAAGGGCCGCATGGGTCGCCCGGAAGAGTTGGCCGAGTTTGCCGCCTTTATGGTGTCGGATCGCAATACCTACATGACCGGCGAAATTATTACCATTGACGGGGGCAGTGTGGTTTAGGCACGGACGGGAAGCGTTGAAAAACGTTGACGCTTACGTTATGCTTAGGGCAGATTCCCCAAAATGCGAAGGAGATGGTTATGGCTGAAATCGCCGAGCAAGCCCCTGAACAGGCTCAGAATTCCATCATTGAAGTAACCCCCGCAGCGGTGACCAAGGCCCGAGAGGTGCTGAAAGACTCTGCCAATACCGGGATTCGGGTGGCCGTGGTCGGTGGCGGTTGCGCTGGCCTGCAATACGACCTACAGCCCGCTGAGCAGTCGGCGGAAGGGGATTTGGTGCTGGACTTTGATGGGGTGTCCTTTTTCGTGAACCCCATGGTGGTTCCCTATATCAAGGGCACCCGCATCGATTTTTCCAACGCCCTGATGGATGGCGGCTTTAAATTTATCAATCCCAACGCCACCAGTTCCTGCGGCTGCGGCACCTCGTTCGGTATTTAACGACTACCGACCGCAAGACCGCAGCGACTCCGATTTTTCCTCACGCAACTGATTTTAAGGAGATGCCCCCATGGAAGAGACTCTGCAAACCCCGGCGACTGAGGCCGTTGTGGTCGATCGCGACAAGGTTCAGGAAGTGCTGAACATGCTGCGCCCTTACCTGCAAGCCGATGGCGGCGATGTGGAACTGATTGACGTGACCGCCGAAGGCGTGGTTCAGGTTCGCCTGCAAGGGGCCTGCGGTACCTGCCCCAGCTCCACCTACACCCTGAAAATGGGCATTGAGGAGCAGCTCAAGCAGTACGTTCCCGGCGTGACCGAAGTGGTTTCTGTCTAGAGCAACCCGCCCCCGATTTTGAAAACCCCGGCTTGAAGCGAGTCGGGGTTTTTCAGTGTTCGCTGTTAAAACCCGGTTTGTGCGGTGCCAAACGTTTGCGGATTTGTTATGCTGCTGGCCATGGCAGGAATTGATCTTTCATTGTTGGCAGGCTATCAGGCAGCGTTGGCGCAAAAGGCCCAAGTGGGCCAGTTACGGCGCTGCCGAGAGCTGGTGTGGACGCCTGAGGCTGGCCCCATGGCCGTTCGAGTGGAAGGACAGCCAGCCATTAACTTTAGTAGTAACGATTATCTGGGCTGGGCCCGGCATCCCCGTTTGCAGGCTGCCGCCGTGCAAGCCGTGGAGCAGTTCGGCACGGGAAGCACCGCCTCCCGGTTGATTGGGGGTACCAACCCGCTGGTGCTGGCTTTGGAGTCCAAGCTGGCCGCCTTCAAGCATGCGGAGGCCGCGCTGGTGTTCAACTCCGGCTATCAGGCCAATGTGGCCATTTTGCAGGCCATTTTGGGGCCGGATGATTACGTTTTTGCCGATCGCCTGAACCATGCCAGCCTGATTGATGGCTGTTTGCTGTCCAAGGCCCATTGGAGCCGTTATCGTCATCTGGATTTGGGCCATTTGGCGGAAAAACTGGCAAAGGCCCCGGCTGAAGCCCGCAAGTGGGTGATCACCGATAGTGTGTTCTCCATGGATGGGGATTACCCGGATTTAAAGGCCCTGGTGGACGTTGCCGAGCGTTACGGGGCCTTGGTGATGGTGGATGAGGCTCATGCTACGGGCCTGTTCGGCCATGGCGGGGCGGGATTGTGCCAGCAGTTTGGGGTCAGTGATCGGGTGGCCTTGCAAATGGGCACGTTCAGCAAGGCCTTGGGTGGATCGGGTGCCTACGTGGCCGGGCCTCAGGTGTTAATCGACTGGTTGGTCAATCAGGCCCGAGGCTTTATATACTCCACTGCCCAGTCGCCGACGGTGCTGGGCGCCTCTCTGGCGGCGCTGGATTTGCTTCAAGAGGAGCCTGTGTGGCGGGAGCGCTTGTGGCGCAATGTGCGGACTCTTGAGCAAGCGGTGAGGGCCCACGGTCTGCAAGACTGGATTCCCCTGCCCCTCAAGAGCGCCATTGTGCCCGTGCTGATTGGAGACAGCGTCCGCACGGTGGCCATGAGTGAGGCGCTGTTGGCGGCGGGCTATTTTGTGCAGGGCATTCGTCCGCCCACCGTGCCCCCAAAAACGGCTCGCTTGCGGATTGCCTTGTCCGCTGCACACACAGAGGCCCAGATTGAAAGCCTGTGCGCCGCTTTGGCAACTTTGCTGCGGGTCACTTGACGACGGCTCCAATGAATCCCTTTTCCCTTTGGCTGACACGACAGTTCGCAAGGCGTCTCGGCGGTCGTGGAGAAAGGCCCACACCGGGGATCTCCTACGAATGTTTTCAAAGCCTTGGCTGTTCAGCAACCCAAGGAAGGTGCTGATGGCGAACCGCCATTCGCACCCCTTTTATACTTTGCTTTTTGCTTTGCCTACTTTGGGAGCTCGCCCCGTTGAAAACATTCATAGGAGATCCCCGGTATGGGCCCTGTGGTGCTGAATTCGGGTGCTACTGGCGCACGCGGGTTTAGCGACCAAACACGCCGGGGTTGATCGGCAGGGGTTGGGGCATTCCCATCGGATTCATCGGGTTGGGGGCGTTCAAAGGCACTCCCATAAACAGGCTGCCCACCCCTCGGCCCAGGTTGGCCCCCTTGCTTTGGCCCAGTAACTTGCTGACCGCTTGCAGGCGGTAGGTTTTTTCCAGATTGGCCAGACGCTGTGGTTCGGGCAAGGCCGGGTACATTTGCCCCAACAGGGAGGACTCCAGTCGTCCCAGACGCACTGGCACCGCCTCCACGGTGTTGACCTGCCTGAACACGTTGATTTCCAGCTGGTTCAGGCTTTGCAAAAAGGCAGGATCGCCCACGTAGTATGGGGTAGGGTATCCGCTGGTGGTTGTTTCCAGCGTGGTTTGTCCCCCGTGGGGCTGAATTACGGTGGTGGACTGGCTTTGGGAGACTGTGCCGTTCGGGCTGCTGTAATAGTTGTAAGTCTGCACGGGGGCGTTACCGTAGGTCTGAAAGCCTGAATGGGAACCGGCGCTCCCCAGTGCTTGCCGCTCAATGACCACGGTGCCGGGAGATCCGATTACGGTTCCGCTACTGGTGCTTTCACCCAGTTGGGAACGAACCTGGGGCGGCAGCATGGACATCATCTCCGGGCTGAAGCTGTAGCTGCTGTTGCTGCTGAACCCGCCCCCAATCTGAATATTTCGGGGTGGCCCGCCGATGGTACTGGTGCCAGTGCCGGTGTCCGTGCTAGATTGCCAGGTGCCAGCGGGGCTTTGATAGCCGGGGCGGGGCTGAAAACCCGGGCGGTTGAGGCCACCTTGGCTGCTTGCTGTATTTGGATTGGCGGTACGATGGCTTTGGTAGGGGCTTAGCAAGCGAGCCACCCGGTTGTCCACTGATTGTCCGTTGAACGTTTGCCCGTAGGCCTTTAATTCCAGCCGATCCAGTCGTTCCGTAATCAGGGCGTTGGGGGTGCTTTGGCCGTTGAAGTGATGCTGCTCCAGAGCCTCCAGTTTGCTGTAGATGTCTCGTTGAGTGCTGGTAAATTGAGCGTGATCATCCGGTAGGCTTTGCAGGGCAGGGCTGACAGCGCTGGGGCGCACATTGATCACATCTGGCGCGGTGCTGGCGCTGGCCGTGACATTGGGATAGCGGGAGAGCAGGCTGTCTACCCGGTCAGCCAGGGCTCGGTTGGGATTGGCCTGACCGAATACCTTTTTCTCCAGACGGCTCAGCCGGACCTGCACGTCTTCCCGGGTAAAGTCCCGGCCAAAAACCTGTCGTTCCAGAGCGGTTACGGTGGGATAGTCGGTGGCGTCCGGGATGGCGGGCGGGGCTGACCCGGAATAATCTCTGGCGGAGGCCGGATTGAGGCCCGATGGAGCTGACTGCGTCGGCGTGGCGTTCTGGGATGAGGCTGACTGCGGAGAGCCGGGGGGCAACAGATTTTTCAAAACCCCTTGCAGACGGGCCCTTCGGCTGCTATCCGTACCGGCTTGCACGTCTCCAAAGACCCGTTGCTCCAGTCGGTCCAGTCGTCGGGTGCTGTTTTCCTGAGGATAGGTCATGGAAAACAAACGTTGTTCCAATTCGTCCAGGGTGGCTTCCGCACCGGCGTAGAGAAGGCCAAACTGGCAACACAGGGCGGCCATCAGGGCCAGGGCAAAGCGGATTTTGAAGGAGGTAGGGTGCATGCTTCCTGCCAATTGTTTACTTATTCAAACTATAAGACTTTTTAAAGGGCTTGCCTAGCGCTGGCCTGGCAATTGTTCTTCTTTAAGAATGAAACCTAAAGAATTAAAATGATGAGCCTATAAAAATGGCGCCCGAGAGTAAGGCGCCGTTTCGAGATTTTTTTTAGGGGAGAGACATTGAAAATGGAATTTCCACTGCTCTTTTCTTCGGGCGTCTTTCTGTTTTCCTGAAGGGGGCCTCCCCAAAATTGATACATTTGGTTACACAGGCAGGCGTCATGGAATTCCCCACCTGTTTTTTGAGCGATCCTAAAAACCCAGCCATGTTTTTTTAGATCGATCGCATTTCAGAATATCTTTATAAAGGAGGGTAAATACCAGGGTGCCCAGTGGAAGCAGTAACAGGGTCAGGGTGCAGGACAGGCTGAGATCGGTGAGGGTTTGGGATAACCGTTGAACCCACGAAAAGTCTTCCCCCAAAAGACTTTTCCACAGGGGCAGGCTGTTGAAGTCTCCTTCTGTTCCCATTCCAGCCATCAATTGCTGAATCAGCCAGCGGTGCAGCTGATCCAGGGGCGCACTCAGTTGAAAGAGCCGGAACAGCCAGATCAATGGCTGAGGAATCAGTATATTGGTCAGCAGGAACACGGTGATCTGCAGACAGGTGGTCTTCCAGAACTGCTTGAGGACGAATTTGGAACTCAGCAGGAAGGTATGGACCGGGTTGGCGGGCAGGCCATTTTCAAAGGCGGCAATCTGGAAGGTGAAGGTCAGCGGAATCAGGCTGGCCACCCACAGGGCTCCCAGCAGCAGGCTTTGCAAAATGCCCGCGATTATCAGCAGTTCCAGCATACTGGGCCCCAAAAAGACGCCCAGCAAGGCCAGAAAAATAAAGGGCAAAAAGGCCAGTGCGGGCAGACTGAAATAGGTGCAGGCCAGAATGGCGTAGGGGGCTTTTTTCGCTGCGCTGAGACTTTGATACGCCTTTTTAAAGTCCAGCGGCTGTCCGTTTTCCGCCTCCCAGGCGTTGAGGCACAGGCTGGCCCAAGCCAGCACGTATTGCCATCCACCCCGCAACATCAGCCCTGTGCAGAGCAGGGTGATCACGATACTCAGGCCGATAGCCGTCCAGGGGTATCGCATGGCCAGGACCTGATTCTGGTCCAGCAACCACAAGTTGATCCCCTGACTGCCATAGGCGCCCGCCACCATTTGGGTTACCGGTCCGATTAAAGCGCAGGTAAATGCTTTCCAGTGCTTCGCGTACAGGCTCAGGGCGTGGGCCAGTATGGCCCCTGGGCTTCTGCCCTGAGGGGGGCGATGAGTCGGCGCTGCGTCCAGCGCCGCGTCCTGCGCTGTGTCCCGCGCTTCGGGGCAGGCTTCTGGCCCAGACTCAGCCCCGGATTCAGAAGTTGTCATGGGGAACCATCACGGTTGCTGCTCACTCTGTCAAAAACTTCCCACCTTCCTATTATAGTATTCTTTCAGTGAAAAAAGAGGCCGGAATACCTGCTGGACTCCTCTGTCCGGGGGAGGCCAGCCCATTTGGGAGTGCTGTTTTTGAACTGGCTGAAAGCAAGGTGGGGTAGGGGTTTACCGGTTTTGACCGGGGCATTGCCTTCCGGTAAACGGTGGAGTTTTTGGGCAGCGCTCTTCAGTTTGAGTGGGGCTGACCCGATACGCAGTTTGTAAGCCAACAGCAAGTGTTGGTAAGGCCAATGAAGTCAGTAATGCTTTCAGCGGCCTCTTGTTGGAAAAACCCAGTTACATACAAAGCCCCCTCATCTGATCCTGGATGGCAGCTTGTCATCGCCGGGTTAGGGTGCGGTGTCTGGAAGGGATTCCAGATCCGTAACCGGTTTGAGGGATTTAGGAAAAAGGAGATTTCAAATGCCACTAGTGATTAACACCAACGTTTCCTCACTCAACGCGCAGCGCAGTTTGAGTATGAATACCAGCATGCTGGGCAAGACCATGGAAAAGCTGTCATCCGGGTACCGTATCAACCGGGCCGGGGATGACGCCGCCGGTTTGCAGTTGTCCGAGAAATTGCGGGCCCAGATTCGGGGTTCTCAAAAAGCCTTCGACAACACCCAGGATGGCATCAACGTTCTAAACATCGCCGACGGCTCCCTGCAGACCATTACCGATAGCTTGCAGCGGATTCGCGAGCTGGCCGTACAGGCGTCCAACGATACCTACAACACCGCCCAGCGTTCCGCCATGCAGGTTGAAATCGAGCAACTGTTGACCGATATCGATCGGATTTCCTTTGCCAGCCAGTTCAACGGCGTTTACCTGCTCTCCAGCGCCAGCCCTTCCCAGTTTGTCCTGCAAGTGGGGGCCAACAACTCCAGCAACGATCAAATTGATATCGCCAGCGCTCTGGGTGATTCCAAGGCCTCGACGCTCGGTATCACCGGTTGGGATGGCACCGCGCTGGCCTCCAGTCTGACCAACGGCAGCGCGGCCCGTAACCTGCTGACGATGGTGGATTCCGCTCTGGACGCGGTGAACACCAAGCGGGGTGTGCTGGGTGCGGTGGTCAACCGTCTGGAGGGTGCGGCCAACAACATCTCCATCGGTATTGAGAACCTGAGCGCCTCGGAGTCCCGGATTCGGAACGTTGATGTGGCGATGGAAAGTTCCAATCTCTCTCGAAACCAGATACTACAGCAGGCCTCGCAGGCGATGCTGTCACAGGCCAACCAGACACCCCAGCTGGCGTTGCGACTACTGCAACAGTAAGCCCGGGTGGTTGGCGAAACGATTCAAACGGTTTCGTTTTTCCAACAAACGAGATGGGGCTCGGTTCATCCGGGCCCCTTTTTTTCATGGGGCAATTTTCCTGGCGTTACAGGCTGACGAGCAAAAGCGGACGCTGACAGGGCAACTTTTGGCATTGACAGATTTTCTTGAAACAGTACTCTATTGTGAAGTTAAAAAGTTTACCCGCCTTGGGTATCTCTTTAGGAAATAGTATGGAATTCTTCACCATTTTCGCCATTGTGATGATTATGTGTCCCATTATCCTTCGGGAGTGTGGGCCAATGCGCTGTGAAGAAATCTAAACCCCGGTTTTAACCAGATACAGCCAATCCGCCGACCTCCCTCCGAAAAGGTCGGCGGTTTTTTAGTTTCACCAGTTTTATAAAAGCATCCATTGATCCACATCAATTGGCCCAGAGGTTACCAAGAATGTCCCAACCCGCACCACAGCCACAACCGAACAATAAAGTTGCCCAGCCCAGGTTTGGGGGCCTGCCGCCCAATGCCGTGTCGCAATTTGGTCTGGACTTGTTGGGTGTCTGGGCGCCAAAGATTCCCCTGGCCCGCAGTAAGGAACAACTGGCTGAGGATGCCTTTCTGGAAAACATCGAGAATGGCGCCTTTTACTTTGCCATTCCGTTTGCCGCACCATTTATTGCCAAGGCGCTGTCGGCGATGCACGGGTTAACGACTGGCCTGGATGCTGCCGGACGGAAGGCATTTATCCAGAAAGTGGGTTCCTCTTGGTCTACCTTGGGTCAGGACTATCTGACCAAGCAGGTGGGCACGGTGGCTGGTCGCAATTTGCTGGGTGCCAAGTTCGCCACACTGATCGGCGTGCTTAGTTTTGCCGGTGGCTATGAGTACATGATCCAGCACGCCAAAAACGTGATGATTGCTAAGGGCTTTGGCACCAAGAACTTTACGGCGGTGGCCGGTCTGGAGGATCGTCAGAATCAGGCGGTGGCCGGAGAGATGGACCCGGTGGAGAAAGCCAGGAAGCGAACCTGGCAGGTGCTTTCCGTGATGGGAGCGGGTTTTGGCGTGGCCGCAGCGACGCCCTTTTTGGTAAAAAACGTGCCGGCTTACCAGAAGCTGGCCCAAAAAGTGATGACCGTCTGCAACTTCAATAACAGCAAGGACGCGTTTTTTGACATTACCAAACCTTTATTGGCGGTGATTGCCGGTATTGGGGCGGTCAGTTATGTGGATGCGGCCCGTGACAGTCTGGAGCGCAAAGAAACCGGCAGCCGTCTGGCGCTGGTCATTCCTTATATGCTGTTTGGTAAAGAGCTGGCGGGTAACGCCCTGGCCAAGGCGGTTGGCCTGTTGCGTGTGAAGGACGGGGATACCGTTCGGCATATTGACGATATTATTTCCCTGACCACGGGTGGTTTTAAAGATGCAGTTCAAAAGGCCAGCAAGAAAGAGACCCTCTTACAGCTGGATATGACCAAAGGGAAAGATGCTCTGGTCAAGGAACTGGCGGATAAGAAGGTTTCCAAGGCGGTTACCGATGCCATTCTGACTCGTCAAAAATGGATTGTGAAATATGGTTCTTTTGGCTTAAGTGCGCTGGTGTGCGGTTTGGGTATCAACTGGATGTCCTATCACCAGACCAACAAGCGCCACGAGAAACAGCAGGAAATGGAAAAGCAGAAAAAAATGCTGGCCCTGCAACCGGCCCAGCCCGGGCAGGGGCGAACCGTGTTTCAGTCCTACGGCGGATTTGCCGCTCAGGGGAAACCGCTGGAAGATCCGGCCTCGACTGCTGCCATTGCCGCGCCCAAGGTTCAGGCTCCTTTCCTGGGGGCGCGGCAGTCCACCAATCCTTACGGATACGGACAATGGAGGATTTAAGGAGAATGAGCCTGAGACATCAACGCGATCATCACCGGGTGTTTTTGGATTTAAAGTGTTTTTCAGGGAATTGTGAGCGATTCGACTTCTCAGCCAGCCCTTTGGCTCTGCTGGCCATGGCGGGATAGTGGACTGGGTGCCCGGGTGGAGACGGGTGTGGCAGGTACCGGCATTATGGGCAGCATGGGGGCTTCCCGGATTGTTTTGGTGAGGCGATTGGTATCTTCTTTGTATTTTGTTAATATATATTAAAGCGTTTTTTTCCGGGCTGGGACAGGGTTTGAGGCCACTGGCAAGTGTTCTGATTTTTTAAACCCTCAAGTTTTAAATCTCCCCTTCCGATAGGAGGCACAGACATCTATTTCCATCATTCGATGGAGATGGATGTCGGAACGAATCACACTTCAAGCATGTAGTCAGTCACTCTCTCACCATCCCTGCGATGTGTAGGCTCTGCTGCCTTGGTTGCCCCACGCTGGGCAGGCCATGGCACTGGATTCGCTTTTGCCTTGTGGGGTTGTCGTGAGCTGCAAGTGTCCACGGATAGGAGAACAATCAGATGCCATTAGTCGTGAATACCAACGTGGCGGCAATGAATGCCCAGCGTTATCTCACCAGTAACACTACCGGTTTGGGTAAAACCATGGAAAAGCTGGCCTCCGGGTATCGGATCAACCGGGCCGGGGATGACGCCGCCGGCTTGCAGGTATCCGAGAAATTGCGGGCCCAGATCCGGGGTTCTCAAAAGGCGCTGGATAACGTTCAGGATGGCATCAACATGCTGAACATCGCCGACGGGGCCATGCAGACCATTACCGATGCCGTGCAGCGGATGCGGGAACTGGCGGTGCAGGCGGCCAACGATACCTACAGTTCCGCCCAGCGTTCGGCCATGCAGACGGAGTATGACTCGCTGGCCTCCGGGATCTCCCAGATCGCCCAGGCCGCCCAGTTTAACGGGATTCACCTGCTGGATGCCAGTAGTCCGGGCAACATCTTTATTCAAATTACGGCCAATCAGGGAGGAGATGCCGATGATTTGGATTTAACCAGCGCCCTGTCCGATATGACCGCCAGCGCCCTGGGGATTTCCTCCGCCACTCTGGATAGTCATAGTGCGGCTCAAAGCGCTATTTCCGTGCTGGATGACGCCATTGACACCATCAATACTGCCCGGGGCCAGTTGGGGGCGTTTACCAACCGACTGGAGTATACGGCCCAGAACCTGGCCACCAACATCGAGAACACCTCGGCCTCAGAGTCCAGAGTCCGAAATGTGGATGTGGCCTCCGAGAGTTCCAATCTGGCCCGAAACCAGATACTCCAGCAGGCGGCCTCGGCCATGTTGGCGCAAGCCAATCAGAGTCCCCAGATTGCTTTGAGTCTGTTGCGATAGGCCTGGGCGCTTCTTAGAAAAACAGGTAGAGCTATAGGCAGTTTTGAATAAGCGCGTTTGATCCGGGGGTGCATCTGATGAGAAGGCACCCCCCAGGATCTGTGATTCGGCGGGTCTGGCAAGCGAATGGAAGCCTTGTATTCCCCGGTGACCGAGGAGGCCGTGCTTTATTCAATCAAGCGAAATAGGAGAAAAAAACCAATGCCATTAATTGTAAACACCAACGTGGCGGCAATGAATGCCCAGCGTTACTTGACCAATAACACCAACGGGCTTGGTAAAACCATGGAGAAGCTGGCCTCCGGGTATCGCATCAACCGGGCGGGCGATGACGCCGCCGGCTTGCAGGTGTCCGAGAAATTGCGGGCCCAGATTCGGGGCTCTCAAAAGGCGCTGGATAACGTTCAGGATGGCATTAATATGCTGAACATCGCCGACGGGGCCTTGCAGACCATTACCGATGCCGTGCAGCGGATGCGGGAACTGGCCGTGCAGGCTTCCAACGATACTTACAGCACTGCCCAGCGTTCGGCCATGCAAACAGAGTACGATTCGCTGGTGTCCGGGATTACCCAGATGGCTGAAGCCGCCCAGTTCAACGACATCAACTTGCTGGATGGCACTGACGCGGCCAGCGGAATCAAGTTGCAAATTACGGCCAACCAGGGTGGTACTGCCGATGATCTGGATATCTCATCGGGCTTGCTGGACATTAATGACATTACCAGCGGCATTACCGGCGGGAGTCTGGCGGATCATACCGGAGCCCAGTCAGCCATTGCCGCCCTGGATACGGCCCTGGATGACATCAACGCGGCCCGGGGTCGACTGGGGGCTTTTACCAACCGACTGGAGTACACGGCCCAGAACCTGGCCACCAACATCGAGAACACCTCGGCCTCGGAGTCCAGAGTCCGAAATGTGGATGTGGCCTCTGAGAGTTCCAACCTGGCTCGAAACCAGATACTTCAGCAGGCGGCTTCGGCCATGTTGGCCCAGGCTAATCAGAGTCCGCAGATTGCTTTGAGCTTGTTAAGGTAAATTTCGTAACGGACACCGTGGTCGTTTCATCTGGGATCAAAGGCTCCGGGCATTGCTCGGGGCCTTTGTGCAATTGGGCCGGACGCTGGGATACCCGGCTCCGTTTGATGGTCTGCATCGTTCGCAGGACTTCCCGTGTGAGGTGGGTCCTCCAAATGGTGCGGGACGCTTGTTGGTTCTGTTTCTGGGAAGTTCTATGAATCCGGGGTTTCCGCCGTTGATTCCCCCATTCGCAGGAGTCCGTGGCTCCGTCGGGTGGAGGAGTTTTGGAGTGGTCTCTCAAGTTTCTGGTTTAGTCTGTCGAAAGCAGATTTGTAGACGATAATCCAGTGTTTGAGTGAGACACTGGCTTGGATATCTACCCACCAGGAGGAAAGGTACAAAACCAACCGGGAAATTGGCGTTCAGGCAATGGATTTGCCCGGGACGCAGCGCAACTGGGAAGAGCCGCTTTCCTTGCGTCAATTTCTGATGAGATAAAGAGGAGTTTATTGAATCCATGCCTTTAGTGATCAATACCAACGTTTCTTCTCTGAATGCCCAGCGCTATTTAAGCAACAATACCAGCGCCCTCGGTAAAACCATGGAAAAGCTGTCCTCCGGGTATCGCATTAACCGGGCGGGCGATGACGCCGCCGGCTTGCAGGTATCCGAAAAATTGCGGGCCCAGATCCGGGGTTCTCAGAAAGCACTCGATAACGTTCAGGATGGCTTGAACATGCTGAACATCGCCGATGGAACCTATCAGGCCATTACCGATTCTCTTCAGCGGATGCGGGAACTGGCCGTGCAGGCGGCCAACGACACCTACAGTTCCGCCCAGCGATCGGCCTTGCAGATTGAGTATAATTCTCTGGCGTCCGGGATCACCCAGATGGCCCAGGCGGCTCAGTTCAACGGCATTAATTTACTGGACGGCACTGACGCGGCCAGTGGCATCAATTTGCAAATTACCGCCAATCAGGGTAGCAATGCCGACCAGCTGGATATCAGCAGCGCCTTGGCCGATATGACCTCCGCCACGCTAACCACCGCTGGGGATTTGAGTAGTCACAGTGCCGCCCAAAGCGCCATTGCCACACTGGATGCGGCGCTGGATACGGTTAACGCCGCCCGTGGAAAGTTGGGCGCTTTTGTCAATCGGCTGGAGTACACGGCCCAAAATCTGGCCACCAACGTGGAAAACACCTCGGCTTCCGAATCGAGGGTGCGCAACGTGGACGTGGCCGCCGAAAGCGCCACCCTGGCCCGAAACCAGATCCTGCAACAGGCCTCCCAAGCCATGTTGGCCCAGGCCAATCAGGCCCCGCAGCTGGCCTTGCAGTTGCTGCGCGGATAGTTCACTCACCCCGAAAGAGCATGACCACGGGAACGGCTTCCCAACGTCACCCTCCACAACTCCCTCTTAATTCTTTCCTTGAATCCTTCACTCCTTCTCAAGGCCTGGCACGATGCCGGGTCTTGAGATTTTTTACATCAGGGCGTTTACAGCACGGAAAGGAGGGAAGGCAGGCGTTACTCGTTTGAATGCCGGAAAAATGCGCGCTGCGGTTTAAGCGCTAAAAAAGTGGAACATCCCCATGGGCACTGTAGTTTCCCTCACTTTCAATGGATGGTGTGCGTTTTGCATGTCCTCTGAACGCAGTAGTTTTTGCAAAACAATTCAAGAATTTAATGTAGATTGCCGACTCTATATTTGGATACAGTTTCAGGCTGCCTGAGCGCCTGTTCGGTATCAAGGTCAGCAATGCTCAGTTAATGAATCACACGGGTCACACGCAATCACACGAATGACACTAACAAAAACCCGGCGTCCGGAATAAGGGATTGATTCCGGGGCGCGACGCGCAGTGCCGTTGAATGCGGTGGACGCGCGACGGTTTTTGCCTGTTTGACCAATCAAAGGAGTGCTTATGCCTTTAGTTGTGAATACCAACGTTTCATCCATTAATGCCCAGCGCTATCTAACCAATAACACAGCGGCCCTCGGGAAAACCATGGAAAAGCTGGCCTCCGGGTATCGCATTAACCGGGCGGGCGATGACGCCGCCGGCTTGCAGGTATCCGAAAAATTACGGGCCCAGATCCGGGGTTCCCAAAAGGCGCTGGATAACGTTCAGGATGGTATCAACCTGTTGAACATCGCCGATGGGGCGTATCAGTCCATTACCGATGCCGTACAGCGGATGCGGGAACTGGCCGTGCAGGCGGCCAACGATACCTACAGTTCCGCCCAGCGTTCCGCCATGCAGATTGAGTATGACTCGCTGGCTTCCGGGATTATCCAGATGGCTGAGGCCGCTCAGTTCAACGGGATTAACTTGCTGGACGGCACCGATACCACCAGCGGTATCAACTTGCAAATTACGGCCAATCAGGGGGGCAATGCCGATGATCTGGACGTCTCCAGCGCTCTGATTGACGTGACCGGAATTGCCAGTACCATTTCCGGCGGTTTGTTAAGTGGACATAGCGCGGCTCAAAGCGCCATTGCCTTGCTGGACACGGCTATTGACGACTTGAACGCGGCCCGGGGCCAATTGGGCGCTTACACCAATCGACTGGAATACACGGCGCAAAACCTGGCCACCAACGTGGAAAACACCTCGGCTTCCGAATCGAGGGTGCGCAACGTGGATGTGGCGGCGGAAAGCGCTAGTCTGGCCCGAAACCAGATCTTGCAACAGGCCTCGCAAGCCATGTTGGCGCAGGCCAATCAGGCTCCGCAGCTGGCCCTGCAGTTGCTGCGAGGCTAACTCCCGACTCTTTCATATAAACTCACTAAAGGACCGAGGATTCCGCCGGAACGGCTTCTGGCGAACACTCACTCCTCGACTGGAAGACCTGGCTTTGGCCAGGTCTTTTTTTTTAGAAACCGTCAACAGGTTGGATGGTTTTGGGGCAATGGAGCGGTCGCTCCTTTCGATGAAGGAGTGGAAAATTCAAGGGGGTTGACTTTGCTGAAAAGCGCTCAGGGATTTTGTTTTAGTTTGCTTTTTCGCTTTCTGAAGGAAGGCTTTTCTCCCCCGTTCAGGGGAGATTTTTAGATTTGTTTAAAGTATTTGGTGTACGTCACCGATAGGACAGACAAGCGTGAATATCCATCTTGAACAGGAGATGACAATTTGCGTGGGTTAGCAACCCGTTCTCAATCACACCAAATCAATCACACGAAATAAATCACACGAAATAAATCACACTGGCTTTTCTCCCTGAAAAGGATGATTTGGGGAGGGGCGCGTTGCTTGCCTCAATTCGGCAAGTAACGTCAATTGATAAGAAGAGGAGTCACTTCGATGCCTTTAGTTGTGAATACCAACGTATCATCGATCAATGCCCAGCGCTATCTAACCAACAACACGGCGGCTCTGGGAAAAACCATGGAAAAGCTGGCCTCCGGGTATCGCATTAACCGGGCGGGCGATGACGCCGCCGGCTTGCAGGTGTCCGAGAAATTACGGGCTCAGATTCGCGGTTCCCAGAAAGCCTTGGACAACGTTCAGGATGGCATCAACATGCTGAACATCGCCGATGGGGCCTACCAGTCCATTACCGACGCCGTGCAGCGGATGCGGGAACTGGCGGTGCAGGCGGCCAACGATACCTACAGTTCCGCCCAGCGTTCCGCCATGCAGATCGAGTATGACTCGCTGGCTTCCGGGATCAGTCAGATGGCCCAAGCAGCCCAGTTCAACGGGATTCACTTGCTGGATGCCAGTACGCCCGCCAACCTGAATTTGCAAATTACGGCCAATCAGGGGGGCAACGCCGATGATCTGGATGTGGTGAGCGCCCTGATTGACATTACCAGTGTGGCTCTGGATGGCTCCATGCTCTCCCACGCCAGCGCCCAAACCGCCATTCAGACACTGGATTCGGCTCTGGATTCCATCAATGCGGCCCGAGGTCGTCTGGGCGCCTTTACCAACCGACTGGAGTACACGGCCCAGAACCTGGCCACCAACGTGGAAAACACTTCGGCCTCCGAATCGAGGGTGCGCAATGTGGACGTGGCGGCGGAAAGCGCCAGTCTGGCCCGAAACCAGATCCTGCAACAGGCGTCTCAGGCCATGTTGGCTCAGGCCAATCAGGCCCCGCAGCTGGCCTTGCAGTTGCTGCGAGGGTAGCGTCAAACTATCGACTCAGGTCGGTCATACAAGCTCAGAGGACCCGGTTTCGGCCGGGTCTTTCTGCTTTGGGAGGGGCACTCATTGTTTGGGTCTACGCCATTGGGAGGACTGCCCACGCCTGGATCTCCTCTGGACAGTGTTCTTGAAGACAGTCTTGCGTTTAGGGTAAAAAGCCTTCAGCAAGGCCCAGGTGGCGGGATTGTGTTTTTAGCGATCCCTTCCTGTCTACTCCATAAAGGTGAGATTGGTGAGGGGCTTTAAAGTTTTTGGACTAGGCCTCCGATAGGAGAAACAGAACTCAAACTGGGCTTTTTAACGGAGTACGGTCTGGGTTCTGCGTATTACAGTGACACCCAAATATTCACACACGAACTTGGGATTTTTATTGAAACCTGTGCCCAGGCCATGGATGGGGTTCCGGGCAAGGCGAAGCCTGCTGTGTTATGGCTGGCTTTGGTGAGTGTATAAAAAAAGAGGAGTTACTTCGATGCCTTTAGTCGTGAATACCAACGTTTCATCACTGAACGCCCAGCGCTACCTGAGCAACAACACCACCGCACTCGGTAAAACCATGGAGAAGCTGGCCTCCGGGTATCGCATCAACAGGGCGGGCGATGACGCCGCCGGTCTGCAGGTGTCCGAGAAATTGCGGGCCCAGATTCGGGGTTCTCAAAAAGCACTGGACAACGTTCAGGATGGCATTAACATGCTGAACATCGCCGATGGAACCTATCAGGCCATTACCGATGCCGTGCAGCGGATGCGGGAACTGGCCGTGCAGGCGGCCAACGATACCTACAGCACTGCTCAGCGTTCCGCCATGCAGATTGAGTTCAACTCCCTGGCTTCCGGGATCACCCAGATGGCGCAGGCGGCTCAGTTCAACGGCATTCACCTGCTGGATGCCAGCAGCCCGACGACTCTGGTCTTGCAGATTACGGCCAATCAGGGGGGAGACGCCGATTCCCTTGATATTACGAGCGCTCTGGTGGATGTAACGGCCAGCACGCTGGGGATTGC
Source organism: Vampirovibrio chlorellavorus (assembly GCF_003149375.1). Classification (NCBI taxonomy): domain Bacteria; kingdom Bacillati; phylum Candidatus Melainabacteria; class Vampirovibriophyceae; order Vampirovibrionales; family Vampirovibrionaceae; genus Vampirovibrio; species Vampirovibrio chlorellavorus. The sequence continues at coordinate 355,429 of NZ_QFWH01000003.1, forward strand.
CTCCGCCACTCTGGATAATCACAGCGCCGCTCAGAGCGCCATTGCCCTGCTGGATTCGGCCATTGATGATTTGAACGCGGCCCGTGGAAAACTGGGGGCCTTTACCAACCGACTGGAGTACACGGCCCAGAACCTGGCCACCAACGTGGAAAATACCTCGGCTTCCGAATCGAGGGTGCGCAACGTGGACGTGGCTATGGAGAGCGCCAGTCTGGCTCGAAACCAGATACTCCAGCAGGCGTCCCAGGCCATGTTGGCCCAGGCCAATCAGGCCCCGCAGCTGGCCCTGCAATTACTGCGAGGCTAGGCCGTCGGTTCCGGGTAAGCACGACTCGAACCCTACAGGCAGACGATCCGGTCACAAGCCGGGTCGTTTGTCTTTGGGGAGGCGGAGACTGGGTGCATCGGGGCGAGAGCAGTCAAGGACAAGGTGAGGGCGCCTCATCCTTGATAAATTAATCGCCAATCTAATCGACAATGGGAGTGGGTTTGTTGTTTTGCGAGGTGCGGGGATGCTTTTGTTGCTCGGTCTGAATATGCTGGATCAGGTTCATCAGTTCCGGCATACATTTGTCGCCTTGCAGTTTTTTGACAGCCTCCTTGAAACTGGCTTCAAAGGCATCCGCATCGGTTTTGCTGTTGGGCTCCTTGCTCTTTTGCAGGTTGGCGTCCAGCAATTGCACCGATTGATCGTAGTGGGTTTTGCAATCGGCCAGGGCCGGTTGATGAAGCAAAAACACGCAGAAAAGCAGGCCAAGTCCGATACTCAGCAACTCGGGACGGGAATTCATGGGGGAAGGCAACATGTAAAAAACCAGCATCAGGGAAAAACTACTGCCCATCATAGCATAGCCTGTCCTGATACTTGGCCGGGTCTGGCAACACTTCCGGCGTTACGCCGCGGGTGGCTTCAATGAATCGAATCACCGGAACCTGAGTGGCTGGATTGTGTATCCGCACATATTTTGCCCCGCGTTCAATGGCCATGGCCAGACTGGCCGCCGTCAGGGCATCTCTTTCTATCGGGAGGATGGTTTGCTGGCCCAGAGTCAGAAAGGATTTGCGGGAAGTTCCGGCCAGGATGGGCAAGCCCAGCGTTTTCAGCGTGTCCAGTTGATGGAGCAGAGTCAGGTTATGGGTCAGCGTTTTGCCAAAGCCAAAGCCGGGATCCAGAATGATGTTGTGTCTGGAAATGCCCGCCTGCTGTGCCCGGTCAATCTGCCGTTCAAAAAACTGAAGGACTGCCTGAAGTACCCCGTGTGGGTAGCATGGGTTGTGTTGCATGGTTTCCGGGGTTCCCTGGCTGTGCATCAGCACCACCGGGCATCCAGCCTGCCCACAGACCTCGGCCATGGCCGGATCGTACTGAAAGCCGGACACGTCGTTTACCATCTGGGCGCCTGCCTTTAAGGCCTGTTCGGCCACCATGGCCTTGCGGGTATCGATACTGATACAGGCACGGGGGAAAGCCTCCAGAATGGCCCGGATGGCTGGCAGTACCCGGTCTGATTCCGCTTGGGGGGAGATGGTGGTGGCGTTGGGGCGGGTGGATTCCCCGCCAATATCCAGAATGTCCGCCCCGGCCTGCAGGGCCTCCTGAGCGGCCTGCACCACCTGATCCAGCGAGCGAAGGGCTCCGCCATCGGAGAAGGAGTCGGGGGTAACGTTTAAAATGGCCATAATTTGGGTGCGTGACATGCCGGTATTGTAAGTGAAGCAGGCGTCTCCATAAAATTATAATTTTAAAATATTAGAATTTACTAATAAGCTGATTGCTAGAATACACCGCCAGAACATAACGCCAAAACAGGATTTTGGGTCTGCGTTTAGTCCATAGCGCTTATAATGCCATTAGGACCAAAGGCTGGGTCTCAATGCGTGGAATACGATGCTAAACAGGTTTTTGAACGCTTTTATCGGGTCAGTGACCCTGATGGCCTTGTGGGGTATGGCAAGCCCGGCACTGGCCAGCGAAGCCCTGCGCAATGATTTGCAGCAGTGGGGGAGTGTGGGCCTGACCTTGCCGCTCACCCCCGGTAAGCGTGTGTTGTTGATGGGAGAGGCCCAACCCCGGGTGGGGAACTTGCAAGACCGGGGTACCAGTGGGGACTTTACCCAGCTGATTCTGCGTACCGCCGTGGGCTGGCAGTTGAGTCAACGGGTTTCAGTGTGGCAAGGCTACGCCTGGGCCCCCGTGTTTGAACCCATCAACGTGAATGAGCATCGGTTGCATCAACAGGTCAACATTCAAGGGAAAATTCGTCGTCTGCAACTCACCAATCGCACCCGGCTGGAAGAACGGTGGATTGAGAACAATGATGGGCGAGTCTCCATCCGGCTACGGCACATGGTTCGGGGGATGTATCCACTGGATGCCAAAGAGCGCTGGTTTCTGGTGGTGTCCGATGAGGCGTTTGTGACCCTGAAAGGGGTGAGCAACGGCCCGGCCGCTGGTTTTGATCAAAACCGCTTATTTGTGGGGGTGAGCCGAAAACTGAGCCCGTCAGTCAATGCGGAGCTGGGCTACCTGAACCAGTTTAACTACAGTCGGGACCCGGTACCGGATCGCATGAACCATGCCATCCTGCTCGGTCTCAATGTGCAAGTGCGCTAAAACTTTTTTGTCATTTTGTTTTGCCATCAACTAAGGCAAGGCTGCCTTCACCGCACGTTTGTAAAACTGCGCTCCGCTCAAACAGACTATGGAATTGCTTCTGGCAAGATTTGCCATGCCCTCTGTTTAACTCGCTGTACTCAAGCAGTTACAAACGCGCTGTGAAGGCAGCCTTGCTTTAGTCAATGCGTTGTAGTGCGTAACTAGCCGTGCTTGCCGCTCATGACCGGGCCGCCTTTGCTGCCAGCCACCCGCATCATGGAGTCGATGCAGTGACGGGCCTTTTCAGCCACTTCTTCGGGGATGGTAATTTCTTCATTTTGACCCATCAGGGACTTGTAGATATTTTCCAGTCGGGTCAGTTTCATATTGGGGCACACGGCGGAAGCTCGGGTGGGGGTAAAAAAGAGTTTGTCCGGGCAATCCTGAGACAGGCGCTGGCTAACACCGTCTTCGGTACACACAATAAAAGTGCGGGCCTTGCTTTCCTTGGCCCGTTTGACGATGGCGGTGGTGCTGCCAATAAAATCGGCCATGTCTTTCATGGGTTGGTCGCATTCCGGGTGTACCAGAATTTCAGCGTCCGGGTACTCTTTTTTCAGCTTGATCACGTCTTCAGGGTTCATGCGCAAGTGGGTGGGGCAGAAGCCTTCCCAGCAAATCAGCTCCACCTGTGGGAGTTGCGACTGCACATAAGCGCCCAGGTGCTTGTCCGGCACGAATAAAATCCGGTTACTGCCGGTTTCTTTGGCGGCAAAGGCCACCACTTCCACGGCATTGGCGCTGGTGCAGCAGTAGTCGGCCTCGGCTTTGACATCGGCGGCGGTGTTGACATAGGCCACCACCGGTAACCCGGGATGCTCCGCCTTGAATTGCACCAGTTCCTCCCGGGTGATCATATCGGCCATGGGGCAGCCAGCGTTGGGATTGGCCAGATACACGGTCTTGGCCGGGCTGAGTAGCTTGGCGGTTTCCGCCATAAAATGAACGCCGCAGAATACGATGACGTCCGCGTCGGTGGAGGCGGCCAACTGGCTGAGTCCCAGAGAGTCTCCGTGATAATCGGCCACGTCCTGCACTTCGATCCGCTCGTACAGGTGAGCCAGAATGATGGCGTTGCGCTCTTTTTTGAGTGCTTTGATATCGCGAATCAGTTGTTGCTTTCGTTCGGCCGGAGACAGCAAGTTGGCCGAAGGGCTCACGGAGGATGGGGCTGTACTCATGGGAGGGGGTCTCTTTTCGATGGACAACGGCAATTTTCGAACTTGAAACAGGAGGCAGCGCTTTTGCTTTTTGGGTGTTTTTGTTTTTTCTTTCCTACCTATATATGTAGGGATAAAAAAACAGGCAACCGCAGCAAACAATCTGTATTATGCGTTGGGGCTAGTCTAGCTCAGACGTCTCCTCCTGTAAAATGTTCGGGGTATTAAGGGCTTGATGCGCTTTGATTGTTTTATTTTATTTAAATTATTATTTGTTTGAAAAGTTGAAAAACATTGGTTTGACAGGCTTTTTTGAGCTTTGAAATGGGAACAGTATTGCCCTTACAAAACCTACAGGATTTCAAATTAAGAAAACCCAAAAGGGCATCTCTCATCAGTGTTTTGATACTCTGAAGCCCAAAGTCGATCATCGCTTTCCTCTCATGAAAGAGTAAAAAACTAGGCTATTCGGGGGAATTTTGTGTTGCACATCCTGTGACTACTGATATAATCTTCGTAGTCACAAATTGAAAGGAGGTGTAAACAATGAATAAAGAAGAATTAGTACAAGAGGTATCCAAGAAGACCAAGACTTCCCAGAAGCAAGTCGCTGAGATTCTTACCCACACCATCGCTACTATCGAAAAGACCGTTGCGAAAGGTAAGAAGGTGACCTTGGTTGGCTTCGGTACGTTCGAGCCTCGCAAACGCGCTGCCCGCACTGGCCGTAACCCTCAAACCGGCAAAGAGCTGAAAATCGCCGCTAAGACGGTTCCCGCTTTTTCCGCTGGCAAAAAATTCAAGGAACTCGTCGCCAAGAAGTAGTGGGGCCGAGAACCAGAATTTCCAAGAAGCCCAGAGAAGTAATTTTCTGGGCTTCTTGACGTCCTGTGCGCTTCTTGCCCGATTCTTGCCACGGCGCTTTATCTTTCTCTGAGGGTGCGGGTACTTTTTTGCTACACTGGTTCACGAGGTCTTCCTCAATAGCCTGAGCGCTTTAAAAAAGGGGCACGTTGCAGCGGCAAGCCCAGCATCGGCAGCCTCACCGCTTAATCCCCTGTGTCACATGCCTTTTGAATGATGGGATCGCTATGACCATTGCTTTTTTTCTGGATCGGGATGGTACCTTGAATGTGGAAAAGGGTTACATCCGAAATGTTCAGGACTTGGAACTGATCCCGGGAGTTGCCCAGGCCATTCGCTGCTTGAACGAGGCCGGAGTGCTGGCTATTTTGACCACCAATCAGACCGGGGCCGCCCGGGGATTCTACGATTTGACTCATATCCACGCCCTCAATGACCGGCTTCAGGAGCTGTTAAAACAGGAGGCGGACGCCCATCTGGATGCCGTGTATTACTGTCCCCATCTGGAGAAAGGCATTGTGCCGGAGTTCGCCGTGGATTGCCAGTGCCGCAAGCCGGAGCCGGGCATGATTCAGCAGGCCCTGACCCGTTTCCCGGAGATTGATTTGTCTCGCTCCTACGTGTTGGGGGACAAGGCCAGTGATGTGGCCTTTGGCAAACGGGCAGGCTGCAAAAGCGTCTTGCTGAAAACGGGATACGGTCAGCGGGTGCTGGCAGGGAAATATCAAAGTCTGCCGGAGCCCCCCGAGTTTGTGTTTGAGGATATGCCGCAAGCGGTGTCCAGCATTCTGGGGGAACTCGGTTTGCTGAAGGCCCCTGCAAACCCTTGACCCGGGCCTGCCGCTCTCTTTGAGGCGCTCTCCGGGCTCTCGGTGGGCTGCCGGGTAGCTGATGAATAAAGCCTTTTGTGGCGGGCTGATTGTAACAGGGCGGGCCATGCCTGGAATTGCTCGGGCGCTATGTTTATTGGAAACTGAAAGTTAATCTATGATTTGATGCCCCTGAGCTGGACAATCGACTCTATTGCCTCTCTATCCCCCAGTCTACGCCTTTTTATGATAGGATTCCATCTACTATGAACGCTCGACACGCTTCCCGAGAACTTGCCCTACTGACCCTGTTCCAACTGGACAAACAGGGGGATGGTCAGTTAAACGCTGACGCGGTGGCCCAAAAATCGACCATGCAGGAGCAGGTGTTGTCCGCGGTACGGGCTTTATCGGCGGAGGCTGAGTTTCAGATCCAGTCCGCGGCCGATCAACTGGCTGAAGTGAGCCGCTATTTGCTGGATTACGAGCTGGAACATCCCACCAACCTGGAATCTCCGCTGGAAGCCGAGGTTAAGGCGGTTGAAATCCCTACCACCCGGCAGATGGTGGAAAAAATCGAGCAGTGCCTGCAAGGGGCGGAATACCTGTTTGAAGCCCTGCGTGTCCCTGAGCTGACCACCCTGATGGCCGCTGAAAGCGTTCAGGATTATGCGTTCCAGCTCATCAAGCTGGTGGCTGAGCATCGGTCCGACCTGGATGAAGTCCTGAACCAGCACATGACGGACTGGCGCATGGATCGACTGGTGCGCATGGACGCCTATATTTTGCGTCTGGCCGCTGCTGAAATGAAATTTATGGAAAAGGTGGATCTCAGCGTGACCATCAACGAGGCCGTGGACTTGGCCAAGCAGTTTTCCACCGAGGAAAGCTACCGTCTGATTCACGGGATCTTGGCCTCCCTTGCGGAAAAAGTATCCGTGGAAACCGACAAGCCCCTGCGGGGCAGCCTTCGGGAGCAAAGCATTTCCTCCTAGCTGAAAGGGACGGCCCATGTTCAACTGGTTCGGTAAAAAAACGACGGACGCCGCCACTGGAACCGAGACGCTGCCCCCACCGGCGGATGAATCCGCTCTGGGCAGTTTACGCAACGCCGTAGCCCTGACCGGAAAGTCCATAGTGGGCAAGATCTTTGGTCTGTTGAAAGAGTCCGAGATCGATCAGGACACCATTGACGAAATCGAGGAAATTCTCATCCGGGCCGACGTGGGGCTGGAGACGGCCACCCGCATCAGCGAGCGGATTCGTCAGCGCAAGGATGAACTGGGCATCTCAGAGCAGATGATGACCTTTCTGCGGCAGGAGTTTCTGGATATTCTCACCCCGTTTCAGCAGGCCAACCAGTTGCGCTTTGAACCCGGAAAAATGAACGTTTATCTGGTGGTGGGGGTCAACGGGGCCGGAAAAACCACGTTTATCGGCAAGCTGGCCAACCGCTTCATTCAGCAGGGTAAAACCGTGGTCATTGGGGCGGGCGATACCTTCCGGGCCGCCGCTGAAGAACAGCTGGAAGTGTGGGCCCAGCGGGCCGGGGCTACCTTTGTGGGGGCGGGCAACGCCAAAGACCCGGCGGCGGTAATTTACGAGGCCCTCAAGCAGGCCCGGGAAGCGCAAGCCGATGTGGTGTTACTGGATACGGCCGGGCGCTTGCAGAACAAGTTTAACCTGATGGAAGAGCTGCGCAAGATACGGAAGGTCATTGATCAGGGCATGCCCGAGGGCGCTATCCTGGAGTCCTTGCTGGTACTGGATGCCACCACCGGTCAAAACGCCCTGAAGCAGGCCAGCGTGTTCAAGGAAACCGTGGATCTGTCCGGGGTGGTACTAACCAAGCTGGATGGATCGGCCAAGGGCGGGGTGATTCTGACCATTGCCCAGGAGTACCGGTTGCCGGTGAAGATGGTGGGCGTGGGCGAGGGCATTGCGGATCTCAAGGACTTTAGCGCCACCGAGTTTATTGACGCCCTGTTTGAGAAGTAAGCGGGTCTGCTAGTTCCAGCTGAACCAGGGGGCCACTCCCGCGGGTAGGGCGCTGTAGGTATCCACGTTGTTCTGGGTGTTGGTCAATGCGTTTCCGACATCTGGAACGCGGCCTTTGTAGCAAATGGTGAATTGTATGGCTTTGCCCGGGTCGTTGGTGGTGTTTACGTAGAGACCATCCGGGGCATAGTAAAACTGGATGCCGTTGTTCAGGTTGGTTCCATTAAACCGTCGATCCTGATGGTACATAAGCACGCCGCCGGCGTGGAGCCGCAAACATACGTTATTGCTGGTGCAGTCCACATTGACGCTGTAGCCGTAGATGTAGTCTATGGGGCTGGAGGTGGTGGAAAGATAGTTCATGTAAGGGGTCAGGTCCCTCATGGTGGTGTTGGTGGTTAAATTGCCGGCTAGTTTATGCTGGTCATAAGCGGCGCTGACCATGGCGGCCACCTCTTTGGCAGCGGCGTTGTAGCTGTTATTCTGCTGGGTGACGAGAATTTTGGGGATGGTAAAGGTGGCAATCAAGGCCAGAATGGATAGCGAAATGAGTAGTTCGGCCAGTGTAAAATCCGGGGTGCGTCTACAGCGTTTAATCCTTTGAAGGAGCGTTCGCAAGTAGTGTCTCCCAAATAGGCTGGTTTATCGCGGGAGTTAGTATATGAATCGACCAAGCTGAGTATAACTTGAGGGGTAAAATTTCGGGTTTTCAAAAATGGTTAGTCTAGCCCCCTTCGCAAAACTAACGCAGTAGAATGCAAATAATGGCGACTGAAGTGAACGCTTGGTAGATTTCGGGATAAAATTCCCAGCGGGTAACGAGCCGCCGAAAGCCATCCAGCCAAGCAAAACCCCGTTCCACTTTCCATCTGCTTTTAAAAATGGCTTTGGCGGATTCGGTTAATTTTCGTCTTTTTTTGCCGCTGGGTGCTTTTTTTCGGGGAATAGCGCTTTGAATATGCCCTTGTCGCAACGCTTTT